>JAKAIL010000055.1 GCA_021825235.1 Bacteroidota bacterium | reverse complement strand
GATCTATGGGAATGAGCGTTCCCACCAAGCGGATGCTCGAAGTATTCGACCGGCTGGATATTCCTGTGAAGAATTCCCATTCCAACCACTGGACGCTCACTTCTCCTTCCTGGCGTATCGATTTGGAGCGCGAAGAGGATGCAATCGAAGAAATTGCGCGAGTGATTGGGTATGAGGCGATCCCAACAAGCACCTTCGAGCGGACTCCCCTTCCCACGACGCGCGAGCCACTCGCATGGAGAACATTCGAGGAACTTGTTCGCTCTGCACTGCTCACGCTTGGCGCAAGTGAATGCATTTCTTCGCCACTCGTCAGCCAAAGGAATGCGAAGCACTTCCATGCGCAGCCTGTCGAAATTATCAATCCCATCAATCTGGAGCGGGACCGGATGCGCACGAGCATCGCCATTAATTTGCTTGAAGCCGCGAGCCTAAACGAGCGTTTCCAGGCCAGCGGCCAGCGAATGTTTGAAATGGGACATATATTCCATTATTCGCAAAATCCGGAGCAACTCGGACATATCCACGAAACTACGGAGATTGGCATTCTTATCTCCGGCATTCAGGAACCGAAAAATGCGTATAATGGCGAGGCCGTCCGCGCCGATATTTTTCTGCTTAAAGGACTTGCGGAAGCCATCGTTTCGCGATTAGGTCTTCGGAACATCGAATACTCGCAAGAAAGCGAATCGCAGTACTTTACGACTGGTGAGGCCTTACGTATGAGCCTCGGACCAACCCCGATAGCACAATTGGGCAAACTTTCGGCAATCATTGCAAAGCAATACGACCTCCGCAATGACGCATGGATTGCGTTTATTGACGCTTCAACGCTTTATGCTTTTGCTTGCAAGCATTTCGAAAATCCTCCCACCGCCAAGCCATTACCGAAATATCCCTCGATCGAGCGCGACCTTGCATTGGTGCTGAAGGATTCGATTTCTGCAAAAAGTGTGATGGATATGATCTCGAGCGGTGCCCCACCGGAAGTGCTGCGCGAGGTGCGGCTCTTCGATCAATTCCAATCCAAGGAGATGAAATCAACGCATGAACGTAGCCTCGCATTTCACCTCGTGTTTCGATTGGAAGACCGTACGCTGGAAGAGCGCGAAGTGGACCAGCATATCAATTCTATGATTAAGCGCCTCGAAGGAGAACTACATGCTCGGCTTCGGACATAATAGAGTGCCAAGTAATGTACCGAGTATCCATAACTCGATACTGATTAGCATTACTCGTTATCCAATATTGAAGTGACCCCTACTGAATCCCGAGAAGTAGTATTAGGCTTGAGCCGCGAACGGCTTGCTCGCGCGATGACTCGCCTCGAACGCACCGCACGCGACGCTGCCGAACGCATACAGCATCTGAAAGAAGAAAAGCGCGCGCTCGAAAAACGGCTGAGCGACATGGAGACACTTTTTGCCCAGGAGCGGCAGAATTTCGACCAACGCGCTTCACTCATCGAGAGTGTGAAGACCGAGTCTCAGGAACGCGCGAAAGAATTTACCAATCTTAGTATGCGGCTGAACGATCAGGACCGCCTGCTGAACGAACAGATTGAGATCATCGCAAAACTGGAGTCCGAACTCGAAAATCGTTCAGTCGAACTTCAGAAGCAGCAGAAGCTCGAAACCACCTGGAAGTCCGAAGTTTCGGAGTGGAAAGATAAATTTGCGCAACTCGAGGAGCGATTGAACGTGGTTAGCGCTGAGCGCGACAAGCTCCGACAAACCATCTACGAAGATGAACGGATGGATGCCCAATACGTACTCCATCTCACGCCGGACGATCGGGACAAGGCTGCGAAAGTCCTCGATGCTCTCATGGACCAACTTTCTACCATAGAATCGCGCGCACTCCTCACAAACGAGAAATAGCATGGCACAGACAGTAAAAGTTACCATCCTGGGGTCCGACTATCCGCTTCGTTCGAACGATGAAGCACTCACGCAACAACTTGCCCAGGATGTGGATGCGCAGCTACGAGAACTCCAGACCAAATTACCGGGACAATCCACCACTACCTTGGCCGTCCTCGCATCCTTAAATTATGCCGAGCAGGAGGCGCATACGAAGGAAAACGAACGTCGAGAAATCGACCGTATTGCACTGGAACTCGAAACGCTGACCTCTGCGCTTGAACAGGCAATGGAATAATCGCTCCAACGAAGTTCTTCCGGGCCTTAGGCACGGGTTTTAGTCCGTTTTTCAGACAATCTCTGACTTTGCAGCAGAATCTCAGCCGTCGGAGTTATCCGTGCGATGCTATCGTTTTACGTGCCGACACCATGAAAATATTCCCGACGTTCCTTGTTCTGAGTCTGCTCCTATTAGTTCACGCGGACTCATCGGTTGCGCGCACGAACGCTTCCACTGGACCAGACTCGGTTGATCATACAACAATGTCCGATACCGCATACACCAATGCTGTTACCGGAAGTAGTATCGATCGTCGAAAAGAACCGGGAATTTTCGATATGATTACGAATCTCCCGACCGATTGGCGCGATTGGGTGATGGACAATATCCGGCTCGAATATTGGCCGCAAATGGCACTTATTACCGCCAGCACGGCAGCGATGATATTCTACGACAATCCGATGTGGAAACCTCTGGCCACGGCTTACGATCGAGGTGGCACCTATCGAACCGCCTCGGACTTATTCGTGGACATGGGTGATGGGAAGTTCCAGTTCGGCCTGGCGGCGGCCTATGCAGGCTATGGATTGGTTGCCGGCGATCAGCGTGCCGTGCGAACGGCATCTCAAATTTGCGAAGCCATACTTTCGTGCGGCGGCGTCGTACAGCTCTTAAAGCATATTACCGGAAGGGAAAGCCCTATCGATATTACCACCAATCCCACCGGCCGGTGGGATTGGTTCCCAAACCAGATCGACTATCTGTACCACACCTCACATTACGATGCCTTTCCATCGGGGCACCTTTCCACAGCCCTTGCGACGCTTACGGTCATCGCGAATAATTACCCAGAACAAACGTGGATTCGGCCCGTTGGCTATGCCTTATGTACCGGGTTAGCGGTAAGCCTTGTATCCCAGAGCGTTCATTGGTGGAGCGATTATCCACTGGCAATTGCACTGGGAATCACCTTCGGAAATCTTGTTTCTCCGAATCCGAACGGAGATGTAAGCGTGACGGAATCCCCAAAGAAAAAGTCGATGGGCGCGCTCGAAAAGACGTTCGATCGCTGGATAGCCCAGACCACCTTCACCCCGGTCTATGAACCGGATGGTGCAGGCATCGGGATGACGATGAGGTTTTAAATTCGCCTGAAGAGGCCACCGTCCTACGGCCTGGCATATATGCGATACGTTACGCCATGGGTACTATGGACCGCTCGCATATAGGCGCGCCGATTCCCCTCCGCATGGAGTTTAGCCAACGTTTCTTCCGCATCGAAATTGCTGGCAGTAATCAGGAGCGGTTTGGGAACCGGTTGTTTCTCCGCCCGTAAAGCCTGGGCTTCCGTAGTAATGCCACTATTCGTAGGTGGTCCGGTAACTCCGGGAGGTTCTTCCTGGGGTACGACAAGCGATTCCGGCGGTACCTCGCTTGGGGAAGTATTTGTAATCGGCTGTGGTGGCGTGGAAGCTTGTGCCGCCGCATGATGCATCATCGACTGGACTGTGTCAACCGGTTTTGCCGAAGTCTGTTCTCCGCGGCGATGAAAGCATCCCTGTCGAAACGAGAGCGCGATACCAAGGCCAATCAGCAGCACGACGAAAATCGCCGCGATGAATCCACCACTAATGGGTTGAGCCGTGGGATGCTTCCCTTGGGGCGTATCGGGTAGAGTTTCCGGGAAAGTGGGTACCGATTTCGCCGCCTGTTCAATCGGGGTTTCTGCTTTTGGTTCCACGGGTGGCAATAGGGCACCGGCATACTCGGAGTGAGTTTGCTGGAGTAGCTCTTCCATCGCTTCGGGCGTCATGCCAAACCGTTTGGCAAGCTCCGAAGCGCGAGGAGTCCTGGATAAGTATGAGGGACCTTCCGCCATAGGCTACAAAAAGTCGCGTTGCCGGAAGATAGTTCGAGGAATTAAAAGTTATAGCGGATGCTGGCCCAGATCGATTCCGGGTATTCCGGATAGCCGGGCCAAAAATCGCTTGGGCCGCCAAGAATATTTTCTGCTCGGAATTCTGCCATCATATGGCGCGAAAATTCCGCATCGATCGTTGCGTCGAGGAAATTAAGCGTCTGGCCCGGCCGGGAAATCATTCGGAATGCCACCGAAGGCTGCACATCCTGCCAGAAAGAATTGAAATGGTATTGAGCCGCTAGTTTAAAATCGGGTTCAAACGGAATGGCCCGGTTCTGTCCGGAAATAGTTGCAGAAATAAATTCTGCAGAGCCCGTCAATACGTCGCGTGTAAAGAGCAGGAAATTCCCGGACGCGGTAAGTGCAAATCGGTTCGTGCTTTCTGGCGTTACGATAAAAACATTGGAAGAATCGCGCGTGGTTATTTGGTCGAAGATCGGCTCGCGATCGCGTGCAATATAGCGTGCCTCGAAGCGAATTTCATCGTCCGGCGAAAGCATGTAGCTCATAAAACCAGCGAGATTGGCTTTGTCCATCACCACCGAGCGTGCATCGATCTCCGTGGTATCGCTCGTGCGATAGTAGTGTACAAGCTCCGGAGAGTAAAATGGGTTGACATTGGTTAGCGCGCGGAGCGACGCAAGTTGTACCTGGGGCTCGAACGATGCGCCCATTTCCCAGCGCGCATTCAAAGGTAACTTTATATGGGCGATCGGCACAATGCTCGCATAGCTCGAGCCATTCGTGCCGCTCCCCCCCAGGAATTCGGCACCCGCATCCCACTCCACGGAACCCTGGCTGCCAACCGTAGCCTTTATGGATTCCCCACTTAACGGTATACTTGCGGAGCCAAAAAAATTGGCTCCGGCAACGGGAGCCGTATCCGCACTGAGTGCCGCGCGAGAATAGGTCCCATCGGCAGAAAACCGGAGCGATGCACTATGGAATTGGGTTCCAAGCGAAAGGTCCTGTGACGATTCGGAAGCACCCGATGAATAATTATCGTTCAATTCGTGGTCTGCAAAGCTTGCATCATAATGGAATCCCATGGAAAGATCACCTGCAAATTGGGCGGAGGCAACGAAATTCGAGAGTGCATGGTCGTTCGTAGCAGTATTGGAATCGGCCACACTTCGCGAGGAATAACCTGCTCGAAGGGTAAGTGCATTGGAGTAAAAGGTGGCAATTCCCGGATCGGGACCTAATTGTGAACGTAACGAAGCATTCAGATTCATATAGGAATGAATTGCAGAGGAGGTCGCAGCAAGGGAACGGTATTGGCCCAATAAGTTCACCGCAGAACGTTCCGAAAGCGATTGAGCCAACCATCCCGAAATGCGCGGAAGATAAATATTGCCAATACCGGCTTCGAGAAATGACTCATATCCTCGCGCCGGCTCGAGAGGCATTGGAATCGGAGACTGATCGAAAAACGGAAGGTTTTCAATGATCACCGGATTCATCTGAGCGAGCAGCGTGGAATCGAATGGAACAGGTTGAAGGTTCGTTCCCGTCATAATAGCCGGGGTATAATTGAAATGGATCCGATTACCGAACCGGGCCAGTTCCGGAATTTCGACCAACTCGGAATCCAGCCACTCTTTATGGGGCAATGAGACCGCGGTATCGATCACGGATATTACCGAATCGGAATACGTATTCGATCCGGTATCATTGAAATGTTCTTTGGCGATATCCTGCGCCGAAATGGTGTCGCGAAAGTTGAGGATTCTGCCTTTTTGAGTGCGCCGAAGTTCGGCTTGCATCGATGGTGGCAATGGCCGCTCCGAACTGAGTTGCGGCGTTTCGGGGGCAGCTCCGGTTATCTGGGAGAATGCCGGTGATGCAAAGGATAGAAGAAGAAATATCCAAACGAATTTCATCGCTGCCTGCCTTTCTTCATAGGCTTTTTCGCAACCGTTTCCGCTGCTTTCTTTGTATGCGGTTGCAAACTGGCCAG
Organism: Bacteroidota bacterium; assembly: GCA_021825235.1. GTDB lineage: Bacteria > Bacteroidota > Ignavibacteria > Palsa-1295 > Palsa-1295 > PALSA-1295. The sequence continues at coordinate 11,977 of JAKAIL010000055.1, read as the reverse complement.
GAGCGATTCTGCGGCTCCTCGATACGCTTCCGGCACGCCGCGAAGCGAAAGAAGCAAATGAAGGTCACGGATGGCTTCCGCTTTTCTCCCGATATGAACATTTGATCGAGCGAGTCCCAAAAGACTTCGTCCTTCTAATTCCGCCGGAAGACGAGAAACGCGCCTGGCCAATTCAAATGCATCGGCAGCCGCGCGCCAATCTCCTTGCGCCTCATAGGTTTCACCAACTCCAATCTGTGCTGCAGATCCCCATTCATCCGAAGGATGCGCCACCGTTACTCTGGAATATACACTTCGGGCGCTATCGGGCTTTCCACTTACGGCAAGAAGATCGCCGGCGCGAATAGCTCCTTGAGCGCTCATGCTTGCCTCGATTGGGTAGCGGGTGGAAAGATCAAGCAGGACCGCAATCGCAGAATCGGTTTTCTTTTCATCTGCAAGCATATTGCCATAGTCGAGCATGGCCTGGGGCGCGGCATCCGCAGAATAATAGCGATCCTGAAAAGCTTGCTGGAAATCAAGTGCGGCGCTATCCTTTTCCGTGCGTGCTTGTTCGATGCGAGCGCGGTCGAGGTAGGCCTGCGCTGCGATTTCGGGCAAGGAATCGTAGCGCAGAACAATGGTATCAAGTGCGCCCATCCCCGTCGCGGTATCTTGTGTTGCAAGCTCCGACTCCGCAATGAGCAGGTCCGCCTCGGGCCGTGCCGGATGTGTGGGATAATTGGCTACAAACGTTTGGAAGGTAGTCAGTGCGCTGGCTGGCTGATGCAGTTTTAGCTTGAACTCCCCTGCGCGGAGCAGGACCAGCGGATCAATCGGATTTTCCGGATGGCGAGCAACGAAAGTATCGGCCACGGCCAGCGCTTCCGGAATTCGTTTCAGATCGGCTAAGGCATCTTGCAATCCAAAGAGCGCAGGACCCGCTTCTGGCGAGCGAGGGTAATCGTTTATTACTTGCTCATAAAATCCAAGGGAGCCACGGACGTCATCGCGCCGAATGCGTTCCTCCGCGGCAACATAAAGTGCTCGCGGAGCGATCGGTGATTTCGGATATTTCCGGACCAACGTTTGCATCATCGATTCTGCAGGCCCGGTAAGGTTAATGCTATACGCCGCAAGTCCGTAATCGAACGAGGCGAGGTCCACAATGTCGCTCTGCGGATATTTTTGGGTGAGATATTCAAATTCGTTCATGGCGCTGCGCGTGCTATCGATCTTGAGCCGGGTAATGCCCAGCATGAGTATCGCGCGAGTTGCCATTAAGTCATTGAATGTTGGCCGGTCCGTAGCAAGATTATAGAGGCGGTTTGCCTTGTGATTTTCGCCTAAGGCGTAATAGGAATCACCCGCGCGGGAAAGGACATCATAGGCATACCGGCTGATCGAATCCATTTGAATAACGCGCTCGAATTCCGGCTCTGCTTCTGCAAACTGGTTGGCTTCGAAGAGGCTCCAGGCGTATCCATACTGTGCATCGATTCGGCGCGAGCTGGTTGGGAACTCCAGTAGCAACTGCGAAAAAGCATGCGTGGCCGAATCGTACTCGTGCGCTCGAAAATAAGCCTTCCCCATCCAAAACAATGCTTCATCGGTCCGCCCCAGAACGTGTTCATGCGACCGTGCAAGATACGTCGAAAGTTCGTCCGCGGCATCGGCCCAGTTGCCGAGCGGTATAAGCGAAAGCCCACGTTCCAAGTGGGCTGTAGCACGAATGGCCGTATCGGTGAGTGGAAGCAATGCAAAGGCATTGGCAAAATATTCTTCGGCACGTTCATAATCGTTCCTTCGGTAGGCAAGCTCTCCTAAGAGAAACGATGCATATCCGCCACGCACACTGCGTTCATAACTTGCCGGCACGAGCAGCTTTTGGGCTTCATAACTGTGCTGGGCAAATCGGATAAGCGCCAGTTGATAGGTCGCTTGATCGCTATAGAGCATCGCCTTATCCAGGGTGAGCGGCTGGAGAATATCCGCGGCTTCGCTTAACATCCCGGCCCTCGCCAGCGCAACGCCCGCGTAATACCGGGCGCGCTCCGGAAAATCATTGTATAAAAAGAAGGTCGTATCGATGCTCACCTTCGATAGTACCGAACGATCGAGGATTGGGGGTTTTGCCTGCTCGATCGAATCGTTTAAAAAGGGATCGAAATATAAGCCCTGTTCCCGAAGCGGCAAAACGGTTTCGCGAATAATTTTATGTCGGGCAAGTCCCGAATCGGCCGTTACCAGTTCCAGAAAGGCCGCCGCCGCATCTTTATAGCGCTGTCGCTCGAACAGAGACCATCCGCGTTCAAAACGAATAGCGTCGGAAACAAACCGCGCCTGTTCGGCGAAAACGGGATCGGCATTCGCATCCCGGGCACCATCGATGAGTGAGTCGCCCCGGGCAAGCACTTCCGTCGCTTCGGCGTATTGGCCAAGCCCGCTGAACGCCGCACCGCGAAGTAAATCTACTTCGCTCTCAAAAAAAGGAGAGATAAGTTGGGGCGGCCGCTGCGAATTAAACGATGGTTCCGCAGATCCAAGAATGCGATCGTGCTCCGTGGACTCGAGCAACAACTCTTCGACGAGCGGTGAGGAATAATGGAAATCGCGGGCCGAAGTGGGAATCACATGCGTTGTTGTCTGGAATAGCGAATCCGCTTCGACCATTGTTGTGAGCACTGCGGCATAATGTTTTTCGGTTCGTTCGACGGCGCCTTGCCGTAATACGGCCATGAGAGCAATCGGACTCTCCGGAGTATGGGAAGCATTCTTAAAATTACTCTCGGCCTCAGAATAACTTTTCTCCCGTTCCTCCAGCTCGGCGATTCGAAAATAGGTAAGCGCCGTGATACGCGGGTCGCTCGATTTCGCTATGGCGGCATCATACTCTCTTTCCGCAGTGTTGAATTCACCCAGGGCACGGTAGCCTTCCGCCTTCCAAAAAAGAATTTCAGGCTGGACTGGGGCGGAGGCGCTCGCCACCGTGGAAATCGAATTCAAGCGATTCAGTCCTTGTTCAATATCACTCCTGCCGAGGGGAGAGTGAGCGTAAAATTCCAACGCACCGAGGAGAGCCGCGTTGGTCGCAATTCTGGAAGTTTTTGGCGCATGTTCTATAATGGCATCAACCTTCGACTCCGCCGCGTACGGGAGCTTCCGATAATACGCCGCGAGTGAGTGAAAAAGATCGAAAGAGAGATTTTCATCCCGGAGCGAATAATCATTTCGATTCGCGGCTTGAAGATGGGCCAACTCGTCGGCGCTCAAGCGTTCATCGCTACTGTGGCGAAATCCGCTGAGCGCGTGTTCGACCGATGACTCGAACACCGGTTCAAACGCAGCAGAGCGTTCGGAACTGGAAGAAATCTCCGGTAACTGCGCCCAGGCAGCCTGTGCGCAGGAAAGGAGCGCGAAGCAAACGATGCAAACGAAATGCTTCCGCTCCCGTAATGGCAAGGTTCGATTTGGCAAAAAGGAATTGATTTATCAAAAACGGCGCGAACGGAACAATCGGTTCAAAATTATACACGCCTCGGCGTTATCGGTACATAATTAATGGAGTCCTAATCAACGTTGAAACAGACTGATCCAGACCAAATGGAATAATGGAATGCTTTATCGTCTTACCCGAGGATGTGGATCTGGCGCGCAACGAACTGATGCTTCGCGGCGAGGAAGCCCATCATGCCATACGGTCCCTTCGCCTTCATGCCGGCGATGAGCTGCTGGCAACCAACCTCATCGGTGCATGCTACCAATGCCGCATCGAGCATTCCATCGGAGGAATGCTCACCTGTTCTATCGAGCAAGTGCTGCCCAATTTTGGTGAACCCAAAATGGATGTGCTGCTCATTGCAGCAATTATCTCGCAGCCTGCCCGATGGGAGTTTTTGCTTGAAAAAGCGACGGAACTGGGTGTGAAAGCGATCGAAGCGATTCAAACCGAGCGGACCGAACCGTTCCATCCCAGGCTCGAGCGATCGAAGAAAATTCTGCGCGCAGCGGTAAAGCAAACGAAACGTGCCTGGATGCCCGCTTTAATATTTGCTAAGGATGGATCACAAGAAATTTTATTCCGCGATGCGATGGCCTCCGCCCAAGCAGAGGGCAGAACTATTATTGTTCTGCATGAAGAAGCCCCCCCTGCACATTCCATTGTGAACGCCATCGCCAGTGCGATCGGGCAACGTCTTGCCATTGTCGTTGGGCCGGAAGGAGGATTTACCACGGAGGAGGTCCGGCTTGCGAAATCCGAGTTTAGTGCGCATATCGTGTCACTCGGCCCGCGCCGGCTCCGGGCAGAAACCGCTTCGCTGGCTGCGCTTTCGATCGCGATGTCCCATCAACGCTAAATCGCCCAGTCTCTCGGCTGTTTCAACACCTCTTCTAACGCGGCTTCCGGCGATCCAAGCGCGGGGTGAACATCGTACTCCCACCGCGCAACGGTGGGGAGGCTCATGAGAATGCTCTCGATGCGGCCATTGGTCTCGAGACCAAAGCGCGTCCCGCGATCATAGACTAAATTAAATTCCACGTAGCGCCCACGCCGCAGAAGCTGCCAATGCTTCTCGTGTTCCGTGTACGCCTCGGAATGATGTTTCTCCACAATCGGCACATACGCAGGAAGGAATGCGTGCCCCGCATCCTGCACGAAGGCGAAAAGCTGCTCCTGTTCGCGATGGTTTGTGCCGGTAAGATAATCGAAGAAGATTCCACCTATTCCTCTCGATTCCGCGCGGTGTTTAATATAGAAGTATTCATCGCACCACTTTTTGAAGCGCGGGTAATAACCGGAATCGTGCTTATCACACGCCGTCTTGATCGTGCGATGGAAATGCACGGCATCTTCCTCATCCAAATAATATGGAGTTAGGTCCATACCGCCTCCAAACCATGCCTGACGGTCCGATTGCTCGAAATATCGGAAATTAGCATGAACGGTGGGAATTTTCGGCGAGCGCGGATGTAGGACAAGCGAAACTCCAGTCGCAAAAAACGTGAGCGTGTTATCGTCGGTCGAATCCGCTGCTTCCCCGTGTACTGCGGAAAAGTTCACGCCCGCTTTTTCGAATATAGATCCTTCCGAAAGGATGCGGGTACGTCCCCCTCCTCCGCCGGGCCGCTGCCACGTTTCCTGAAAAAACTTGGCGCCGCCGCCATCGAGCACTTCGAGCGCTCCCGTGATCTCGTTTTGCAGCGACCGAAAAAATTCTTCCGCTCGGGTGCGAAGTGATTGTTGAACCTCTGCCATTCCTAAGATTTATTTGCTAAGCCTTCGTAGGCGTTCTTTGCCGCGCGCACAAACGCCCGGGCATTATCCGGTTCGACATCCGGAAGGATGCCATGCCCTAAGTTAAAGATGTGTCCACGCGCTTCGCCCATGCGCGATGCAAGCGCCGCTACCTTCTCCGTGATCACATGCTCTGTAGTGTACAGCACCATCGGATCGATATTCCCTTGCAACGCTACGCCATCGCCAATCAGTGCTTTCGCTTCGGCAAGATCGATAGTCCAGTCCAGACCGACGACATCGCATCCAATGGATGCAATTTCTAATAACGATTGATTCGCGCCTTTGCAAAATACGATTATCGGGGCACGATTCTGCGTGTGTTGCTGGACGAGCCTAACGATCTCGCGGATATATTCGAGTGAAAATTCCTGAAAGTCTTCCGGAGTAAGAATGCCAGCCCAGGTATCGAAAATTTGCACAATGTCCGCGCCGGCTTCAATTTGTGCGATAAGATATTGGGCCACAGCATCGGAAATTTTACGAAGCAAAAAGTGTGCATCTTCGCGGCGGGTGTATATCATTTCCTTTGCATGTCGGAAATCACGGGACCCCTCACCTTCGACCATGTAGGCGAAGAGTGTCCACGGAGCGCCGGAAAACCCAATGAGCGGTACCCGGCCATTCAGACGGTCTTTTGTCAGGCGAATCGCATCCATTACATAGGAAAGTTTCTTGACAATCCCACTATCGGTAAGCGATTTCATTTTCGTATAGAGCCGAATAGGGTCCGGAAATTTTGGACCGCCCTTCCCCTCTTCGACGAGCAGTTTCATTCCCATCGCCTCCGGCACCACGAGGATATCGGAGAAAATAATGGCCGCGTCCACGCCAACGAAGTCCACGGGCTGAAGAGTCACTTCTGCTGCTAATTCCGGTGTACGTACCATTTCCAGAAACGAGTGCTTCGCGCGTACTGCCCGATATTCCGGTAGATACCGCCCGGCTTGGCGCATGAACCAGACCGGTGCGCGCTCAATGGGTTCCATGCGCGCCGCGCGAAGTAAAAGATCGTTTTTAAGTTCCATCTAATCGTTCGTGTGGTTTCCGTTATAATTCCAGATAGTGAAGTATATCCTGTGCCAGGCTTGTTTGATCGGCTTTCCTTGCTACAATCTCCGGCCGTTTGTGCAGGGTTTCCTCAATGGCCTTCGCCGTGGTTTCACCAATCGCTGCGAGTGGCGGAAGTTCCCGAATAAGTCCGCTTGCCATTTCTGCCAGGGTCCGCACAAAATTGTGGACGGCAGATGGCGAAAAAAATGCAATGGCGTCCGGGCGCGCTTTCGACTCCAATAGGTTAACCAGCCGAGCCGCATCTTCCAACGTCGGACCTTCCGTTACATAGAGTGTAACACGTTCCGGTATTGCTCCGATTTCTCTTAGAGAATGAGTAAGTGTTTCAAGACCCAATTGCGATTGAAGAAGCAGTATATGCTTTCCGGCAAGATTATCGTGCGAAAGGACCGAAGCCAGTTCCAGGCTCCCGCCATGGGAAGGAATGGGAAAATCGACGCCAATACCAAATACCGCTAATTCGTTTGCGGTCGCTCTTCCTACCGCGCCAAAGCGGGTACTGGCGCAAATTCGTGCAAGAAGCCCATGCTCTTGCGCTCGTTCTTCGAAAAAGTTCACAGCCGTGGGACTGGACAAGACGATGGCTTCAAATGCTCCTGCGGCAGCACGTTCGAGCGAGCGATCGACTACGGTTAAATCCGCAGGCCAGTCGAAGCGGAGCATGGGCAATTCCAAAATGGCAATCCCGGCATCCCGAAGAATTTGGTGCAAGGTATCTTCCGAGGATGAACGCTTCCGTGGCCGTGTCAACAAGACTTTCGCCACGATCAGGCTTCGGGATGATGGTTCGTACCAGTAGGATCGGGCGCAAGCCATCCGGCATCGATAGAGAACGCTTCCATCATTTCTTTGCCGCCCATCCCAAGCAGTGTTTGTGCCAGCTCGGCGCCAATTCTCTCTGCATTCGTTATGGCTCCGCTATGCTCAGCGCGTACGATGGATTCGCCATTCAGCGCTGCCACGCACGCGGAAAGCTCGAGTGTGGGACCAAGCACCCGCCCATACGCGCCGATGGGAACCTGACATCCACCACCCAGCGCGGCAAGCAGCGCGCGTTCGGACGTAACAGCGACCTGCGTGGGAGCATGGTTTAGCGCCGCAAGTAACGATTGAACATCCGCGTCATCGGAACGGCATTCAATGCCGAGCGCGCCCTGCCCCACCGCGGGAAGGACCCATTCGAGCGATATTTCATGCGCAATATGCTCGGTAAGCCCAAGGCGATAAAGTCCTGCACCCGCCAAAATCATTCCATCCCAGTTCGAATCCAGGAGCTTTCGAATGCGGGTGGGAACGTTGCCGCGAATATCCTCAATATTGAAGTCCGGGCGCTTCGCGAGAAGTTGCGCTTTCCTCCGCAAGCTGCCGGTAGCAATCGTTGCGCCATCGGGAAGGTGCATTAACCGTGTATTGACATCCTTCGAAAGAAAAACATCCTCTACATTGGCGCGCTCCGGAATTGCGCCAAGCATCAGTCCTTCCGGAAGCTGAGTCGGCAGGTCTTTCAGGCTGTGAACGGCAATATCGACATCACCCCGAAGCAATGAGGATTCGATTTCTTTTGTAAATACTCCTTTGCCGCCAATCACCGAGAGCGACGTATCGAGCACTTTGTCCCCCATCGTCTGAATGATCTCGATGGCGACCATGAGATCGGGAAATTTCGCGGTTACCAGATCGGCAACATGCTGTGCCTGCCAGAGCGCCAGTTCACTGCCGCGGGAACCGATGATGAGTTGATTCTTTGTCACTGTTCTGTATCCTTATCCAATCCGAATAGTTTTCTGGTAACCTCGATCCGTGCAAGATAATCCGCCGCCTCGCTATTGGTTTCTTTTAAGGAAATCGTTGGATGATGGAGCAGCCGATTCATCATCCGGCGCGACATATCATCGAACAATGCCTGCGTGCGCTCATCAAGTTTTCCGCGGTGCCGTTCCAATTCTTCTCGCCGCACCGCTTCGAATTTATCGCGAAGCTCCTTAATGGTCGGCGCCGCTTCCTGGCGGGAAAGAGATTCCAGAAACTGTGAAAGTTCTTCATCAATAATCGCCTCCGCCTTTGGGATTTCCTGCCGGCGCCGCTCCGCGTTGCGATCGATAATCGTTCGGAGATCATCGATGTCCTTTAAAAACACATTGGGTAGAGTCGCGATAGCAGGATCGATATCGCGCGGCACGGCAATATCGATCATCACGACCGGTGACGATGACTGCCGTTTCTGAAGCGCAGCTTTCATCACCGGTTCGGTCAACACATAATCCGGAGCAGAGGTAGCGCTAAGGATAATGTCGCAATCCGGCAAAACGTCCTCTAACGTCGCGAGCCCGATAATATCGAAGCTTCCCTTGGTTCCCGAAGGAACAATACGTTCGAGCAACGCGCGCGCATGCTCCAAACTGCGATTCGCGATTGTCAAGTGGCCGACCTCGCGTTCCAGAAAATGTTTAGCCGCTAATTCACCGGTTTCACCGGCACCGATCACTACGATATGCCGCAAACGCAGATCATCATAAATCTTGCGCGCAAATTCTACTGCCGCATACGAAATCGTTGCGGCTCCTTCATTGAGACCGGTCTCCGTTATCACTCGTTTGGCGACGCGCGACGCTGCCTGGGAGAGCTTTTTGACAAACCCGCCACTCACTCCGGCTTCCGCGCTTATACGGAATGCGTCTTTCACTTGCGCGAAAATCTGCTGATCCCCAATGATCTGGGAATCAATGCCGGAGATAACCGCAAAGAGATGCCGGATCGCATCGGTGGAGGAATAGGTTTCGAAGAAGGATCGGTCCACTTCTGTGGTTTTGCTCCGCACCACACCCGAGGAAAGGAGTTGCTCGATCAGTTGCGCGCCTTCCGCTTGTGTCGCGACAGCCGGGCGAACATAAAGTTCCGTGCGATTGCAGGTGGATAGGACCACCATTTCACCGTTCCGCAATTCTTCGAGCAGAGCACGGGCTTCTTGCTCGGAAAGCTGCAGCCGCTCCCGGATTTCCACTGGCGCGCGATGGTGCGAAATGCTGATGGCGATGAATTGCTGCGGCACGCTGAAATTCCTACAGGAAACTATGGAACGATGTCCCGACCCAGTTTACAACCGTCATCGAAATGACGGTGAGCGCAAACCCTGACATCCAAAAGAGGACCAGTCGCCGGCCTTCCAAATGCACTACTTTGCGAACGAGCAAGGTGACGCCAAAGACCAGCCACACGAGCAGTGTTGTTAGTACCTTAGGGTCGAGAAACAAATTCCAGCCGGTATTGGGGCCGTAGTCCGCTCGATACGGACCAACCAGCAGCATTCCGCCAAAGATAATAGCAAATGTGAGAAAAATAAACCCGAAGGCCGTCGCGCGCAAGCCATAACGCTCTAAACGGTCCAGGCTGGGGATATGCTCGAAAATCGCTCCAAACTGATTCCGCCGTATTTCGCGATACAGCAAAAGATAGAGGCTGCCATAGATAGCAGCAAGCATGAGTGCCGCATACCCAAAGACCGAGGTGGTAACATGAAGGTTGAAAACGGGATCGCTTAAAATTGCTTTCGTTTCTGGAACCGGCTCCCCGCCAATAGTGAGGGAAGAAACTAATTGCAGTAAAAAACAGATCGCCGTTACAAAAAAGCCGGTCCCGGAGGTTTCCCGCGATGGGCGCAGTTCTGCAAAGACGTACACTGCGAGCAACGTAAAAGCAATCAAAGAGAAAAGCTCATACACGGTCGCGACGAGATCATGATGATTTTGAGCGGCATACGCTCCGATATAAATGACGTGTAGGCCCAGCACGGCATAGGCAGCGGAAACGGCGTATTGGAGCCGTTTTGCCTGATTCAACGAGCGGAAAAAAGTCCTGGCGAAGTAGAACGTAAGCCCGCCATAGACGACGGGCAAGAGAACCCGGAGCGTAGTTGCGAGAACATCCATCAGAATGCCCGGAACAGGCGGAACATCGAAAACGTGCGGTTCTACCTGGACTTCCTTGGGATTTGCAAGCCCATTACGCCGCGAGTTTTGCCTCGCGTTTGGGGAGTAGTAGTCTTTGTTCAACTAAACTCTCCGCAATTTGCACGGCATCGAGCGCCGCGCCTTTAAGCAGTTGGTCGCCGCTCGCAAATAATTCGATGGCATGTGGGTTACTTACATCATTTCGAACATGCCCGACGAGTACATCGAACTGGCCGCTGGCTTCATTGGGCATCGGAAAATGGTTCGTCGCTCGATCATCAACCACGTTCACTCCGTCAAAGGAGCATAGTGCGTTATGCACCTCTTCGAGCGAAGGGCGCGCACCGACGAACTCCACATTGATGCTTTCAGAATGGGCACGAAATACTGGAACTCGAACGCACGTTGCCGTGACGGCAAGGTCCTCATCGTGTAAAATCTTTTTGGTTTCGTGGATCATTTTCCACTCTTCGCCATTGTAACCGGCCTCGTTAACATTGGCATTGTGGCAAAAGAGATTGAATGCGATCGGATGGGGAAAAACAGACTGACCCAGCGGTTCGCCGCGCAAATATTCGCGTGCCTGTGATTCCAATTCCTGCATCGCTTTGGCACCGGCCCCACTAACCGCCTGATAGGTGGACACAACGATTCGGCGGATTTTTCCAAGCGTACGCAGTGGGGCAACGGCCATCAGCATGATGATGGTAGAGCAATTCGGCACGGCAATAACACGTGATCGGCTCCGTAAGTCTTCCGCATTTATTTCCGGAATCACGAGTGGAACTCCCGATTCCATTCGAAATGCGCTCGAGTTATCGATCATCGTGCATTCCGATCGCTCTACGGCGCTGCGCCATTGCTTGCTAATGTCGCTGCCGGCGCTAAAGAGCGCAAGATCTAAGTCGTCGAACGAACTTGCCCACAGCGGTTCGACGGATACGGTTGAGCCATGAAACGACAAATTTTTGCCAACGGAGCGATCGCTGGCAAAGAGGTGAAGTTCCGATACCGGAAAATTGCGCGTTTCCAGAACGCGCAGCATTTCCGTTCCGACAGCACCAGTCGCGCCGATAATTCCAACGGAGTACATAGTGTGTTCGTAACGCCGTCAGTGCAAGGGACTGTTCCACGATTGCCATGCCGATGGCAACTTATCGCTCAGTATGCATTCTTATCGCCACGAAGCACGGAAATAATCGTTCGGCCAATAATGGTAAGGTCGAACAAAAAAGACCAGTTTTCGATATAGTAAAGATCGTGTTCGATGCGGCGTTGCATCGCGTCCGGATGGCGCGTAGCGCCTCGGTAACCATTCACCTGAGCCCAGCCGGTGAGTCCCGGCTTTACAAAGTGGCGGACCATATATTGCGCAATAATCTTCCGGTAGTCCTCGGTGTGCTTCAGCATGTGCGGCCGTGGGCCAACGACGGACATTTCCCCCTTAAGCACATTCCAAAATTGCGGTAACTCATCTAAGCTCGTGCGTCGCAAAATGCGCCCAACGCTCGTCAGCCGGGGATCGTCCTTCGTGGCTTGGATCAGGTGAGCGGAGCGGTCCTCCCGCATGGTCCGGAACTTATAGCAGATAAACGTATGCCCATCTTCTCCGGTCCGCGCTTGTTTGAAGAAGATGGGACCGCGCGACGAAAGTTTGATGAGCAGCGCACTCAAAAGAAAA
>JAKAIL010000295.1 GCA_021825235.1 Bacteroidota bacterium | reverse complement strand
TATCACTGGGGTTCCCAAGAACGACAGCATCCGGGATATTCTGGCCATGCGCCAGGGTCATCGCATCGACGAAGACCATTCCGGCCCCACCGGAACTGGTTCCCATCGAGGCGGCAAGGACGTCCGCAGCATCCTGCGAATTAGTCGCTTGCGCCGCATCGGAAAGCGTCGCCTCGCTAGTTGGCGCAGTGCTCTGCGTCGCACAACTCGCCATCCCCAGAGCCGCTGCTGCTACAAGCCCAAGCATCGCTCCGCGAATTGCTCCGGACTGCCAAAAAATGCGTAAAATCGAAAGATTATTGAGATATTTCATTGTGGTAATAGTAGTTAAATTGTTGGTTCATTGTTACCGCATTCGTAGACATAGAGTACCGGTGCAGGTCAAAAGTTTAAGCGGAACTCTATGAATAAATATTCGTTGCTGGATTCTGCGAGTTTACAGTAGAAATGCGGGACGCTTTGTCTTCACCGATTGAATGTCCTGCATGATTGATAGTTTGTCATTCACTTATTTCATATCGTTATGTACAAATCTGCTTTCCTTCATCGTAGGGGTTTCATATTAGGCCTCGCGATGGCTACGTTTACATTTTGGAGCTGCAATCAATCCAGCACTCCTCCGACTGCCATACAGTCGCCGGTGTCCGGTATTATCGCACCTTCGTTAAATTATCACGCGAATTGGTCGAATCAACCGGCTTTTGTGCAGCAGGCGATTGCTGTTCAGAGGCGGCATGAACCCGATCTGCTCAATATTCCTGGCGTCATTGGCGATGGAGTTGGTCTGGATAAGACCAATCCCAATGCGGCGGTGATTCTTGTGTTTACGGACCATCCCGGTGTAGCGGGTATTCCAGAACTACTGGAAGGCCTGAAGACCCGTGTCGAAATGGTGGGAACCGTAACGGCCCACGGATACACGGGCAATTATCGTACACCTTGTCCGGCAGGCGTCAGCGTTGGCGATAACGATGAATGCGCCGCCGGTTCCATTGGAGCGTTGGTTACTACCGACCGTCTTACCAGCAGCGGAACGTATTCCGGATCGTATGAGGCAAGTGGGTCTTCGCACGATGTGATTCACGTTTACAGCCAAAGCTATAGCTTCACTTCACCTTCCACGGTAAATGGCGGTACTCCAGCCTTTATGCTCAGCTGTAATCATGTTTTTGCCAATGAGAATGGAGCAACCAGTGTAGACCAGCAAGACCAGCCCGGTCGCTATGATAATAGCTGTAATACCGGCAATGGCGTTGGAAAACTCTATGCCTGGAATTACATCGATAGCCGCCACAATAATTATTACGATGCTGCTCTTGCTGAGTGTGATCCCGGACTTTCTGGTGGCTGGTCACCGAAGATGTCCCCCGATAACTGGTACACTCCTTCGAACACCGTGACTTCCCCGAGCCTAAGCCTCGGCGTTCAAAAAGTTGGCCGCACCACAGGCCATACGACCGGCAGTATCGCCGGAATCAATGTAACGATTACCGTGCAATATACGCACTTCCGTGCAAAATTCGTGGACCAGATTTACGTGGCTTCCGGTACGTTTATCGAAGCCGGAGACAGCGGATCGATGATGGTAACCAATGACGCAAATAAGAATCCCGTCGGTCTCGACTTTGCTGGATCGAGCACCAGTTCCTTTGCAAACCGCATGGACCACATTGCTCATGATTTTGGACTATCCTTTGTCCAATCGTCCTTCTAACACCAGCCGTTTAAATTCACGAGCCTCTGCTTTGTGGCAGGGGCCATTTTATATGGGGCGTAGTATAAAATTATTTCTGTTGACCCTTGCAACCGCAAGTTGTGCTCCGCATAGCCGGCATCTTTCCTCGGCCCAACCCATACTGCCCGATTCCCTAAAACCACCATCCCAGGTGCTTGCATCGTACACTCCTGTATGGATAATATTCCGGGCGTTCAGGGAACCGGAGAAACGAGCAAGAAAGGCGTACCGGCCATCCTCATTTTTGTAGATTCCCTAACCGATAGTTTGAAAGCACAGCTTCCGCAGAACGTCGATGGATATCCTGTTGTAGTCCAGCCCGTCGGGCACATTGAAGCTCGTTAAATTCCATAGTTATTCCCATAGAGAAAAAAGAAGGACAACGTTCGCACGCTGCCCTTCTAACCTAACCAAGAAAATTAACTATTGCGCTGGCGGAGGAGTTGCGCTGGTATTCGAAGCACTGCTGGGCTGCAACTGTGCCTGAATTGCCGATACGACGGACTGCGGAAGCGGTGCATAATAGAGTGCCTGGTTATCCGCCTGTCCTTTGGTGATGACCCAATTCATGAACTTCTTGACCTGATCGGCCTTCGCTCCATTTGGATAGAAGATGAGCCAGCTAAATCCCGTAATCGGATAACCTTGCGGTGCGCTGGTGTTCGTGATGAACTTTGTCATGTTCTCGGGCATCGGGAACGGAGCGGCAGCGGCAGCGGCCGACTCCACGCTCGGGGTAATAAAGTTACCGGATGAGTTCTCCATATCCGCATAGGGAATACTGTTTTGTACCGCGTAGGCCAGCTCGATATATCCAATCGAGTTATCGTGCTGCTTAAGAATACCAGCACAACCGGCATTGCCCTTCCCGCCTAAGCCATTGGGCCACTTTACTTCTTTGCCCTCCCCAACGGTGCTCTGCCATTCCGGGCTGACTTTCGAAAGATAATCGGTTACGATATTCGTTGTACCGGAAGCATCGGAACGATGGACCGTGAAGATCGCCGCATGTGGGAACTTCTTCCCAGGATTCAGCTTCATAATTTGGGGATCGTCCCAAAACTTGATCTTTCCAAGATAAATATCGGCGATGACCGGTCCGCTGAAGTGAAGCCCACTCTGCATTCCGGCCACGTTATAGGAAATACAGACGGCACCGATAACATCCGGTACATGCACGACGGGATCCTTTGCGCGGGCAAGTTCATCGGCATTCATCGGGGCGTCGGAACCGGCAAAATCAACGGTGTGATCGATGAGATTGCTGATGCCGGCGCCGGAACCGACGGCCTGATAATTAATGGTAATTCCCGTCTGCTGCTGGTATTCCTGGGCCCAGTGCGTCATGATGGGATAAACGAAAGTCGAACCGGCCCCGGTAAGGCTGTTCGACGAAGCGGCCGACGCTGCCGTCGAATCCGTCGCCGAATTGGATTGCTTGCTCGAACATCCCGTGAGCAATGCTGCTCCAATTGCGAGCGCCACGACGAGCGAGGAGCTTAAAACTGTGATGTGTTTTTTCATGCTATGATGTATGATGGTTTGAGTTAACTCGTTACGGTAATACTTTGTGACATCGGAACGGATGAGGACGAGGGATTTTCCGATGGGGTGTTTCCTGACGCCCTAAATCCCTCGTCCATCATCGTTCCTTTAGAGGTGGTGCTCAAAATTTTGCCCAGAAGGTGAGCCGTAATGCGGAAATCGATTCGTAACTCCGGCCAAGATGATCCTTGTCCGTGAAAGAGTTGATTTCGATATTCGGATCGACATGTACGTTTGCGTCGGCTTCCGGAACCCAGTCCAAGCCGGCAATAATGAAGCTCTCTTTGCGCCCGAGAATATTATCATTCGCATTTTTATCGGGATCCCACATATCATACCGAGCGAACGCGTTTAAGGTTTTCTCGATGATCTGGCCATGCGCGAAAATGGAAAGACCGGTCTGCTGAACATCCGCACCGGCTTTGGCTTTGCTCTGACCATTCAGATTGTGCATCGCATAGACCACACCCACGGTGATGGGTTTGGAATCATACGCGAGGGCTGCCTTAAGGAGGGAATTCGATTGATCGATATTCGTAGCCGAGGTGTTACCATTCGCAAAATCCGAATCACTGATGCCTGGTGCCGTCCCCAAGCTCACATAGTCCCCCGTGATATCGAGAACGAT
>JAKAIL010000054.1 GCA_021825235.1 Bacteroidota bacterium | reverse complement strand
CCTTTGGGAACCGTGCTCGGCTTGTTGTAGGGCGGCTTCGTTTGCTCGTCCGCCATTTTGAGGAAGAGCAAAAACGTGAGTTGCTCCACGTAATCGCCATACGAAAGCCCATCATCCCGAAGGATGTTGCAATAATTCCAAAGCTTTTGAACGAGTTGTTGGGGATTGCTCATAGTATCCTACGCGACTGAATGTTCTTTTAAGATGTTAAACCATCCAAGGACTTCGCCATCTTGGTCCACCTCGGAGAGTCGCTGCATGTTCATCAATGGGGCCGCGTGCTCGTTGAGTATTCGCTTTGCGCCGCTAGCCTTTCGTTCTTTTTCAGTAGGGTCTAATTCCGACCACGCACGAGGACTGGACGAAGCCGTGTGTACTTTCTCAGCGATCAGCATGGGAACGTCATCGAAAGGGCCAAAATTTACAGTCAGACCAAGGTTAACATTGCAAATTTTGGAATAGGCCTCATTAATGGCTTCAAAATGCAGATAATTTTCGATTTCACGCTTGCCAGTGGTTATTGCGTGGCACCGCTCCCTGCTATTTACGGCAGCGGCTTCTGCATGATATTTGGGTGGCGCTGAAGGGATAGTGTCTCGATCGAAAAGATGCACTTCCGGGCGGTTCAGCGCTGCCAGTCGGGAAGTCCACAATGACAGATTTGACCCACCAAGCGGTACGAAAATCAGCTCGCCATCAATCTCCATTTTCTCAAGATTGAGTAAGTCCTGGCCTTCTGCAATGAGTGCGGTCGCAATGTGCTTGAGGAAAGTAAAGTCATTGCGGCCTTCGACACATACAAAAAGCTTGATGCCATTATCAGGAAATACGCCGAGAGATTTGGAAAAGAGTCCGTTTGTGTTCGGCCCGCCAACGAGAACCGACCGCGAATCGCCAGCTCCCAATTCAAGATACCTGAGTGACGTATCGGGAAATACTCTTGCCAACATCGGTGTGTGTGTTGTAACGATAACCTGGCTTTCGGAAGAGAGGTCTAATAAGGCGCCAACTAACATTCGCTGATTATTCGGGTGCTGACTGGTCTCGGGTTCTTCAATCGCATAAATCACCGACGAATCATGTCGTTCGCGGGCAAGCTGTTCGGCTTTTGCTCGGAAGAAATTCAAAAGAACGAGTCGCTTCACTCCACTTCCTCGTTTGTTGATAGGAATATCATCATCGCCAGTGATACTAACATTGAAGAGCGTATCCCACTTTTTTACGGAGACCTGCGGATTCAGAGTTTTCGCCAGTGCGGGATCCATTTCTTGCACTTTTTCGAGGGTGGCATCCGCAATTTTTCGCAATTCTTCTTCGACATGAGCGGTGATATTCTGAAGCTCCTTCTCTTTCTTCTTTAATGCTTCCTTCACAGCCGTCTTTAGGGGGTCTTGCGCCTCTGGATCTTGGTCCGTGCTCGCGCGATCGGATTTGAAGAGCGCGAGAATTGGGATGTAGGTCTTTAAGCCATCCCAAGCCTTTTTGGCGTTATCCTCATTCAATGGAACCAAAACGGGTTTGCAATTCAGTTCGCCAATTCCTCTTCGAATACAATCCCGAAGAAGTGCATTAACTTTCAGATCGATACCGGTAGTATCTATCCTGAGCTCTTTTGCTCGATTCTTCAAGTCAGCATTTTTCAACGATAAAAGGTCGTCCGCGCCCGTTGTCGTCGGGTGCAAGGCGTAAGCGGCAACGCTCGTACATTTGGGGGAGGCCGTGTGTCCACTGTACGTCTTGTGTATCTCGAGTCTCCCTTCGGGGTTTAGCAGGTATTCGGCCCGGAAGGAGGTGGGGAAGTCTTCGTCAATGACGGCCTTCTCGGGCAAATCAGAGAACTCACATATAAAAGTGAGATCCTTGCCATCGCCTCCCTTGCTCGCATCGTTTTTGTCCGGCGCACCATCGTTCAAGAAAATGTCGAGCGCATCCATGACCGACGATTTGCCTGCGTCGTTCTTTCCGATGAATGCGGTTAACTCGTCAAAATCGAATGCAATCTCTTCCTTGTAACATCGAAAATTGCGAACGCGAAGTCGTTTAAGTTTCATAATTCAAATTCCCCCTGAACGCTGGCTTCAAAACCGCCTGCTCATAAAATTCCCGGATCTTGAACTGAGTCTTAACCATCAAGCTGGGCCAAAAGCTCGGCAGAAATTGGGTTGAACAAATAATCGAAATTTTCGAGCAAATTGACGTTTTTCAGCGCCGATTTGAACTCATCGGGTGTCAAAATTTCTGCCTGCTTTAATTCCTTGATAACTACTTCAAATCTAAAGCTTCCGATTACTTCAGTGCTCGCCCCCGCAGAGATTATTCTTTCGCTTTGCTGTTTATTGAGATACGGAATGATGGGAATTATAATTGCGTCGGCGATCGCATTGGCGTTCTCCCAACTCCGAGCATTTGCGTACCGCTTGATGCATTCGTCGGTAATAATGGAATGGGGCGTTCCCTTCAATTTACGGACGAGTTCAACCAATTCAGAGTATTCTGACATTGAAACTCGTGCCTTTGCTCCTTCCGATACCCGGGGAATATCCAGCGCCCACATAACTGACTTGAACTCCTCTACCGGCAGATTCTTGGCATAGCCGGCTAATCGTATCCAACTCGCCTCCTTAAGGTATTCATGCAAATCGGGATAATGATGTAGTAACCAGAGTGCGCGAAAGAGCAAGGTGTCCTCTGTTTTCAAAACAACTCCATCAAGCTCATCCTGCAAGACTCTTATGGCCAAATCAGGATAAAGTCTGACAGCTACCTGGATTCCTGTTAGACGTTGGCGCCGAAGCCGAGAAGGCAGTTCCTCTCGGAGTATTGAAGAGATTCCACCCATAATTATCGCCCGTGGAACATTCGCCTTTGCACGGAAGAGAGCCGTCGCCTTCAAAGCGGTCTCAGCGTCCTCGATCTTTGTCGGAAAATATGGGGAGTCAATCACTTTGCGAATGGAGTCAAGGGCAACTTTGCCTTGTACCGGCGGTCGTTCCAAGACGATCTCAATAGCGCTTCTTAAATGAAGGCGAGCGAGCTCCGGCGGGGGCGAGTATTCCTCGACATCACGAATAAGGTTCGGGTGCCCACATCGATTCCTATCATCGAACAGTCGTTGGAGGTCCCTTTTTTCCTGCGCCGAGATTAGCTCAAACCCTGCGTGCGCAGTGTCAAGTACTTCCCGCTCAAATTTGAGCGCCTTCTCGGTGTCAACATCTCTTTGAATCTCGTCGAATTCGCGGACTTTTTGTAAAGCTGCCTTGTCACCGCTGGCGGCAATTTCCCGAAGTTTGTCAATAATGTCGTATACCAATGCGATCCAGGTCGAGATAATGCAGGCCCGGTACGCACCCACACGATAACAATCGACCGCCTCCTTGATGTAGGAGCGCGCATTTTTGCCTCTACATCGCTGAACCAGGTCTTCAAAGTCGATTTGATTTAGCATCCTCCATTACCCCCCTCTAAATGCCCGCTGCAACACCGCTTGCCGCAGCCGCGCGGCGCGCAGCAGGTTAGCTTGCACCGCCGTCTCCATTTCCTCTAACACGCTTAACCGGCGTTCCACTTCCTCCACGATTCGCTTCTGTTCGGCAAGCGGTGGTAGTGGAATGTTAATCGCCCGCACGAGACTTAGATTCAGGTTTGGTTGCACTCCGCCTGACGCTGTTAATCGAAGCTCTTCATACTGTCGCCAAATGCAGAGCTTCAAGTAGGAACGAATGTCCGCAGAACAAATAATTCCTGCGATGGCTTGGTTTGTGGTCGCTGAAATTCGAAGCTCTGCACACTTTCCGCGTGTTTTTCCTTCCCCATACATTGCGACGAGCAAAGTTCCAGGAGGAAAAATCGTCAAATTAGTCTCCGCAAGCGCGCGTTCCGTTACAAATTCATAGGCTTCATCCACGTACTCCTTGTTTAGGGCAGCGCTTGTAACCCACGGTATCTTCCCGCCCTCATAATACGAAGCCGTTCCTCTCTTCGGGGTTGCCCCAGTTCCCAACTCACCGAGCTGATCGATGGTGGCCCAAAGCCATCCGTTTGGGAGTTCCGTCAAATTCTCCACCGCAGTAGGCTCCTTATACTTTCCTCGTCCCTGCCAATTCTTGCGGCGCTCCGTAAGAATTCGTTCCAGAAGCTGCGCTCCCGTTTCATACTTTCTTCCTTCTGCGCGGGCAAGTTCCGCTTCCGTCGGCACAAGCTTCCCTTCGCACGCAGCCTTTAGCACGCCAGCGCGGTAGCGTTTGAGATTGGCCTGCACACGCTTCAGTGCCGCAACTCCCGCCTCCAGCCGCGTGAATTGTTTCTCAATTTCAGCGACAATGTCGTGCTGCTCCTTCAGAGAAGGGAGTGGAATCACAGTATCGCGGATGATGCCCTGGCTAATGTTCGACTGTGCTCCGCCCTTTCCTTGCTCGATTAGTTCACGCCGCTTGCTCTCAAAAAAACGATATAGAAATTTCGTATCAAGCTCGTCAGGTGGAAAAATTCCACACACAGCCTGATTCGTGGCCGCGTCCATGCCGAGAATCCCGAGCTTTCCTACGGTGGCACCATACAGAGCGATACAGAGGGTTCCCTTTGGGAACAGTTTCGCGCTGGACGAAGCAAGAGCTTCTTTCGTGATGGCTTCTTCGGTTTCATAAACCACCCGATCACCGAGTTCACCGGATTTCACAAAAGGAATGGTTCCGTTATAGAATGCTGGTTTGCCGCGACTCGGTGTTCCGCCGCTACTCGTCTTTGCGATGTCACCCAGGCGAACATACTTCCACGTTGCTTCACTCATGCCGCGAGCACCCCATTAAGTTCTTCAATCAGTTCGTTCAGCTTGTCGCCGAAGAGTTGGTATGCGCGGCCCAGCCCACCGCGCTGGCTGAATGGCGCGAGTTCGAAATCATCAGGTTCGATGCTGAGGCTCGTTGCAATGTGATCGCGAATGAGGTTGAGCCATGCAAGCTGCTCGGGCGAGAAGACAATGCCGGCTTTGGCTTTATCCATCATCCATTCGTTAAACCGCTCGCCCACGGAATCGGCAAACGGTTCGAGCACCGGCTGCTGTTCGAGCGCGAACCGCACGATCGAAACAAGATCGGCAAAGCGCCCGGTCTTCGTGCGGCCCTGCACCTTCGCCGGCTCGGTCACGACGAAGGCATCCCACAAGCGGTCTTCGGTCCATGCCGCGTGGTTCTCCTTCAACTTCTTCTCCAGCTCTTTGAGCATCGGTTCGGTCAGCCGCTTTTTGTATGGGCGGCTATAAAGGATCTGTAAAGCGTCGATCTCGGCCTGATGCTCCGCTAAGTATGTTCGGAACTCGTCAACAAGCCCGGCGGCCTTTTGCTTCGCGCTCGCATCGAAGCCTTGCGAGACCACTTCGTCCGGCGTAAAAATATCGAGCATTTGCTCGGCTTCGCGCTTTGCGTTTTCAAGCTTGTTGCGCAATTCCACTTTGTCGAACGGCGCGCACGCGCGTTCGATGAGTTGCAATCGAGTGGCTTCGAGTTTTTCTGCTGGAACCTTTTCCGCTTCGGCGTCGGTCACGCCGGTAGCAACTTCCGCGACATAATCGGGATCGACAGCTCGGAGCAATCCTCCCGCGAGAGATTGAAGCGTCTCGCCGCCTGTGATTGCTGTAATTTCTTCCTTTTGCTCCGGCTTAAGATCGCGGTCCAAGCGCGCGAGCCGGGAAGCAAGCGTGGTGAGTGTGTCCTCATCGCGTCCGGCCGGGAAGATCACGCGCTGAAGCAAAGCCTTGAGCGGCATCGTCGGCTCACGATCGAGCGGGCGCGATTCGGTCTTATCGCTCTCGCACACACCAACGGCATCGACGATGACGAAGTGATTCTTCGTTCCCGCATCTTCGCCGGAAACGGCTTGCAATTCCGTATCGGTCACGACGCGCGTGCCGCGGCCCTTCATCTGCTCGAAATAGACTCGGCTGCGAACGTCCCGCATGAAGATCAGCACTTCGAGCGGCTTGATGTCGGTTCCCGTCGCAATCATATCGACGGTTACGGCAATCCGAAGCGCGGGTGTATTACGGAACTGTTTTATGAGTTCCTCGCCCTTCGCCGGCTTGCCCGTTTCCTCGCTCTTGGATTGATACGTTATCTTTTTGCAAAAGTCCTGGCCCTTGCCGAATACTTCCCGGCAGATGCGAACGATGTCCTCCGCATGGGAATCGTCTTTCGCAAAAATCAGAGTCTTCGGTACAAGCGTTCGTCCCGAGAAGAGTTCGGTAAAGAGCGCGTCCTTGTAGGTTCGCAACACCGTCCGAATTTGCTCGGGCACAACGACCGATCCAGATCCTTCGGCGTATAATCGAGATCGTCTTCGAGCACGGCTTGCCTCACGGCGCGAGTCGCTTTGCTGCGATGATCGATGAGAAACCCCTTCTCGACTTTGCCGCCCTTCTCCGAAACGAGCGTCTTGATGCGATAGACATCATACCCGACGTTCACCCCATCGACAACCGCGCGCTCGTGATTGTATTCCGCCACTCGGTTCTGATGGAAGTACGCAATCGTTTGCGGTGCAGGTGTGGCCGTGAGGCCGATCAAATATGCATCGAAATATTCCAGCACCTGTCGCCAGGTATTGTAGATCGAGCGGTGACATTCGTCCGTCACGATAAAATCGAAATACTCGATGGGCAGCGATGGATTGTACTCAACGTCTTTCGTGCGGTTCCCAAGTGCCTGCAAAAGTTCTGAACCGGAAATGTCATCGGCGCTCTCCTCCAATTCTTCACCGCGAAGGATGGAATAGAGGCGTTGAATCGTGCATATCGTTACTTTGCAAACAGGGTCGAAGGTGGAAGATGTGGCCCGCTGAATATTATATAGCTCAGTAAAAAGTCTTCCCGTGTCCGGCGTGCGATAATTCGAGAATTCGTCTTTCGTTTGAATACCGAGATTTGAACGGTCAACAAGGAATAAGATACGTTTCGCACCTGCATACTTAATCAGCCGATATGTGAATGCACAAGCGGTATATGTTTTCCCCGCGCCGGTAGCCATGTGGATGAGCGCGCGGGGTTGATCCTCGGCAAATGAATTTTCGAGTCCGGTGATGGCCTCGACCTGGCACTCGCGCATGTTCGAGGTGTTGAGCGGATGCTCCGTTGGCATTTGCGCGAGCCGATACCGAAGCGTGTCTGGCTCGGCGGCCCACTCCGCGAGTGTTTCCGGTCGGTGAAAGGTATAGATTTGCCGCGGACGCGGATTCGGGTCGCGCTCATCCCGGAAAAAGGTTTCTACTCCGGTGGATTCGTAAAGGAAGGGCAGCTTGCCTTTCACGCCGGTCGAAAGAAGGTCCGGGATGTTCCTTGCGTAGAAAGCCGATTGGCCTGCAACCGTAGAGAGCGTAATGCCCTCGCGCTTGGCTTCGATGATACCGACTGCTTTGCGATCGACCATGAGCAGGTAATCACAGCTTCCGCTCTTGAGAGGAACTTCGGTGATTGCGATTCCTCGCCCGGCCGAAAAATCTATTGCGCTATAAGGCTGCACCTTCCAGCCGCAAAGGGCGAGTTGCTCATCGATGTTGATTCGGGCGATTTGCTCTGGAAGCAGAGACATGCTTAAATTTTGATAACACGGCCAAAGTGGCTTGAATTCTCAAACTCTCTCCGAATGAGCCGAATCCCGAGAGTGCCGTCAAGGACCTCATTTCGTTCTTGCCAGTGCTGGCCTATAATACCGAACAAATGAACCAAGCTGTTTTCGCTTTCCGAAGGTACGAAGACGCATCGCTGATGTACACCGGAATTGAAAGCCATGAAGGTTTATCCTATTATGGGCTCTTCGACACAGTGGTAGCCAAAGAATAGGTGCGCAGTGTTCGGCTGCAGGGAAAGTTCGAGTTACCCGCAATCTTAATTCTTTCAAAATTTTTGAAACTTTCGCTCGTTTAGGGTGTTATATTGGCACCATGAGGTTATGGGCACCATGAGGTTATGGGCACCATGTGGAATGAAGAATGAAGAATTAGGGGACGCATAAATAAATGAATAGTTAGAGAGCGATTCATCGTTCGAGCACCATTTCGAAGCGAAACATTGTGAAATTTTGCGGGAGGAGTGGATA
Source organism: Bacteroidota bacterium (assembly GCA_021825235.1). GTDB lineage: Bacteria > Bacteroidota > Ignavibacteria > Palsa-1295 > Palsa-1295 > PALSA-1295. The sequence continues at coordinate 10,131 of JAKAIL010000054.1, read as the reverse complement.
TTCATGAAAACCAAACGCAAATGCGGAACTCTTATGCATTGGCGAGTTCGAATATGCAGTCGAGAGAACTCTTCTATGCTGCGTGCGGTTGTTGGCACGCCGTGATTTGAAAGTCACGGCTACAATCATTCGCCATGATTTGAAGGTCAGGGAGACAATCATTCGCCGTGACCTGAAGGTCAGGGAGACAATCACATATACGGGTTCAGCCGAACTGCGCGGTGTCTGTAGCATCCCCTTCTCCCAGCGGGAGAGGGCCAGGGGTGAGGCAGATAGCAGCGAGGCTCCGTAGAGAACCGGGATGGATCATTGCTGAGCAATCATGATCGGTCATCCTTTAACCAAATACACAAATGAAACTTAGCTTAGAAGACCTATTGGCCTCCGGTGCTCACTTTGGGCATCTCACGCGCCGTTGGAACCCGAAGATGAAACCCTACATCTTCATGGAGCGCAACGGGATCCACATTTTCGATCTCAAGAAAACGCAGGCGCTTGCCGAAGAAGCGCTCGATGCCGCCGAGCAGATGGCCGCCGAAGGGAAGAAATTCCTGTTCGTGGCGACGAAAAAGCAGCTTCGACAGATGGTCCGCGAGGAAGCAGAGCGCTGCGGCCAATTCTTCGCGATCGACCGCTGGCTGGGCGGCATGCTTACGAACTTCACGACGATCCGCAAGTCTCTCAAGCGGCTCCAGCAGATCGAAAAGATGGAAGAAGAAGGTTCCATCGAGAATTTCACCAAGCGCGAGCGTTTGGATTTCACACGCGAGAAGGAAAAGCTCACCAATACCCTCGGTGGAATTGTGGAAATGCGTGGTTTACCCTCGGCCATGCTTATTATAGACATTAAGAAGGAACATATCGCAGTCGAAGAGGCGCGAAAGCTCGGAATTCCCATTTTCGCGCTGGTCGATACGAACGTCGATCCCGATTTGGTCGATTATCCGATTCCGGCCAACGACGATGCGCTCCGTTCAGTACAGCTTTTCGTTCATGCGTTTGCGGATGCGATCAATACCGGTCGTGCGGCGGCCCGGGCCAGAAAATTGGAGGAACCGCAGGGCGAGCAGCATCCGGAACTGCACCTCGAACGCCGCGGCCGCCGAGTGGAACTCGAACCCGCCGATTTCGAGACGGCTCCGGAGCAGCCTGTACCGGCAACGGCGGCGTAACTTCATCAGACTCTCTCGTGTAAGAGAGGAATCGTGCTGGAAGTATTCTTAGCACTGTAGCATCAGCAATTTAGGACTTTAATAATGGCAATTTCAGCAGAATTAGTAAAGAAGCTTCGCGACAAAACCGGCGCAGGCATGGCCGATTGCAAAAAGGCGCTCGAAGAAGCCCAAGGCGATGAAGCCAAGGCGATAGAAGTTCTCCGCAAGAAAGGCGCGGCCTCGGCGGCAAAGCGCTCGGATCGTGTTGCGAAAGAAGGTGTTATCGCCGCTCGCGTTGCGGATGATAAGAAGCGCGGCGTGCTCGCGGAGGTGAACTCCGAGACTGATTTCGTTGCGCGGAACGAGACCTTCGTGCAGTTCGCGCAGGATGTGGCCGATGCGGCGCTCGCTGCGAATCCGAATTCGCACGAGGAATTCCTGCTCGCGAAGATGGCCAATGGCGCCACGATCTCCGAGGAAGTCGGCGCGCAGACTGGACGATTGGGCGAGAAGCTCGAAGCCCGCCGATTCGAAATGCTTGCCGAGCCAACGGGATTTGTAACGAGCTATGTTCATCCGGGTTCGAAGCTCGGTGTGCTGGTCGCTATTGCGGGCAGTTCGGACGGCGCTTCCGTTGGCCGCGATATTGCCATGCAGGTGGCGGCGATGAATCCCATGGCGCTGGACCGTTCCCAAATCTCAACGGAGCAGATCGAGAAGGAACTCGAAATTTACCGCACGCAGGCCCGCAACGAAGGCAAGAAGGAAGACATCATCGAGCGCATTGCGAAGAATAAGCTCGAAAAGTTTTACCAGGACAATTGTCTGGTGGAGCAAAGCTTTATCAAGGACGCTGCAAAGACCATCACCGATCTTCTAAAGGAGTCCGGTGGGCTAAAAGTTACCGGCTTCGTGCGCATGCAGTTGGGCGAGATGCACAAGCATGCGGATGGGCAGGCGTGATTCTGATCCACGGAATCCCGCGCTAATCGAGTCTCAAGTTTCATTAGTAAGCGGGTCACGGGAAATAAGCCGAAATCGAGAATTAAGGTTTGTCCTGAAGTGAACTGATGTCCCCGAATCGGAAGAACGGATTCCGAACGGCATCGGTTAGTTGCTCGCTATGCATCAACTATCACTTCAGGAAGCGGCGACGCATATTTCGAGTGTGTTTTCAGACGTGATGAGCGGCGAGGAGGTCATCCTCACGATCACGATAAGCCTGTGATGAAAGTGATTCCACTTGCTCCGGTCAATGGTTCCAAGCGGCTGACGTTCGGATGCATGCAGGGTGAGTTCAAAATGTCGGACGATTTCAACGACACCCCGGAAGATTTTGCCGATTATATTTGATTTGTGAATCTTCTGCTCGATACTCAGGTCTTTTTCTGGTTTGTCGAAGGCGATTCGCATTTGCCAGAACGATACCGCGCCGCGCTCGAAAACGTTGGGAATACGCTGTATCTCAGCATTGGAAGCTTGTGGGAAATCACCATTAAGAGTTCTATCGGGAAATTAGCTCCAAAGAATTCGATCGAGAAACTGGCGAATTCGTCGTCGTTCCGCAGCGGGATTACACTGCTCCCCCATCCGCATCAAGGATCTTGTTCAATTGCAAAATCTGCCGCACCATCACCGCGATCCGTTCGACCGAATTATTAACTCTCAGGCAATTGCCGAAAGACTTACTGTTGTAACTACCGACCCACAATTTGAAAAATATCCCGTCCTGCTGCTAGAGCAATAGTTGATTCGATTTCCCTCGCCTTCGCTTCTCTTTCACTCAGCGGAAACGAATTTCCAGCTTTCACGTTGCTTAGGCGCATTTTCAACACATGGCAATTTCACCACGCTACAACCGTATTCTCCTAAAAATCTCCGGCGAGGCGCTGATGGGTGAGCGCGAGTATGGCATTGACCCCAAAGTGCTGGAGCAATTCGCCGACGACGTCGTGGAGAGCGCGGCGATGGGCGTGCAGATTGGTATTGTTGTCGGTGGCGGAAATATCTTCCGAGGTGTTTCCGGCTCGACGGATGGGATTAGCCGCGTGCAGGGCGACCAGATGGGAATGCTCGCCACCATGATCAATGCGCTGGCTTTGCAGAATGTGTTAGAGTCAGCCGGAATTTATAGCCGCCTCATGTCCGCCATTCCGATGACGCAGTTTGCGGAGCCCTTCATCCGGCGCAAAGCGATTCGGCATCTGGAAAAGGGCCGCGTGGTCATCTTTGGCTGCGGGACTGGAAACCCGTTTTTCACCACCGATACGGCGGCCGCGCTCCGTGCCGTCGAAATCGAAGCCGATGCTGTGTTTAAAGGTACGCGCGTCGATGGCATTTACGATTCCGATCCGGAAAAGAATGCGAATGCGCTGAAGCTTCCCTCGATTACCTATATGGACGTTCTCCAAAAGGGCCTGCGTGTTATGGACCTGACTGCCATTACGCTGTGTCAGGAGAACAAACTCCCGATCGTAGTCTTCAATATGAATCTTCAGGGAAACCTTCAACGGGTCCTGACGCAGGACGGGGTGGGAAGCATTGTGACCGCCTGAACCGGGATTTATAAGATTATTGGGATGTATGGGATGGGACTTTTGCCTTTTTCTGAATGTTCACGATACTGCATTGTCATTCCCGCGAAAGCGGGGAATCATCCGCTCAGAACTCTGAGTGTTCTGGATTTCCGCTTTCACGGAAAGGACAGAATTTCAATCTCATTAATCCAGTAATCTCCCCAAATCCAGGTTCAGATTATGACGACCATTAAAGAAATTATAACCGATTGTGAAGCGCGCATGTCGAAGGCCATCGAGAGCGTGCGAAACGAACTCGCCAAAATCCGGACAGGCCGTGCCTCGACGGGTTTGCTCGATGCGGTCCGCGTGGAGGCATACGGCAGTGAAATGCCGATTAATCAGGTCGCGAACCTGAGCGTCAGTGATGCCCATACCATTACGGTCCAGGTCTGGGACAAAGGCATGATGGCTGCAGTGGAAAAAGCTATTCGTAACGCGAACCTCGGACTGAACCCCATGAGCGACGGTCAGGTCATCCGCGTTCCGATGCCCCCGCTTACGGAGGAGCGCCGCAAGGAAATTTCGAAGCTCGTGAAAAAATTCGGCGAGGAAGGGAAAGTCTCGATTCGCCATATCCGCCACGATGCTATTGAGCACTTGAAGAAATCCGAGAAAGAACAACATTTCCGCGAAGATGACCGCAAGCGTGGCGAGGATGAAGTCCAGAAGAAGACGGACCATTATACGAAAGAGATCGACAATTTGGTTGCCAGCAAAGAGAAGGAAGTGATGGCGATCTGATCCCTCGCTTGTTTCTATGACGCCGCTCGATCGCCAGCTTTTCCTTGCCATCAACCATGGACTGCATTCCGGTTTTAACAACCTCTGGATTGGCTACGCGACGTGGCTTGGTAATGGCTGGATTGGGTTTCCGGTCGCGGTCCTCGTTCTGATTCTTCTGGACCGCAAAGCCTTTTGGTCGAATTTTCTTTTGCTTGCTGTAGCGGCGACGGTCGGGGGAATCGCGCTCAATCTCATTAAGCAGGCCGTGCATGCCCCGCGCCCGCTCACGGTTTTTGCGTCGCAAATTGCGGCCGGGCAAGTGTATGTCAATGTCATGTTCGACCGGTTGTACTGGAATTCCTTCCCTTCCGGTCACACGCAAACGGCATTTACGATCGCAACGGTCCTTGTTTGGACCGGCCATAAATCTTCGGCTATTAAACAGTGGGGGGTGGGAATGATCGCCTTCGTTGCGGTCCTCATTGGAATTTCACGAATGTATTGTGGTGCGCATTTTCCATCCGATGTTGTGGCCGGAGGGATACTTGGGGGTAGCTCGGCGTTTTTGTGTTGCTATAGTATTTCGCGATGGCAAACGAAACGGTTGAGTGGGCGCAGCATTCCAGTAGAATAACTGGTACGGTTCGTGCTGTGCATGGCCGCTATGGACCGTAGCATGTTTCCCGGCTTCATGTTTGCCACCGGCATCGAGGGCAGCTATCCGACGATTGAAGGGGGCCGCGTGCGCATGGACGAGATGGAGAAATGCCGCCACTACGAAAATTGGAAGACCGATTTCGAGCTTGTTCAGGACCTCGGAATTCAGTTCCTGCGCTATGGGCCGCCACTGTATAAAACATGGCTCGGCCGCAAAAAATATGACTGGAGCTTCGCGGATCTCACGTTCAACGATCTTCGCAGGCGTGGAATCGTGGTTATCGCCGATCTCTGCCACTTCGGATTGCCCGACTGGGTTGGTAACTTTCAGAATAAGGAGTTTCCCGAGCTATTCGCGGAGTATGCCTTTGATTTTGCCAAGCGGTATCCGTGGGTGCAGCTTTATACTCCGGTTAACGAAATGTCCGTCTGCGCGCTCTTCTCTGCGTATTATGGATATTGGAACGAGCAATTGAAAGGCGATAAAAGCTTCGTCTGTGCGCTCCGGCATATTGTAAAAGCGAATATATTAGCGATGCACGGTATCCTGAAGGTCCGGCATGACGCCATTTTTATCCAAAGCGAAGCATCGGGGTATTATCATGCCTCCGGGCCGGAAGCGATCGCTCCAGCCGAGATTATGAACGCGCGCCGGTTTCTTCCGCTCGATCTTAATTACGGTATTCGAGTTAATTCCGATATGTACGAATACCTGATGGACAATGGGATGACGCGCGACGAATACCACTTCTTCCTCGATAATCATTTAAAGCATCATTGCATCATGGGCAATGACTATTATGTGACGAACGAACACCGCGTTTCGAAGGACGGCACGACCGAACCCGTTGGAGAGATTTTTGGCTACGAGGAGATTACGACGCAATATTATAATCGTTATGTTTTGCCCGTGATGCATACGGAGACGAACCTCAATGAAGGTCCCAAAGGCGATGAGGCCGTAAAATGGCTGTGGAAAGAATGGGCCAATGTGTTGCGGGTAAGAAACAATGGAGTTCCCATCGTCGGATTTACGTGGTATTCGCTAACGGATCAGGTGGATTGGGATATTGCCTTGCGTGAAGATAAAGGTACGGTAAACCCATTAGGTCTCTATGATCTAGACCGTAATCCACGGAAGGTTGGCATTGCGTATAAGGAACTAATAAAATCCTGGAAGCAAGTATTGCCGGCTTCGACGCAATGCCTTCAGGTCCCCGTTAAGCCGCTGCCGAATTCCAGAGATAGCGAGGGCTGGGCAGCGGATGTCGATGGTGTTGCCGCGGACGTGATGCCTCATCCAAAAGCGGGGAGCACGCCGTGATGAGCGGCGATCTGAACGGACGCGTCGCTATTGTTACAGGCGCGGCCAGCGGTATCGGAAAAGCGACTGCATTGCTGTTTGCAGAATTGGGTGCACGCGTCGCCATTGTGGACAGGGACGAGACCGCCGCCATTAACGCAAAAGAAGAGATCGAGCGCGCGGTTCCGGGCGCAAAACTCATCGTAAGCCAATGCGACGTCTCGAACGAAGCGCAGGTGGAAAGGACGGTGCAGGAAACCTGTGCGCGGTTCGGCGGACTCGATATTGTCGTCAACAACGCGGGGCTGATGGTCTTTAAGCCGCTCGATCGGCATACGCTGGAGGATTGGAACCGCGTGCTGTCGGTTGACTTGCTGGGAGCGTTTCTGTTTATTAAGCAGGCCTTCAAAGTAATGCGGAAGGGCGGGGCGATCGTGAATGTTTCGAGCGTACATGCCGTGGAAACGACGCCGCTCGTAGCAGCGTACGCGGCGGCGAAAGCGGCGTTGGTTTCGCTCACACACAGCGCATCTATCGAGGGCAAGCCGAAAGGGATACGTGCGAATTGCATTCTTCCCGGCGCGGTGGATACACCCATGCTATGGAATAATCCCAATATCAAGGACGGGCTGGAAGTAATCCATCAATCGGATGTGGGCAAGCCGGAGCAGATCGCGGAGGTGATCGCTTTTCTCGCTTCGGATGCCGCCGGCTTCGTTCAGGGCGCTGCGGTGAGCGTAGATGGGGGACGGCTGAGCCATTTGTAGGAAAAGAATGTTCCTTCTCCCATGAAGAAGTACTATCCCAAGAAACTCTCTTCGGGAAACAACAATACCGTGATTGCGCTCTCCGAAGTGGAGTGCGGAAAGCTGTTTGCCAGTGATACGCGATCGGACATCGGTTCCGAGGCGGAGAAAATGAAATTCGCCAATCGAATAAACGATCTCGTTGTGAAATTCCGTCGCCTCGATTATTACGAACCGGCGTCATCCGAAATGTTAGTCATGGAGCGGCTCTATCCACTGGATTACCGCAGTTACGAGGTGGAAAAAAGGGAATTGCTCTTCGATGTTTTTGCCGATGAATTACATGCTCTCCACGCCGCCGGTTTTGTTCATCACGATATCAAACGCCCACCGACCGAAAGCGGGCTACCTTACGATAATGTATTCCTTACCGAGAGAGGGATTCGCCTGATCGACGTTGGCATTTCGGCGCTCCGCTCGCAGGTCGGCGATAAATTATTCGAGCATTATGTCGCAGAGGAAAAGAAAGAATTGATGGAGTTCAAAGAGTATTTTTTGGGGAGATAGCGGCCATTTCTTTCAGGGACGGGTTGAACGGGGAAGACTGAGCCATTTATGGAGAACTTTCATCTCGATTCCCTGTTTTGCAAAGTACCTTCGATTCAATCTCATGAAACGATGTCTTCTTATTTTCTCAATCTGCCTGATAGGCGGTTGTTCTGCACCTCAAGCTCCGCCTCTTCTTAATACCCCTAAAATTCCAGGATTAATCGTGCCTGATACGATTGATTTCGGAGCGGTGCGAGTCGGTGTAATTAAGGATTCCGTTATTGTATTTCGTAATATGGGAAACGATACAATTAACATCTTGTCGCAACGATTCAGCGATTCGGAATTCGCCCTTGCCGACACTTCGCAGCGCAGCCTGAGAGTCGCGCCTGCAAGTTCCCAATCAGTGACGATCCGGTTCTTGCCAACCGACACAAATGCCGTTCTCTGCAAGGATACGATCCGAGGGACGGGCGGAACGGATCTTCTCGTGCTCCGGGGAAAGGCGACTCCTTTCGTGTCTTATGCCGCCTTAACCATTCCAGACTCTGTTAACTTTGGAACTGTAAAAGCTGGAATAACAAAAGATACCAATATTCTTTTCAAAAACACGGGATCTGACACACTCAAAATTCTATCTCAAACTTTTAGTAATCCTAAATTTAAGCTTGGCAACTCTTCTCAAAGTCAATTAGCAATTGCTCCGGGAGCGAGATGGTCGGTGGATCTTCAATTCGCTCCATCTGATACTTCCGTCTCTTTTGGATATGATACGATTCGAACTGCTTACAAAGCTTATGTGCTGGTACTTCGGGGCAACTCAATTCAATATTCTTCTATTTTTTTGTGTGCGCCTAAATTTATCGATGTATCTTTAACCGGAGTCATCAGTGAGGATATGATCTGTTCTTTTGACTTTGGTGCTTCTGCAGATCTTTCGCAAACGCAATCTCAACTTTATTCCTTCGATGCTCAGAGTTCATGGTCAGATATTGACTATCGAGGCGATCAAGTCGATTGGGGTTCTGAAAATACTTCCGTGCGTCTCTATCTTGACTCGACCCGCCGAATCGATTCCTTAATAGCAACCTACCACTTTTATGAAGGTCAGAGAGGTGGTGAAAATGGAACGAGTAGTGAATTATTGAAATTGCATGGGGTTCAATTGCAAAAGTCTGGAAAAGAGTATATCTTTACGGCTCTGGGATCGACACTATCTAATATCGTGGACAGTGCTTATCGTATTTGTGATGGCCAGATCCCTTCTCGGAACTGCATGATAGATCATCCTATGACCACCATTAAAGGCTATACTCCTGGAGCCCAATTATCCATAGTTGTGCAATAGGCTCCTGTCTTTTCTGTCCGCTCCACTTCTTCCCTTAGTAAGGAGAGATTTCAAGCCCCCTGCATGATATCAATCATTGCGGAGCAAGCAAAGAAAGCAAACATAGTTTCAAATCATAATTTCGATGGAGGGACAAAAAAGGCCGGGTTAATACCCGGCCCACAATCTTCAAACCTCCGCCGCTTCTCCGTCCCCGGAATGGCCCGCCTCATGATGTTCCTCTTCCGGAGGCGCGGCAATGCCGGCCTCCTTCATAAGGTCATCGATCGACGCCGTCGGCTTGGAAACGGGCAGTGCGCCAGGCTCCGTGCCTTCCTTTGCTTCGACCATGAAAAGAAGTTCCGCGCCATTCGCGGCCACATCCACCTTCACGGCGGTCCCATCCTTCACCGTCCCCTTCAGGATTTCCTCGGCAATCGGGTCCTCGACATATTTCTGCATTGCACGTTTTAGCGGGCGAGCGCCATACGTTTTGTCGTAGCCTTTATCGGCAAGGAAATCGAGAGCACGGTCCGTAAGCTGGACATCCACGCCCATTTCGTGAACCCGTTTCAGGAGCTTGTTCAGGTTGATCTGAATGATCTGCTTGATGTCTTCCTTCTCCAGGTGGCGGAACACGATGGTATCGTCGATACGATTGAGGAACTCCGGGTTGAAGAGTCGCTTCATGGACTCATCGACCTGTTCCTTCATCTTCTCGTGTTCATCGCCACCGGCGGATTCACCAAAACCGATGCGCGCCTGCTTCTTGATTTCCTTTGTGCCCACGTTCGAGGTCATGATCACAATGGTGTTCTTGAAATCGACGCGGCGGCCTAAAGAATCCGTAAGTTGGCCATCGTCAAGGACTTGCAGCAAGATGTTAAAGACGTCCGGATGTGCCTTTTCGATCTCATCGAGCAGGACCACGCTGTATGGCTTGCGGCGAACTTTCTCAGTGAGTTGACCGCCCTCTTCGTAGCCAACATATCCCGGAGGCGCGCCAACCAGACGGCTGACCGCGAATTTCTCCATATACTCGGACATGTCAATGCGAATCAGCGATTCTTCGGTATCGAATAAATAGCGGGCA
>JAKAIL010000053.1 GCA_021825235.1 Bacteroidota bacterium | reverse complement strand
CGAGCTTGGCACGAACGCTTGCGACGGTTGAAGCCTTTTGCCCTACTGCAACGTAAATGCAATAGACTGGTTGGATTCCACGCGCCGCTGCTTCCGGTGTATGCGTGTAGCGTTGGTTGATAATAGTGTCGATCGCTACCGCTGTTTTTCCCGTTTGGCGGTCGCCGATGATAAGTTCGCGTTGACCACGACCAATGGGAATCATTCCATCGATGGCTTTAATGCCGGTCTGGAGCGGCTCCTTCACCGGCTGGCGCTGCATTACGCCAAGCGCCTTTCGTTCGATCGGCAGGAATTTGTCAGTCTTGAATTCCGGTCCTCCATCGATGGGTTGGCCAAGCGGGCTGATGACACGGCCCAGCATATCGTCCGTGACTGGCATGGAGGTAATGCGCCCCGTACGGCGAACCGTATCGCCTTCCTTAACGAGCGTTTCGTCACCAAAAAGGACGGCTCCAACATTGTCCTCTTCGAGGTTGAGCGCCATTCCAATAACGCCATTCGGAAACTCGAGGAGCTCGCTGGCCATAACCTTCGTCAAGCCATAAACGCGCGCAACACCATCTCCAACCAGGAGCACAGTGCCGACTTCATAAACATCGACTTCCTTCTCGAATCCCGAAAGTTGCTGGCGCAAAATGGCGCTTACTTCATCCGGACGTACAGCAGACATAGTTTTTCCTCTGTTAATGTATAACTCTTTTGGGTCGCCCGCGCCTGGGTACCGATTTTCTCTTCGGATGTTCCAGCGCCTGAAATTGGTACTTGATATTCCGCTTTGGATTACCTCGGTCGAGCGCAATGAGTTCGCTCGTAACAAGAAAAGTCCCGTTTTGTTGCGGCGGAATTCCATGAAATACTATTTTCACCAGCCCGACGCCGGGCACGAAATACTTTGTCATGCGCCCGAAGCCCGCCGGAGTCATTACAACGAGCGCATTCTTAAAACTACCGTACGGCACGGAAACGGAGTCATGTAAAGCGGTTACCACCGTCCGAATGGTATCGTTAGATACGTCCTTCCAGGAAGCACCAAGTTTAAGCGGATTTACAAGCAGAATGTGATTTAGCACACTTGTAACAGAGTGGTCAAACACGGTCATGATAACGGAGTCGTCCACGTAGTACTCCGTAGAACTCAACTTCGCGCTGTCCTCCTGTCCTGCATGATACGGCATCGAGGAGATGCAGCGTAATACGGGTAAGCCCTGAAGGCTTCGATTGGAATCGGAAATTATCTTCTCGAAACTATACGTCGTATCGCTCTTCAGAACATTGCTGCTGGCATCGAGAATTTGCGAAACCGTCCGCAACGTCCATTCGGCTCCCAAATTAGGGGGATAAAAATAGAAGCCTACAGAATTCGAATCGAGATTGCAGGTTGGCACGAAGCGATGCTTTTTTACAATGCTGATCTGCACATGACCGCCCCTGGGCTTCTTGGCACGTTGCGCGAAACTGGGAATGGCAAAAATCGCGGCCAGTGCCGCGACAATCCAGAACCTCCTTTGATTGCCAATGAACAAGGTACCTCAATTCAAAATCGCAGAGCCACGTTGCATAAACTGTTCGCGGAGAAGATCGAGTTGGTGCCTAAGGCTGGCATCGACGAGCGCATCCCCTACTCGGGCAATGAATCCACCACGAAGCGTGGGGTCAATTTCGAACGTAGCACGCACCCGCTTACCGGTCATCCGTTCCAGCTTTGCCAAGAGTTGCATTTGCTCTTCTTCCGTCAGGTTCGTTGCGCTCTCGATGCGGGCACGGAGAATATTGCACCTGGCATCCAGCATCCGAAGGAATTCCTCGGCCGTGGCAAGCACATACTCGGAGCGTCCTTTCTTGACGAGAAGCGTGACAAACTTCATCGTAATTTCACTGGAGCGCTTGCCGAAAATTTCGTTCAAGACTCGCAACTTTTGTTCCGGCGTTACAATGGGACTTGCGAGAAAAATAGATAACTCGCGAGACCCCTTCACGGTCACTTCAATATCGTGCAAATCCTCAGACAAGCGTTCAAGCACTTTTCTCTCTTCGCCGAGTTCCATTAAAGCTTCGGCATAGCGCGCGGCGACTCTGCGGTTCATGGCTTTTATGCCTCCGTGGCCGGCATAAGGTCGGCAATCATTTTATTCACTACCTTGCGGTGCCGTTCCTCATTCATATTTTCGTCCAACAGTTTGGACGTAGCCTGAATAGCGAGATCGGAAACTTCCGTACGGAGCCGCGCCAAAGCATGCTGCGTATCGCGCTCGATTTCCGCGCGGGCCTGGGATAGCATGCGTTCCGCTTCCCCTTTCGCCTTCTCGACCAGATCGCGCCGCATCTGCTCGGCATAGACGCGGCCTTCGCGAACGGCCTTCTGCACTTCCTCCTCCGCTTTCGCGCGCTCCGCTTTGTTTTCAGCGATAAGCCGCTCGGCATCCGCACGCGCCTGCTCGGCACGCGAAAGCGAATCGGCAATCGCCTGCTCCCGCGTCTTCAGCGATGCAAGCAACGGCTTCCATGCTACTTTCCCCAAAATTACGAGGAGCAGCACGAAGATTATTAAGGTCCAAATAATCAGACCGGGATTAATCGACAGCATACCGATTCCTGAACCTGGATTTCTCGGATTAAGATGAATTATACTGAGTGATTAAAGTAACCCGGAGTTAAATCCGGAGAATCCTTATCCACCTAACAAATCCGCTTAAATCCGCGTAATCCCAGTTTTACTTCGTTGCGAGAATAATGCAAATAACGAGTGCGAAGAGCGCAATACCTTCGATAAGCGCCGCACCAATGATCATCGTCGTGCGAAGTCCGCCGGACATTTCCGGCTGCCGCGCCTGCGATTCGATCGCCGAAGCTACGAGTTTCCCAATACCCTGGCCTGCGCCGAGTACGGCTACACCTGCTCCAATTCCGGCTCCTAAAAATGCCAATCCTACTTCTGGATTCATATCGTCTGTTGTCCTTTTGATGTATAAGTTACAGTTTGAAACGAATTTAAAAAATTTGGTTTGCTTACCATCCATGCCCCGTGGCAGCCAAATGATCGCCGTCCGGCGCATGCGCAAGATCGTGATCATGCACTTCCTCATCGTGCTCGGTATGAGCCATCATGCCAATGAAGAGCGCGGATAAAATCGTAAAAATATAGGCCTGTAAGGTGGCTACGAAAATTTCAAGCAAGTAAACGAAAATCGCAAAGGGCACGGTCACCAACGCGCCCACAATAATGGAATGGAACAGAAATACCAAGCCAATCAGTGCAAAAATGACGATGTGCCCTGCCGTCATATTCGCAAAGAGACGAATGCAGAGCGCGAAGGGCTTCGTGAAGATCCCCATGATCTCAATGGGCACCATAATGACGAGCAGTAGGATCTTCATAAGAACCGGCAGGTCCATTTCATGCAGCCCCGCGGTCAGATGCAACAGGAATGTTTTTGGTCCCATCGTCCAAATGCCGATAACCTGCGTGATAACGAACGTGCAAATAGCGAGAGCTGCCGTCACTTCAACGGAACTCGTTGGGGTATGCGCCCACGGCAGGAGTCCCGTTAGATTTGCAATCAGAATGAAGAAGAAAATCGTCAGGAAGTACGGCAGGAGCCTCGATCCGTAAGGCTCGGCGATATTCGGAGCGACAATATCATCGCGCACGAATACGATCAGCACTTCTACCAAATTTCGAATGCCTTTGGGAACCAACGATTTCTTCGTCTTTGCGGCTGCAATGCGAAGGATAATGGCAAGCATTACCCCCGCAAACGCCAAGAAGAAAAGATTAGAGGTAATGGAAAGATCCAGTCCAATCGGCTGGTGATCGACTCGAACCACCGCTCCTTTTTCCGTCAGGGGAGAAGTTGCGATGGTTTGATTCGGATCGAATCGCGGATCGATATTAGTGGTATAAACCCCACTCTCCTTCAGCGACTCTTCCGAGCCATAAATATGGAGTTTGCCATGATCGAAAAAGATATAAGGTAAGGGAATTTTGCCAATCGGTGAAAAATCAACCTCGTGGTGATTGCCGAGATTGCCGAACATCTGGTCGAAGTAGTTCGGCTGCGCTGGTGCGGGCTGGGCTTGTGCGGGCTGCGCTGGAGCTTGTACCGCCGATTGCGCCAGGGTATCGTTGGCTGCCATTATTGTCCTAACAGCCTCCCTTTGTTGTGAACGTATGCGATCTCGATTACCAGATAGGAGAAATAGGTCACCAAAAGCCCAATGAGGACGCCCGCGACGTCAAGTTTAAGGATCAGGTAGCCAACGCAGAATGCAAGGAGCAAATTGAACATCCGCAAAATGATGCTCATAATCGCAACCATTAGGAACATGGCGTTTGGCTGTTCAAAGGCCCACTCCGTCACGAGAAAGCTTACAAAACTCGTAAGAATGGGAAGAGACATTCCGAAATAGCATCCATGCATGAAGGCAGGGCTCGCAAAAAAATACATCAGCACAGAACTAACGAAAAGGAGCGCTCCGGTCAGTAGGAAATACCGCTGAAGAAAATAACGGCTGGCTTCCTTGGCAAGAAGAAGATTGACAACGCTCGGATCGGCTGGCGACACCGCCATGGCGCCTATCAGGCGCTGATTAACCGGTGTAGCGTGATTCGAGCTCAATTCTTAAAAAACCTTTCGCTTTGCTCTCGTTTAGGGTTGTTAAATCGTACCGCTCATTTCTTCACGGGCTATTACGGAAATAAGCAGCAAAAGTTACTTTTCAAATAGAATAATTGGTGAATTCTTCCTTTTGGCACGCAAATTTGTGCGCTCGCGCGCTCCAAATGCTTTTTAGCGTGATTTCGTTTCGTGCTTCGATTTCTTTTCAGAGATTTTTTGAAGGTGAAGCACCGTCACAATAAAATAGACCAAACTCGAGATCGCACCGAAGGTCGTGGAGATTGCAATCCAGAGCGGAGTCGTATTAAAATGGTGATCGAGCCAGTACCCGATGCCGAAAAAGATGAGAATGGTAAGAACCAGTTGAATTCCGAGCGTTAGATAGGGTCCCGTCTCACGAAGGACCTCTTGCTGCTCAGCCATTTCGCGGCGGGCACGCTCCTGTATACTTTCTGGCATTGAGCTTACTACCCGCCAGGGACATGGTTAGTTCACGCATTTATTTGTCGAACTCCTCGGAAAGCCGCCCCAGCGCGAGCGCTCCCAGACAAAGCCCAAGATCGCGAAGAGCTATATCATAATACCCTGGCAATAATAAGAGATTGACAATTATGGCCACGAGCCAAATTGCCACGATATAGGCACCCACCCGCGGGCGAAACGCAACCAGCAGTCCTGCAAAAATTTCCACGATTCCGACGGCTTGCATGGTGGTATGCACCGAGAGCGGAGAAATACTCGCATACGATGCCGATAAGTACTTATCCCAATTCGTTAAATAGTGGAAGAATTTGTCCACACCAGCCAGAATGGGCGCAATAATAAACGCAACATGCAGGATTTGATATGCTCCATACGCCGGACCACTATGACTATGAGTAGCGGTCGTCGTAGTATTGCTCATCTGGGGAATGGTGTAGGCCATGAATAGCTCCTTTCAAGATGGAAGCAGGGTAAGGAACAATTCCCGTGCCCTCTAAGCTCTTCCATCCTATAATTCAAAGTGCCGATCGGACGACGGCGCTCCGAGATCGGCAACTTTCTTGGCCCGGATGCAATTGCTAAAGAAAACGACTTATGCCAGAAACCACGACCAGCGTTTTTGCACAGGTTGCTCCGCCATCGTCCCCTTCCAGGAATGGCGCAGCCCGCAATACTTCGGCAATCACGAGCGATCTCAACGATGCCATCGAGTTCGTGCGGGAACGCGTCGTCAATCGGGAAGAAGTGATCGAACAAATCTTCCTGGCGATACTCATCGGCGAGCATGTCCTGCTCGAAAGCCGGACCGGCGTTGGCAAGACGTTACTTGCCGAGCAGGTATTCCGCATGTTCTCGGGTGCTCAATGCTTCAAAGTACAGGCGAGCAAAGAGCAGCAACCCGACACGTATTTTGGAGGTCTGCTGCTGGACGAGTTGAAGCAAGGGCGGCTCATCCACAATACGGAAGGTTCCCTAGTCGAAAGCGAATTCGGATTTATAGATGAGATTTTCGATGCCAACGATTACACGCTGCGTGCCTTGCTTTCACTCCTGAACGAGCGCGAACTCATTCGAGGTGTGCAGCGAATGCAATCAAAAGTGCATACGGTGATTGCAGCTACAAATTACTTACGGCTTTCCGAAATCACCGAAGCCTTGCTCGACCGGTTCCTCTTCAAAGCATTAATCCACCCGGATAAAGATGCGTTTTACCAATATAAAATCTCTCAGCAATACCTCAAAAACCTGGGAAACCCGATTGAACCCCCGAACAAGATACACTATGAAGACCTGGCCTACGCCACACACATCGTTCGTGGTGAGGTCCCGGAATATCAAATCCAAACGGCGCCGGACCTGGTTTATTTTATGAACCTGGTCGTACGCCATTACGAAGTACAGCGGAACCGTCTTTTGCAGGAACGTCCGCACGAATCGCATCTTCGCACAAAAGATTTTTATATTTCGCCGCGCACACAAGCGAAATCGCTCGATGTGCTCCGCGCGATTGCATTCCTTCATGGTAGGAACTATGCCGAACGAGCGGATATTCCGAAGCTTCACTTGCTCCTCTGCACCGCCGGCGTCGCGGAAGAAAAGGCGCTCTTCCAGCGTTCGTATGATACGCTGGTACAACTCTATCAGGCCTCCAGTGCATTCGACCAGTTAGCGGCTCTCCTAACGCTGGAAGATGTGCTGGCTCGATTACGCCATGATCCTACGCTCATGTCAAAGTCCATCGTTGAAATCGAAGGAGCACCGACCAAACGTTCGCTGGTAACCTGGGCGAAAGAGACCCTTGGCGTTGCCGATGCTTCCGCCGGGCACAAACGTCGCCTTGCCGAAGGATTCTTGCAAAGCATTCATCCCTCTACCGAAGATTTGAAATTGCTCAAGGCACATCTGGATCAGGAAATCAAAGTGGTCTTCGCCGGTCACGCAGAACATTTTTGAGCACACCTCCGACTGACCCACTCGGAACCCGGCTTCGCAAACGCGAACGACGGCGCTCCTTCGCGATTTTCTTTTCCGTCTTTCTGGCCATCTATGCCCTCATCAATTATTATGTTTTTGCTCGACTAAGGGCGGCGTTTCCAGGAAACTGCTGGTTCCACTCGTTCTTTCTTCCTGTTTTTATTTTTGTCGCCGCAGCCTTTATTGCCGGAGAATTATTAGAGCACAAACGAAGCACTATCGTTGGTCGAGCGCTAACCTGGATTGGCGCGTTCTGGCTCGGAGCTATGGCGTGGCTGTTTTTGGCATTTGCATTACTGGACCTTACGCGGCTGGTGTTCGGGTGGGTTGGTATTGGCTGGCTTACTGGGACAGGAGCGACACAAATAACGGCAAGGGCGGTTCTAATAATTGTGGGGGTGCTTCTGGTTATCGGCTTCCTCAATGCACGCCGGATTCATGTGAAGGCACTTTCCATTTCTTTGGACAAGGCTTCGCCACGGCTCCGCATTGCGGCCATTTCAGATATGCACATGGGTTCCCTTATCGGACGAAGCATGGTGCGGCAAATGGTCCGCAAAATAAATTCCATTCAGCCGGACCTCGTCCTTATGGTCGGAGATCAGGTGGACGGGAACCCGCATCCCGTCATGCAACTCGATCTGGGCCGAGAGCTAAACGAAATTAAGAGTAAATATGGCGTCTTCGCTATTACGGGCAACCATGAATATCTTGGCAATGCCGAAACCAGTTGCGCCTATCTCGAGGCACATGGCATAATCATGCTCCGCGATACAATTACGGAAGTTGCGGGAATTTACTTGGTTGGCCGCGAGGACATCGCCGCAAAGCAATTCGCCAATTACGAACGCAAATCGTTAGATGAGCTGCTGGCCTCCGTGGACCATTCAAAACCCATCCTTCTTCTCGACCACACACCGTTCCACTTGGAAGATGCCGAGCAGCACAGCATCGACCTTCAGCTTTCCGGTCACACGCACCATGCCCAGCTTTGGCCCTTCAGCTATATCACAAAGATGGTTTATGAAGTTAGCTGGGGTTATAAGCTCAAAAGCAAAACGCACGTGTACGTTTCCTGCGGAGCCGGAACGTGGGGTCCGCCCATTCGCATGGGAAATACGCCCGAAATAATGGATATAACCTTCGGTGCATAAGTATTAGAGTATATACTGGCTCAAATCCCTATTCCGCGAAACCTTCTCCAGCCGTTCCTCCACGAATTTCGCGGTGATCTTGAGCTTCTTCTCTTTCACAATGTCTGGGACATCGAAGAGGACTTGCTCTAAAAGTGTTGTGAGAATCGTATGAAGGCGGCGAGCACCGATGTTTTCGATGGCCTCGTTCACTTCAAATGCAATGCGCGCGATCGTCTGGATAGCATCGGGCTTAAATTCTACTTCCACGCCTTCCGTTTGCAGCAGCGCCGTGTATTGCTTGAGCAACGCATTTTCTGGAACCGTGAGAATTTTTACAAAGTCCTCCTGTGTAAGGCTATCGAGTTCCACGCGGATCGGGAACCGCCCCTGTAATTCCGGGATAAGATCGCTGGGCTTCGAAACATGGAACGCCCCGGAGGCAATAAAGAGGACATGGTCCGTCCGCACAATGCCATATCGCGTGCTGACATTCGAACCTTCCACAATCGGTAAAAGGTCACGCTGAACTCCTTCTCGGGACACGTCCGGTCCGCCGCCCTCGCGCTTAGAACCACCTGCAACCTTGTCGATCTCATCTAAGAATATAATTCCAGAACTTTCGACCCGCGCAATCGCGTCTCGGATAACATTGTCCATATCGATAAGCTTCGCAGCTTCTTCCTGCTCGAAAATTGCACGGGCTTCCACAATCGTCACGCGGCGGCGCTTGCTCTTTTTGGGAAGCATTCCACCAAGAATATCCGTAATATTCTGTCCGATTTCATCCATACCGGGACCACCTAATGGCCCCATAATCTGCATAGACGCAATGGGTGGCGTCTGCTGAACATCGATCTCGATTTCCTTGTCCTCCATTTCGGAGGCGCGTAACTTTTCTCGGAAGCGATTGCGGGTACGATCATTCAATTCCGCCTGCTCTTTCGCTTCCGTCGGCGTGCGCGGTGGAATAGCGGATGGTATTCCGGAAATCGTCGTACTTACCGGCACGCCAGGGAACATCATCGGTGGCGGCCCATGCGGCGCCTGCGGCATCGGAGGTACGAGAATATCCAGAATCCGTTCCTCCGCATTGGCCCGCGCTTTTGGCCCTATCGCTTCCATTTGCTCGGACTTCACCATGGTTATGGCAAGTTCCGTCAAATCGCGAATCATGGATTCCACATCGCGGCCAACGTAGCCAACTTCCGTGTATTTGGTCGCTTCTACTTTAAGAAAAGGAGCACCGGCCAAGCGTGCAAGGCGGCGAGCAATTTCGGTTTTGCCCACGCCGGTGGGTCCAATCAAAATAATATTATTGGGCATGATCTCCTCGCGGAGCGCATCCGGCACTTGCTGACGGCGCCAGCGGTTCCGCAGTGCAATCGCTACGGAGCGCTTCGCATTCGACTGGCCGATAATATATTTATCCAGCTCCGCTACAATTTGATGCGGAGTAAGCTCGTGCCGCTCCTTTGCCGGAGTCTCTTCGGCGGTTGGCGCTTTGCCATTTTTCTGCTCGCCTGGGAGGGTCGTTATTTCTTCTTTCAGTTCCATACCATTGTTGTTGACGTGACCATTCGGTCACGGGTGTAACGTTACCTTGATGGAAGTCACACCTGAAAATGCCGTGACCGAAGAGTCACGGCTCCATTAATCCAAGCTTTCGATCGTAAGGTTGGTGTTGCTATAAATACAAATCTCACCGGAAATCATAAGGGATTGCTCTACGATCTCGCGTGCGGTCATTTCTGGCTTTGCTCTGGTAAACGCCCGTGCCGCAGCCAGGGCATACGGTCCACCGGAACCAATAGCCACAATCCCATTCTCCGGCTCGATCACATCGCCCGTGCCCGAGAGTAAATAAGCGTTGGTGCGGCTGACAACCGCTAACATCGCTTCAAGCCTTCGGAGGTATTTATCATTCCGCCAATCTTTCCCTAACTCGACGACTGCGCGCGGCACGTTACCGCGAAACTCTTCGAGCTTGCTATTAAAACGATCGTAAAGTGTAAGCGCATCGCTGGTGGAACCTGCAAATCCGGCAATCACCTGCCCGTTATATAACACTCGGAGCTTTTTGGCGTTGGCCTTCATTACGGTATTGCCCATGGTTACCTGGCCATCGGAGCCAAGCGCGGCTTTGCCATCTTTAACGATCCCTAATACGGTAGTCGATCTAATTTCCATTCTATATGCTAAAAATCAATATTCGGGTTTATTCGCCGTATAATGCCTCTTCCAGCGGTTCATGTGTGGTTGCCCAAGTCATCAGAAGCGCCGCAAAGGAGGCAATGGTCCGCTTTTCATCCTCCTGACGAATAACCAGCCCATACGTTTCAGCTACAAACCGCATGTTGTCGAGCACTCGGCGGAGCTTCGCATCGGTAGTCTGCCCATGCCAATAGCGCACTGTCTCAAGTAGCATTTTCTGGTGCCGGCGAAGAAATTCGGCCATGGAGATGACTGCCGCACTTCCATCCCTTGACGGCGAAGGCTTGGCAATATTGAGGAGATCGCTTACATACTCGTCAAAATGCTTAACAAAATTTGCGTTCCCAGCCCTTCTCAAAAACTGCGCTCGCTTGAGCGAAAAGTTTGCTTTGGACTGTACCCGAAACCTCGGTTTAAGTACGTAAAGATCGTAAAACTGTGTCAATTTGCCATCCCGGTCGTATTCATTATAGACCCATCGCCGCTTCAGTTCGCTCCAGGCTGGAATCCGGACCACCGGATCCTTTTCGCTATCGATTACGACAAAGCGCTCACTCTTTGCATCGAAGCCAACGATGGTAACCCAATGGCCCCATTGGTTAATGCAGATCATACACGCCTGGCCTTTGGTCAAAGCTCCTTTCAAGGCTTTGAACGCTGAAGCATCATTATATCGCCGAATTTCGACGAGATGGCACTCGAAGCGTTCAGCAGCGCGGCGAAGCATCTTTTCATCGGTGCCGGCTTTAGTAGTTTTGGCCGCACGCGTAATCGAATCCTCGTCCACAAAGCGTCCAACAATCGCCAGCGCATGTTTCAGCGCAAACGGACCACATTGCCATTTATTCTCCTGAGGATAAAATCCCACTTTTCGACGCCGTTTGGATTCAAAAGGCGATGTAACAGGGCATCTCCGAAATATATCTCAACATTGGCCAATTCGACCGTATGGCATTGTGACAAGAATCTCCTTGCTCAGCGCAAAAAGCGTTTCCTCATCGAAGGAGCGTGTAATGAGTTGGGCTCCAATTGGCAGACCCCTGGAATCAAGGCCTACCGGGATGCTGATGGCGGGCACTCCGGCGATATTGGCGCTTACCGTAAAAATATCGTTTAAATACATGGCCAAAGGATCGCTGACCTTTTCGCCAAGTTTGAACGCGGTCGTGGGCGTCGTCGGGGTTAGCAAGGCATCGCAGCGCTCGAATGCATGGTCAAAATCTTCCGCAATAAGCCACCGTACTTTTTGAGCGCGGCTATAATAAGCATCATAATATCCGGCGGAAAGGACATAGGTACCGAGCATAATTCGCCGCTTCACTTCACGACCAAGGCCTTCGGTTCGTGAACGGCGATAGGTCTCTTCCAATGTAGCTGTTCCGCGTTCACTTTTGGCTCGCCGGCCATAACGAATTCCATCGAATCGGGCAAGGTTGCTGGAAGCTTCGGCTGTCGTTAAAATGTAATATACAGCAACACAATATTTGGAATGTGGCAGGGAAACATCCACAATAGTGCAGCCAGCATTCTGGAGTTTGATCTTCGCTTCTTCGACTGCTTTTCGCACCTCGGACTCGATGCCATCGCCAAAATATTCATGGGGAATGCCAATTGCGAGACCGCTAACGTCCCTCACTAGAGCGTCTGAATACTTCGGCACCGGTACACGCGCACTAGTCGAATCCATTTCATCGAATCCGGCCATTACTTCGAGTGCCCGGGCCGTGTTCTCCAACGACCGCGAGAATATTCCGACGGTGTCAAAGGAGGAGGCAAATGCGGTCAGCCCATAGCGAGAAATCCGGCCGTAGGTGGGTTTGAGTCCAATGACTCCGCAAAACGCTGCCGGTTGCCGAATGGAGCCACCGGTATCGGTTCCCAATGCAACATCGCAGGCCCCAATGGCTGCCGCAACAGCACTTCCTCCGCTCGATCCGCCGGGAACACGCGTCTCATCCCACGGATTTTTTACCGGCCCATACGCTGAATTTTCATTGGAGGACCCCATCGCGAATTCGTCCATATTGGTCTTGCCGACCATTCGAGCACCCGCGTTCATCAATCGCTGGACGCTCGTGGCAGTATAAAGCGACTCGAAATTTTCGAGGATTTTCGATCCACAGGTGAGACGCGCGCCTTTAAGAGCCAGTACATCTTTTACCGCGATAGTCATATCCGTCAATGCACCACCATTTGAAGGATACCGGTCCGCTTCAAAAATGTCAAGAAAGGCGTTAAAATTGTTATTTTGATTCAAAGTATATTGGAAATTGGAAACGTAATGAACTGCAAAACCAAAAAGTTGTATAAAAAATAACCAAAATCAATCCTTCCTACGCAATTTCGCCACGCACTCGATGTGATACGTCTGAGGGAACATATCGACCGGCTGGATCTCTAAGAGCTCATAGCGATCCAGCATCATCGCGACATCCCGTGCCTGCGTCGCTGGATTGCAACTAATGTAAGCGATTCGTTCCGTGGCGAGCTTCATTACTTCACGGATGACCTCCGCGTGCATTCCGCTACGCGGCGGATCAATTATCAGGGTATGGGGAATAGGGTATTGGGTGTAGTTCTTCGAGGAAAGGATATTTTTAAGATCACCGGAGATAAAATCGACATTGTTGATGCCATTTGTGCTCGCATTCGCCCGCGCGTCGGCAATGGCACTTTCAATGAGTTCAATCCCCAGTACGTGCCGGACACGGCCGGCTACAAACAACGAAATCGTACCCGTGCCGCAATAAAGGTCCCATAGTTCATCCTCGGGTTGTAACTCCGCAAAGTTTGCAGCTACTTCATATAAGCATTGCGCCTGCGGCGTGTTCGCCTGAAAGAAGCTATTGGCGGAGATGCGAAAAGTAGCAGCGCCGACTCGGTCCCGTATTGTTCCATCCCCATGTAGCACAATTTCATATTCTCCCACGGCAACCTGAGAACGGCGGGGATTGATATTATTAACAATCGTCGTAACCTGCGGAATGTTTTGCAAGAGTTCGCTCGCATATCGAGCCAAGAGTTTGGGTTCCTCCCGACTGGTAACGATATTCACCATAATCTCGCCGGTGGCATAACTTGTTTTAACTACTAAAAATCGAAGGAGACCCGTTTGCGCACCTTTCTCAATGCTGTTTTCAATCGATGGAGTTGTCGCAAAAACGGATAGGTGGTTCTCCTTCGCAAACCTTCGAGTAAAGTCGAGAATATCGGCGACGATTGCACTTGGAAGAAAACAAACCTGAGTATCGATGACCCGATCGAAGCGCTCGCGCACATGAAGCCCTAAGGCAAATCTATCGGCCACTGCACCACTGGAAATTTCCTCTTCGGTAAGCCATCGTTCCTCCGAAAACGAAAATTCCATTTTGTTGCGATAGTGGTATTCCTTCTCTGCCGCCATAACGTCGCGGACTGGCGGATTAGAAATCCTTCCAACTCGTTCGAAGAGATCGATAACCTGCTGTTTTTTCCAGCGTAGCTGAGCATCGTAGTTCAAATGTTGCAGTGCACATCCGCCACAAATGCCGAAATACGGACAAATCGGCGTTCGGCGCTCTGGACCCGGTTCGAGAACCTCCACCAATTTTGCCTCTGCAAAACTGCCTTTTGCCTTCTTGATTTCGGCGACAACCTGCTCCCCCGCTAACGCTTTTTCCACAAATATCACATATCCATCGGCACGGCGTGCGACGGCTTTTCCCTCAAAGGCCAGCGATTCGGTTCGAAGTGCAAGGCGGTCGCCACGGTTCGGACGCGGCTGGCGCTCAGAAGATTTAGTTTTGGCCATCTTAGGGCAAAAAAATTATTAAAAGTTACAATAGACCGTGCAACTGCCAACGGTACTGCTGGGTTTAGAGAAAGAACATTCTCAACCTCGTAATGCTCTCCATCAAACGTATCGACCGTTATGTGCTCCGCCAGTTCTTTCTGGCTGCGCTCGTTTCGATGGTTGCGTTCATTATTATTTACATCGCGGTCGATCTGATGGAAAAGCTCGATAAATTTTTAGACCACCATGTTCCGTTCCGCACCGTGGTAGAATATTATGTAAACTTTACTCCACAAATCATCTCCCTCATTTTGCCGGTCTGCCTGCTGCTGGGTTCCCTGTTCGCCATTGGCCGGATGTCAATGGCCAGCGAGATCATTGCGATGCGGTCCGGCGGGATCTCGCTGTACCGGTTAATGGCCCCGTTTGTTATTTCTTCCGTGGTTATTTCTCTGGCGGCCGTCTATTTCAATGGCTGGATTTTGCCGAAAGCCAACCAGCGCGTCGAGGAGATTATTCGCGATGATATTCACGAAGATATGCTGTCAAATCAGGAACTGGATATATATCTTCAGATCGCCCCGACCCGCATTCTTTCGATGGCCGATTACTCCTGGGGCCAGCGCCGGGCAACGAAAATTTCCATCGAAAATTTCGATCCCAGGAATATCACGCACATGGTAAGTCGTGTCGATGCCCCCACGATGCTCTGGGATTCCAGCCGAGACCTATGGCGCTTGGAAGGAGCCGTTCAACGGACCTTTCCCACCGATACGACTGCGGAAATCGTGCAGGACCTTACGTCGGCCCAAAGTTATTTTAGATTTACATTTACGCCAGACGAATTAAAGGACCGCCAGTTGCGGAGTGATGAAATGACCAATACGGAATTTCGAAAACGTATCGACCTGAAACGGCGCTCGGGACAAGATGAATCACGCGACGAAGTAGATTACCAAAGCAAATATTCGCTGGCGTTTTCGTCACTCATTGTCGTGCTGTTTGGTGTCCCCTTCGCTTCCAAGAAAAAGCGGGGTGGATTAAGCTTCGAATTCTCCATAGCCATAGCAATAGCTTTTGTCTATTTGTCTTTCTCGAAAGTTTTTGCGAGTTTTGGCTATATGGGGGAAGTGTCCCCCTTTCTCACGGCTTGGCTCAGCAATATCCTTTTCTTCATGGGAGCCCTGATTGTAATTTGGAAAGCCCAGAAATGAACGACCCAACATTTCGAAACGGCGTTCCATTTTGAGAGTCAATTCGAAGAGAATGTTCGGATTTGGATGATTTCCGGTTGTGGTATAATTTTTGAGCGCCAACTCGTCCGTACTTACAGCGACCAGCCGGACGACAATCTAATTGCTATTTCGTCGTATCCGGATCTTGCCCTGTAATACGTCCTGGGAGCAGTGTTGCCTCCGGCCATGCTTCTTCCACGTTCCGTTAGCCTTTTGAAAATTTTCGAAGTTTACTATATCATATCATCCTTTAAGGGAGTATCTGTATGAAGCAGAGAGGTTCATCGAAATCTACATCGTCCAGCGAAAATGGACACTCAGTACCAAGCCATTTGCATTCGGAACAACTGATGGCCGAATCGTCTATAAATCGACCGCGTTCACGGGCCACAAGTGCATCCAATACAACGCTTGGAGAAATTCAGACCACCTCCGTAGCCGCTGGAGCACTTCAAAATGGAAAGACGCTTCGGACAGGCGGGCTGGATCATTTGGAACCCGCCAGTGCTCGCAGATTACTCAATACGCTTGTCGCCGTCCGCAAAGGCGATTTTAGCGCACGCTTCCTGGTAGATGAAACCCTTGCCGTTACCGACTCTTTAACGTATCGCATCGCGCAGGAACTGAATGATATTATCGAGATGAACCAAAATCTCGTGCGGGAGCTCGAGCGGACAAGCAGTGTTGTCGGTAAAGAAGGAAAAATCGCGCAGCGCGCATCGCTGCCAAATGCCTCCGGCGCCTGGGCGGTGGCGGTCGAGGGCGTCAATACGCTTATTTCGGATTTGGCTCAACCTCTTACCGAAGTGGCCCGTGTTATTGGCGGAGTAGCGAAAGGCGACCTCTCGCAAACCATGTCCCTCGAAATCGAAGGACGCCCCCTTAAGGGTGAATTTCTGCGAACGGGAAAAGTCGTCAATACGATGGTGGAGCAGCTTTCCTCGTTTGCTTCGGAAGTAACCCGTGTAGCCCGCGAGGTAGGAACGGAAGGAAAGCTCGGCGGACAGGCCGTTGTAAAAGGCGTCTCGGGCACATGGAAAGACTTGACCGACAATGTAAATTTCATGGCCTCCAATCTTACCGGTCAGGTGCGTAACATCGCCGAAGTAACGACGGCAGTAGCTAACGGAGACCTTTCGAAGAAGATCACCGTCGATGTAAAAGGCGAAATTTTGGAGCTGAAAAATACAATCAACACGATGGTGGACCAGCTTTCCTCCTTTGCTGCCGAGGTAACTCGTGTGGCCCGTGAAGTAGGAACAGAAGGAAAGCTGGGCGGTCAGGCACAGGTAAAAGGCGTATCGGGTACATGGAAGGACTTGACAGACAATGTAAACTTCATGGCTTCGAACCTTACGGCGCAAGTACGTAACATCGCAAACGTTACCACGGCCGTCGCGAATGGCGATTTGTCCAAGAAGATTACGGTCGATGTAAAAGGCGAAATTCTGGAGCTCAAAAACACGATCAATACGATGGTGGATCAGCTAAACTCCTTCGCCTCGGAAGTAACCCGTGTAGCCCGCGAAGTAGGCACGGAAGGAAAGTTGGGTGGTCAGGCACAAGTAAAAGGCGTCTCCGGTACATGGAAGGACCTGACCGATAATGTAAACTTCATGGCATCGAACCTCACGGCTCAGGTGCGTAACATTGCCGAAGTAACAACGGCCGTTGCTACCGGCGATTTGTCCAAGAAGATTACGGTAAATGTTAAGGGCGAAATCTTAGAGCTCAAAAACACAATCAACACGATGGTGGACCAGCTTTCCTCCTTCGCTGCGGAAGTAACGCGTGTAGCTCGTGAAGTAGGTACGGAAGGAAAGCTGGGCGGTCAGGCCGATGTAAAAGGCGTTGCCGGTGTGTGGAAGGACCTGACGGACAATGTAAACTTCATGGCGTCCAACCTTACCGGTCAGGTGCGTAACATCGCCGAAGTAACAACGGCCGTCGCTACCGGCGATTTGTCCAAGAAGATCACGGTCGATGTAAAAGGTGAAATCTTAGAGCTGAAGAACACAATCAACACGATGGTGGACCAGCTCTCCTCCTTCGCGGCGGAGGTAACTCGTGTAGCCCGTGAAGTAGGTACGGAAGGAAAGCTGGGGGGGCAGGCAGAAGTGAAGGGCGTGGCCGGTACGTGGAAGGACCTGACGGACAATGTAAACTTTATGGCCGCAAACCTCACAAACCAGGTACGCAACATCGCCGAAGTTACGACGGCGGTAGCCAATGGAGATTTGTCCAAGAAGATTACGGTAGATGTACGCGGCGAAATCTTAGAGCTGAAGAACACAATCAACACGATGGTGGACCAGTTGAACTCCTTCGCCTCGGAAGTAACCCGTGTGGCCCGCGAAGTAGGAACCGAAGGAAAACTGGGAGGCCAAGCCGATGTGAGAGGTGTAAGCGGAACATGGAAAGACCTCACAGACAATGTAAACTTCATGGCCTCGAATCTTACCGGCCAGGTACGTAACATTGCCAATGTAACAACGGCCGTCGCAAACGGAGATTTATCGCAGAAGATCACTGTCGATGTAAAAGGCGAAATCTTAGAGCTGAAGAATACAATTAATAAGATGGTGGACAGCCTGGGATCGTTTGCATCAGAAGTAACCCGTGTGGCCCGCGAAGTAGGAACCGATGGAAAGCTGGGCGGTCAGGCCGAAGTACGTGGCGTTGCTGGCGTGTGGAAGGATTTGACAGACAATGTGAATTCGATGGCCGGCAACCTCACCGCTCAGGTACGTAACATCGCCGAAGTAACAACGGCGGTCGCCACTGGCGATTTGTCCAAAAAGATCACGGTCGATGTAAAAGGTGAAATCCTGGAACTGAAGATAACCATCAACACGATGGTGGACCAACTGTCGTCCTTTGCATCGGAAGTAACGCGTGTAGCTCGTGAAGTAGGTACGGAAGGAAAGTTGGGTGGCCAGGCGCAGGTAAAAGGCGTCTCCGGTACCTGGAAAGACCTGACAG
>JAKAIL010000294.1 GCA_021825235.1 Bacteroidota bacterium | reverse complement strand
CAGCAGGACCGGCTTTTCTGTGTTCTCCGGCTTTGCCGCTTCGACAATACAGCCCAGGTTGAATTTGATCCACCAGTCCGCGTCCGCCATCTTAGAACTGTCCTCATGGTTTACCGGCATCATCCGGTTTAGGAACTCTTTGAGACTCAGGACCGCACTATCGTATTTTCGAACGACATGGAAACAGAGCCCGAGATTATAATAGTTATAGACATCGAAGCTGGAGTCCATCCGAATCGTCCGCTCATAAAAGTCGATGGCTTTCGGATAATTTTTTAGTTCCTGATACATCCCCCCCGTCCGTTCCACGGGATAAGGATAGGTGGGGTCCAGCTTCGCGGCGGTATCGTATTCGAAGAGCGCGTATTGGTACTCGTGTTGTTGCTCATAATTAAATCCGGCGCGGGCGTGCTTCAACGCTTCGGACCGCTGAGCGAAGAGCGGCGAAGTGGCGAGAAGAAGGCTAAGGGTGCTGACGAGGAGAGCACCCAAACGACGCATGGAAAATTGCATGAGTAGTATGTATCAGCATGTGGGAGCGGATGAACGTTCCACTCCCGCAGTAGAAGGAATGCTATTGTGTAGAAATCAGTAGCGAATACTCATGCAGTGGTCTCGAATGGTTTATTAGTGGCCCGTGCGCCTTCTTCCAGGAGGTCCGCCTGCTCGAAGCGGACTTCGGCAACATTCATGGTGCCTTTTTTCGTAACAACAATGCGTACGCCCTGTGTTTCACGCATTTCGCCTAATTCGGGGATATGCTCGAATAATTTGTTCACATACCCGCTTACCGATTCATATTCCTCGTCTTCGGGTATGTGAAAGTCTGTGAATATTTTTTCAAGTTCGGCATTTGCATCGCCAATGGAATAATTTGCCGAGAGGGTAACCGATTTGCGGTCCTTTGCGACCTCGAATTTCCGCTGTTCGGTGTCGTACTCGTCCTGAATATCGCCGACGATTTCTTCGATCACGTCTTCCAGTGTAACGAGTCCCGCCGTACCGCCAAATTCATCTACGACGATGGCCATGTGGAGTTTCTCCCGTTGGAACTCCCGCAATAGCTCGGTGAGCAGCTTCGTTTCCGGCAAAAACGGCACCGGGCGGATAATATCGAAAAGGATAATGAGATCCGGATGTTCGATGAGCGCCAGCACATCCTTCGAATAAATGACGCCCAGAATGTTATCGAGCGTATCCTGGAAGACCGGCATTCGGGTAAAACCCTCCGAGATCATTCGCTCGATGAGCTTGTCCCGAGGCATATCGACATCGAGCGCTACCATGTGTGTACGGGGAATCATTACTTCCCGCACGGAGCGGTCGTTGAACTCGAAGATATTTTCGATCAGTTCGTTCTCCGTTTTATCGATGGCACCGCTTTTCGCGCCTTCCTCCAGCATGACACGGAACTCTTCCTCGGAGATACGGCTCTCGGTAAAACTCGTCCGGTCGCGAAACGGCGTTAGAATTAGATTGGAAATGACGACCGGCAAGTGCGTGAAGGGCTTCAGGAGCTTCAAGAGGGCATTCACAAGCCTTGAAATGCCGAGCGCGATGGGTTCGCTTTGGTGCAAAGCGATAGACTTGGGAATGAGCGCGCCAAACGTAAGATCGAGGACCGTGACGAGCAGGATCATCGCAGCAAAGGCCAGGAAGACACTCCAGTGGGTCGAAAGCACAAAACTTCGTTCCAGGGCCGGCGAGAGGTGATTATAGGCGATAAAGGCGGTAAACGTCGCGGCCAAAAAGCTGAACAGAACGGAACCCGACTGTACCGTCGCGAGAAAATTCTCCGGGGCAAGCTTGAAGGACAGGATGACCTTTGCGCTACGGCGTTTCCACTCCGGCGTGGATTCGTCGTCCAAAATCTCACGCAACCGGCTTTTGCGGACGTTCAGTACGCTCGTCTCCGCCAGCGAAAAGAACGCATGCAGGAGCAAGAAAATAATAACGAGAAAGATCTCGAGGCTAAGCGGGATCATGCAGCGCAATGATGAATGAAGAATGATGAGTGATGATGAAGCACGTCGTTCCCGGATGCGAAAAGCTTTGCATAAGACTTTGCTCCGTTCTTCGCCCATCACGGCGACTCAATGGAGGCTCAGAATCTGCGGTTGGCGCTTCATCATTCATAATTCATCATTCATACTTGTTGACTACATGCTTTCCGGCGCCGATACGCCCAAAATTTCGCACCCGCCGGCCAGCACACGCTTGGTGGCCATCGCCAGCATCAGGCGTGGTGTTTCTACGGCTTTATCGCTGCCAACGATCCGGCATTCCTGATAAAACTTATGGAACTGCGCAGCCACTTCCCGCAGGTACTCGCAGATATGGTGCGGAGCCAGCGCCGAGGCTGATCGCTCCACCACCGTTGGGAATCGCATTAGCACTTTTATCAGCCGGATCTCTTCCGCGTGTTCCAGCACATCCAGATTTACCGTTTCGAGATCTGGAATCTCGATACCCTGTTGAGTAGCAAATCGTAAAATACTTGCTATTCTGGCGTGGGCATATTGTACATAATAGACGGGGTTTTTTTCCGATTGCTCCCGCGCCAGTTCCACATCGAACTCGAGGTGGCTTCCCGCCGCCCGCATGTTGAAGAAGAATTTCACCGCATCGGAACCCACATCTTCCACCAATTCGTCGAGCAGGTACGAGCCCCCGGTCCGTTTCGAGAACTTTATTAGTTCGGTACCGGAAACAAAAGAGACCATCTGATGGATCACCACCTGCACCAACGATGTATCGTATCCCAATGCTCGGAGGGCTGCAAGGACATCCGGAATCGTAGCGATATGATCGGCTCCGAAAATGTCGATGATCTCATCGTAGCCGCGAGATAGCTTATTCCGGTGGTAGCAAATATCTGGCAGCCGGTACGTTGGCTCGCCGCTGGATTTGACGATAACCCGGTCATCCGTGCCGCCCATTTCGGAAAGCTTGAGCCAGACCGCGCCGTCCTTTTCGTAAGCAAGACCTTTCGATTTAAATTCCTCGATGGTCTCCACAACGGCACCGGATTGATACAGCGAATTCTCGTTAAAGTATATATCGAAATGGACGCCGAGCCGTTCGAGCGTGGCCTTAATATGCCGGAAGTTTTCCTTTTCGCCAAAGGATTGGAAGAAGGGGAGTGCCTCGGCTCGCTTTTCCGCTCCAAACTCGCGGACGATTTCCTTCGCGATGTCAATGATTTCCGCGCCGTGGTAACCATCTTCCGGCAACTCGATCGTTTCACCTAACTCCTGCAGATACCGCACCCGAACGGACTTCGCCAGGTTCGTCATCTGGTTGCCGGCGTTGTTGAAGTAGTACTCGCGGGTCATTTCCGCGCCGGTCCATTCGAGCAAATTCGCAATGGCGAGGCCCAGGCACACCTGCCGGCCATGGCCCGCGTGCAGATTCCCGGTGGGATTCGCACTTACCCATTCGAGATTGATCTTCCGCCCTTTGTTGGATTCCACCCGGCCATACTCGGTTCCCGTTGCAAGGATATCCCGCAGGCCGTTTGTAAAATATTGCCGGTCGAAGGCGATGTTGATGAAGCCGGGACCGGCAATCTCGATGGTCTTCAGGTGGCCGTGGTCCGCATCGATACGGCCGATAATCTCCTGCGCCACATCGCGCGGCGAGCGCCGCAAAGTCTTGGCGAGCGTCATCGCCACGTTCGTCGAAAGATCGCCGTGCGCTTCGTTCTGCGGAATCTCGAATTTCACCGGCGTCCCTTCCGGCGCGCCGATCTCAGCTAAAGCCGAGGAGAAGAGTTTTTCTAAATATCGCTCCAAGCCACTAACAACGCTGAAAATGGTGAGGGTGCTCCCAGTGGATGAAAATAAGTGGCTGATAGAAACGTTGCGGGACGAAAAAAATACTACCTATGGGCGGCCGAAGTGTAGTAGCACCTTAGAAATGTCAGGTTCTTAGCACAATAGAAATGTCAGGGTTTCGGGAAGACCGCTACTGCTGTTTGGACGAACTTTCAGCAGGAGCGGTC
>JAKAIL010000052.1 GCA_021825235.1 Bacteroidota bacterium | reverse complement strand
GAGCGATGCCAGCGAGTATATTGCATAGCCGCCCAATCCTACCATCAGCAGCAGAATAAGCAAGAATCCCGCAAAAACCTTGGCGCGAAGCGTTGTGAACATGCCACTAACTCAACCGTCTGGCGCGGGAAATATATTCCCTCAATAGCCCTACGCTTCCACTTCTTCTTCTCCCAATGCCGTGGGAAGCGCCGTAGCATAGAGGTCGAAAAGTTCACTCACCGGCTCATCCAGAAGATGTCCCATCCGGAGGCGATTGCCGGATACGGTTCCAATTTCGGACGCTTGAATTCCATAATGATCGGCAGCCTGTATAACTGCTTTCACTTTGGAAGGATCGGCAGAAAGGATTACGATACCCTGGCGCTCTCCGAATAGAGTCGAGTCCAGCCGATGATTTTCCTTGACTGCCATCGCCTTAAAAAAGGGATGCGGGTTTATGCTCGCTCCCAATGGTCGCTCGGTGCTTTGGCCAAAGCAGCACTCGGCCAGCGCAACAGCAAACCCCCCTTCGCTAATATCATGCGCTGAATGGATAAGCTCTTTATCGGCCAACTCCACCAAAGTATTTATCAGGGCAGCTTGACGTTCGAGAGAGCAAGCCGGCGGATGACCTGTGACCTTTCCCGTTGTCTGGAAAAGATATTCACTCCCCCCTAATCCATCCATTGGATTGCCACCATTCCAGGCAGAAAGCAGAACAATCGTGTCCCCTTCGTGCTGGAAATCGGAAGAAATGACTTTCGAGATATCCTCGATGAGACCGATCATTCCAATCGTGGGTGTAGGATAGATGGCACCGCTTGGGCTTTCATTGTAGAAGCTAACATTCCCGCCAGTAACGGGAGTATTGAATGCTTTACACGCATCGCCCATGCCGCGTACCGCTTCTTTGAACTGATAGTATATTTCCGGATCGTATGGATTTCCAAAATTGAGGCAGTTCGTTACTCCGAGCGGAAGCGCGCCGGTACAG
The DNA here is from genome assembly GCA_021825235.1 of Bacteroidota bacterium. Lineage (GTDB taxonomy): Bacteria > Bacteroidota > Ignavibacteria > Palsa-1295 > Palsa-1295 > PALSA-1295. The sequence goes on along the minus strand of JAKAIL010000052.1, from coordinate 17,584 downwards.
GCAATATTTCGCGCAGCTTCGCTGACGGCAATTACGGCGCCCTGATATGGATCAAGATAGACATAGCGCCCATTGCAGTCCGTCTTCATAGCAAGGCCTTTTGTTGTGCCTTTAATGCGGACGACGGCAGCGTCACCTCCCGTCAGAAATAGCGAATTGGTCCGCACCATGGAATCGTATTGCTCGAAGACCCATCGCTTCGACGCAATGTTGGGCGAGCCAAGCAATGTACGCAACATAGCTCCTGCGTCTTCCTCATCCGGCAATTGCGAAAAATCCTGCGATTGGAGTTGTGCGAGATAATTCGGCTCCCTCGACTCACGATGATAGACGGGCGTCATATCTCCGCCCAGTGCCAGCGCCTTTGCGGGAATATCTGCGACGCGCTCCCCATGATAGTCGATAACCACTCGTCCCGTTTCGGTTACCGTGCCGATAATCTCCGCCTGCAAATCCCACTTTGTAAAAATGGCCTGAATTGCTTTCACATCCTCCGGCTTCACAACGACGAGCATTCGCTCCTGCGATTCCGAGAGCATTATTTCGAAGGAAGTCATGCTGGCTTCGCGGAGCGGGACCTTTGTGAGGTCAATGGCCATGCCGGTTCCGGCTTTCGCGCTCATTTCTGAAGTGCAGCAACTGATTCCGGCAGCCCCCATGTCCTGCATTCCAACCACCAGTCCCGCCTCGATAGCTTCGAGCGTCGCCTCGAGAAGTAACTTTTCCGCAAACGGATCGCCTACCTGCACCGTGGGCCGAAGGGATTCCGCAGCTTCGCTAAACACCGCACTCGCAAGCAGACTCGCACCATGGATGCCATCCCGGCCAGTACGAGAACCAACGATCATCACAACGTTGTCCACTCCTTCTGCACTTGCGCTGACCGTATTGCCTTTGCGCACAATGCCAACTGCCATAGCATTAACAAGCGGATTTCCCTGATAGCACTCATCGAAATAAACTTCCCCACCGACGGTCGGTACGCCAAACGAATTACCATAATCGCCAATGCCATGCACGACGCCTCGGACGAGAAACTTCGTGCGTTCCAACTCGGCATCATTTTTATCCGCGCCAGCCTGACCATCGCCCAATCCCCTCCTGTTCCGCTTCGCTCCGTTGGAGGGGGAGCTTAAAGCGCCAAACCGCAGAGAGTTGAGCGCCGCAATCGGTCGCGCGCCCATTGTAAAAATATCTCGCAGAATTCCACCCACTCCGGTGGCCGCACCCTGATAGGGTTCTACAGCAGAAGGATGGTTGTGCGACTCGATTTTGAAGGCGACCCCGAGCCCATCACCAATGTCCACCAAACCCGCATTCTCTTCTCCGGCCTCGACCAACAGCCTTCCACCCTTTCGGGGCAACGTTTTAATTACGGCGATGCTGTTCTTGTATGAGCAGTGTTCGCTCCACATAACGGAAAAAATTCCGAGCTCGGTATAGGTCGGTATTCGTCCGCCGAGGATGGAGTGAATTCGGTCAAATTCATCGGGCAACAGCCCGAGTTCAATAGCAACGGACTTGGCAGTCTCGAGATTGGTAATTTTGTCTTCCATGCCTCGCTTAAACAATTTAGACGGATGAAGATTTGCGAAATCTTGCTGGAAATTGCGATTTTCACGAGTGTGTGTAACAAACCCTAAGTCCGGAGGTTAATTAGAGGGGCCATGATTTTCACACCTCCGTCATAAGGACATAGAAATTCGGAGAAGTCGGTTACCTTTCATCGCTTCACGGGTCTTCTGTTATAGCGGGCAATTTCAATCTTCTGACTTTACAATGAAATCCTTCCTCCAAGCTCCAATTCTGACTTTTTCGGTTATCATCCTGTTGGCCGGCCCACTTTGGGGGCAGGGCGGTGTAACCTCCTCTGGCACGGAATACTGGCTCGGCTTTATGCCGAACGGTGCTGGGGCCGGAAATAGCAGCGTGTACGAAGACCTCTTCATCGCCAGTGGGACAGATAATACCGTTACAATAAGCGGTGGCGTGGCCACAAAAAGGATTGAGATGAAGGCCGGCCAAATCTACGATTACTACTGTCCCAACTTTATGAACTCGACGGATGAAGTCCCACAAACTGATGCGATTCATATCACCAGTACCAGCCCTATTACGGTCTATGGTTACTCTTCGTGGGGCAACGTGCAGGGGGCCGGCGATTCCCCTGATGGTTATCTTGGCTTGCCACTCGAAGATTTTGGTACCGAATATTATACCGTGAATTTTCCCGACAATTATGTCTTCGGCCAAATGCCTGGCGAGTTCCTCATTATATCGCCCTATGATAATACCGTCGTTACGATAACCCCTGCGGCAGAAACCAAGTCTGGCAGGCCCGCAGGAGTCCCCTGGAAGGATACACTCCAGAAAGGACAAACGTTGCTCGTGCAATCGCCTGGAACAGATCCTGGGAATAACGATCTTACCGGCACACTGATAAAAAGCACGAAACCAATTGGAGTGCTGACCGGTCACCAAATTACTTCGGTTCCATCGGACTGCGGTTGCTATTCGGCGGATAATCTTATCGAGATGGTGCCTTCGGTCGATAAATGGGGCACGCAATATTTCGATATGCCGATGGCTGGCAGGCCAATCGCCGGAGATTACATTCGAATCCTCTCCGCCGAGCACGGGAACACTATCGCGTATGGCAATACATCCGTTACGTTAGATTCCGGTCAGTACGCCGATGTTCCGCAAGTCACTCAACCCACGGTCTTTACCTCCATTAATCACAAGCGCTTTATTGTGGCGCAATATTCGTATTCGCAAGGAATGTATGGCGATCCGGGATATTCCGATCCTTGGATGGTCCTCTTCACTCCGCAGGAGCAATTTGAAAAGGAGATGATTTTCCGCGCTCCCACTTCTACCCGAGGAACCTTCACGAATTACGTGACCTTCATTGCGGAAGAGGATTCGATCTCAAAAATTACCATTAATGGGATTACCATCGATTCTTTTCCGCAGGTTGGGACCGCCGTCTTTTCTGGAACGAACCCACTCATTGGCGCGCGCCGCATTCTCATCGCTGCGCAACCGATGAAGTATATCGCAAAGAGTCCGGTACCATTCGGGGCCTATCAGTATGGTTTCTCGAACTACGAAGGGTACGGTTGGCCGGTAGGAATGATGCAGGATATGGCCTCTTCGGATACGGGATCCCCCATCGTCAAACCGTTGGATAGCACAAGCAGTGGTACCTATGGTCTTCGCATCACGGAAGTTTCAAGCAAACTTGCATCTGTCGCCATGATTGTGGATTCCGGTGACCCTCGCTGGCCGCATCCATCGTATAATTATTCGTTCCAGGACGATACCGATTTCGTAGTCGGTGATAGTACATATCGTGCCACGCTCAACGTGATAAATCCTTCGCTGGATGCGTATGCCGCGATCTACGCATTGGACCGTGCCGGGAAAGGGGCGGTTTTCGAATATCGCTATTCGGCACCCAAAGTTGCCTCGTTTCCCTCGGGCGGAGATTTCGGGCGAGTGCTGCGAGGAACAGATAGCTGCATGTTATTCTCTATTTATAATGCTGGCACGCGCATCCTCACGGTTGACTCCATGAAATTTCTTGGAACGCCTGCCGAAAGTTCATTCACAGTCAATCCTACAGCAATAACCTTCCTTGCTCCGGATTCCGCTGCAAAGCTAACTATCTGCTACAGCCCCCAAGATACTGGAATCCTAACCATAGATACCTTAGCAATTTATTTCGAGCAGGCTTCGACCGTTGTTTTCCCACTCCGTGGAATTGGATATGAGTTAGCACCTGAATCGGTAGCCCCGGTAGCAACCAATCTAAACATAATAGTATCTTTAAACTCCGGTAACCTTAACGTGTCCTTGACAGCCTCCACAGAAGACCGCACCCTGTCTATAAGCGATCTGCTGGGCCGCACAATCGCAAAAATCAACATTCCAGCCGGAGCAGTTGGTATCGACGCGCCGATTACCTTAGGTAAAGGAATATATTTTGCACGCGTAGGACCCGCCGTCCGAAAGTTTGAAGTAACAGAATGAGAGCTTAGCTTCCTACAAAATTGAGCCACAAATTCCGTTCGTCGAGCGTTTGCATCACGGAGGCAAAAAACGGCTCCGCGCGTTTGGTGTAGGCAGCGAGCTCTTTCTCGCGTGCTTGAGTCGTAAATTCCTCTTCCACAAATGCCGTCGAAAGATCGCCTTCGGCAAATCGCTGGCTGCGCATTACAAACACGCCGAAAGGAATCGTCGTGGAAAGCCCCGCCACGCGTATTTCTTGGAGCGCACGCGCCATTCGTGCGATTGCGTGAGGACGATCGACATCCCACACGATAAGCTTGGCAAGCAGCGAATCGTAAAAGCCAGAGATTTCGAGTCCGGCAAACATAGCGCTATCATTCCGGACAAACGCTCCTGCCGGATGCCGCACGAATGAGATCGTTCCAAGGCTCGGCAGAAAATCATTCCATACATCTTCCGCTTGAATGCGAACTTCGATGGAATGACCTCGTTGGAGCACATCCGGTTGACCGATTCCGAGGGGTTGTCCTTGCGCGATTAGAAATTGCTCCCGCACCAAATCCATTCCGGTTACGAACTCTGTCACGGGGTGCTCGACCTGCAACCGAGTATTTACTTCGAGGAAGTAATACTTCTGGTCCTGCCCGACCAGAAATTCCACCGTGCCCGCACCCTCATAGTTCGCATGGCGAACTAGTTCAATGGCTGCTTCGCCCATTTCGCGCCGCAATTCGGGCGTCATGATTACGGAAGGAGACTCCTCCACTAATTTCTGGTGCCGCCGCTGGATCGAACACTCTCGCTCACCAAGATGAATTACATTGCCATAGCTATCGGCCAGCACCTGAAACTCTATATGCCGCGGACGGACAATGTATCTCTCGAGATAAACACGGTCATCGCCAAATGCACTTTTGGCTTCGCCGCACGCGCGTTCAAGGCTCTCGGCCAGGTCATTGTCATGCTCGACGAGCCGCATGCCTTTCCCGCCACCACCGGCTGCTGCTTTAAGCAGAACCGGGTATCCAATTTCACGAGCACTCTTACGGGCTTCTTCTATCGAGGTAATTGCAGACGTTGTTCCTTCCGGTGTTGGAATCCCAAGCTTACGCGCTAAGGCACGGGCTTTCGTTTTATCGCCGAGCAAGTCGATGGCCTCGGGACTTGGTCCAATAAATTTCATTCCAGCGTTTGTAACAGCTTCACTAAACGCGGCATTCTCACTCAAAAACCCATAACCGGGATGGATTGCATCTGCGTTAGCCCGTTTCGCAGCAAGCAACACCTGTTCAATGTCGAGATAGGATTCCTTGGGGCTATTCCCATGTAAATTGAAAGCACGGTCTGCTTCTCGTACAAAGAGCGCAGTTGCATCGTGTGGCGAACGAGCAACACTTGTTTCGTAGCCGCACTCGTGCGCTGAGCGTATAACACGCCGCGCGATCTCTCCCCGGTTGGCAACAAAAATATTCTTAAATGTCATAGGCGGGCGGTAAAAGTCATCCTAACACATAGAAGCTCACAGGAACTCCACTGAGCGCGGTAATCTGCGTAATCCCTCCAATCCGCGTAATCCAGGTTCTACTTGAGTTCCACGATGGTCACGCCGCTTCCACCTTCATGCGGCTCGCCGTAACGATAGGTTTGCACGAGATTGTGCGCTTTGAGGTGTTGCGTAATTCGGCGGCTGAGCGCGCCGGTTCCATGCCCATGGATTATCTCCACCCGGTCCAGGCCGTGTGCGGAAGCATCGGCGAGGAACCGGTCCACTTTTATAACGGCATCATCACCGTATTCTCCACGCAGGTCGATACGGCGCTCCGCCGCTTCTGCAAGATACTTTGTGGCTTGCGTCACTTCGCGCGAAGCTTGGCGCTTGGTGGTTCTGGCTTCTGCAGTGCTTACAACTTCCAGTTGATCGCGTTTCACGCGCATTTTAAGCGAGCCAATTTCAATTTCAATGTCATTGCCTTTTATAGAAACGACCTTGCCAATTTGCGAGGGGTTGCTTTTCAGGCGAACGTTTGCCTCAAGTTTTACTTCACCCGCCTCGGCAGGGACGGGAGGGACTTCAGGGACGGCAAGCGCGGCGATGATTTGTTTTCTTTCGCGTTCCTGGGTAAGACGTAATGTGCGGAGTTTTTCTTTCTCCGCTTCCTGGTTGGTTGCCGGCTTTGCGGTTACTGCTTCTCTCACCTCGCGGACGGCTTTTTCTATGAACTGGTTCGCGCGCTTCAAAATCTCCTCGGCTTCCTCCGATGCTTTGGCTTTGGCCGTGCGCCGAATGGCTTCGGCTTCCTCTCGCTTCCGCTCGTATTCGATCTTCGCAAGCCGTGCTGCGCCCAGTTCCCGCTGCGCGGTCGCCTCGCGCTCGCGGGCTTCGCGTTGAAGTTGGTCCAGAGATGCGATTAGATCCTCGATACGCGCTCCTTCGGCCCCTCGCAACTCACGCGCTCGTTCGACAAGCCCGTGCTTCATCCCAAACCGCTCGGCAATATCAAAGGCATGGGAACTGCCCGGCATCCCCATACGGAAGCGAAAGGTGGGCGAAAGCGATTCGCGGTCGAATTCCATCGAGCCATTCGAAGCACCCGCGGTCGATTCGGCAAAGGCCGCAAGCCGGCCATAGTGGGTCGTGGCAATCGTGAAGCAACCAATCCGAAGCACTTGCTCCAAGATACTTTCTGCCAGTGCACCACCTTCTTCGGGCGCGGTGCCACCACCGATTTCATCTAATAGAACAAGACTCGACCGGGTAACATGATCCAGAATGTTCGCCAACGAAGTAACATGAGAGCTGAACGTGCTCAAATCCTCCGCAATAGACTGTGAATCGCCGATCTCCACAAAAATTCCATCCAGCTTCGGGATTATCCCTTCGGGCTCTGCCGGAATGGGGATCCCCGCATGAGCCATGAGTGCAAGAAGCCCAATAGTCTTAAGCAATACCGTTTTTCCACCGGCATTGGGGCCAGTAAGAATGAGTCCCTTTCGGTCCTCGTCCAACTCGATGGTAAGCGGCACCGTCTTTTCGCGGCCCGATTTTTCGAGGAGTAGTGGGTGCCGAGCGCCTTTGAGCGAAAGCGTTCGCGGACGCTTTTGCACCTGCTCTTCAATTATCGCTTCGCCGGTATCCATCCGCACTGCATACACGGACTTTGCATGCACGGCGTCCAAATGGGCCGTGCAATCAAGCGAAGTCCGCAATTGCGGTACGACTTCGCGCACTCGATCCGCCAATCCTCTCAGGATTCTGTCGATTTCCCGCTGCTCTGCAAATTCAAGTGAACGCAGATCATTATTTAATTCCAGCGTTTCGCTTGGCTCGATAAAGACGGTCTGGCCAGTCTGCGAAACGGAATGGATAAATCCCGGCACGCGGCGCTTATGCTCCGCCATAATCGGGATAACAAATCGCCCCTCACGCTGCGTAATGATTTCTTCGCGTACAAGCTCGCCTTCCGAAAGCCTCCCCAGAATCGAAGTCAAACGAGCGTGTAGCAATTCCTGGGTGGAAAGAATATCATGCCGGATTCGCGCGAGAGCGGCGCTTGCGGAATCTCTAACATTTCCGGCGTCATCGAAGACATCGTCGAAATGTTTTTCGAGCAGCCGGTCCTCGAAGAGTTGAATGGCCGATTTCCAAAGTGTTGGTGCTTCCTGTGCACGGCGCGAAAAGAATTCCCGCAAGGCACGCATCGCTTTGAGCGTGGCACGGATTTTCGCTCCTTCCTCGACATAGAGCGAACTGCCGGAAATTTCGAGCTTGTGAAGCGTCGGACCGATGTCATTCAAGCCACCAAATTTCGGGTCTTCGTTCGCAATGAGGAACGTGCGCATCTCGCGAATCTCCGCGAGGTTGCGGTCAATGGCGAGTGTATCGGACTTTGGCTGGAGCTCTTCCAGAAGCGCTTCCTTACCTATCAAGGTATGCGTTAGCTTTAGATGCGCAAGGAACACCTTCTGGTACTCGAGTACCTGTGCAGCATGACGGTACGCGCGAGGAACAGAGGAAATAAATCGTTCCACAAGCGCCGCTTCCCGAGCGCGCATATCCTCTATCGTCGGTTCCAGCGAATGTTCTTCTGCGAGAATCATACGGATTAAACCACAATCGAGTGCGGCTGGCTTCCCGGCACGTGGAGGTAGGGCCGGAGCACGGTGATAAATATCGATGCCACCTTTAGAAGGAGCGGATAAAGATGCGAATGCTGAGTCATGCTTTCGGGTGGTAAATGAAGGAGTAGAAGCAGAGCGAGCATTAGCCCTAATAGTAGAGTGCCGCGCGCAAGACCCAGAATCGCGCCAAGTAATCCATCGATGCTACGCAACAGCCCGTGCTTCGGACGAAAAAGGTTCTTAAGCCATCCGCCTGCAATCATGAGAATCAGAAAGCTGAGAAAAAATCCGATCACGGGCCACGCCCAGTGCGGGCCCCAATGCAGGAAATCGCCCACTTTCGTTGCCAGAGCCGAAGCGAGGAGCAATGAAGCAACGAGCACAACAACGGAGGCCAGCATCGAAAGTGCGCCAGACTTCCAACCACCCAGCGCGCTCAAACAAAGCAGGACCAGGAAAATGATATCGAGCGTCACGATGGTATCGTCAGTGCTTCCTTTACGATTTCCTGCACGAGTTTGCCGTCGGCCTGCCCTTTCATTGTTTTCATCGCGAGCGGCATAACCTTGTTTGTATCTTGCGGACCCGCCGCGCCGGTCTCGCGAATAATGGCTTGTATGCGATCGGCAATTTCATCGCGCGTTAGCTGCTTCGGAAGATACTCCTGAATAATCTCGAGTTCCGCACGCTCCTTCTCTGCAAGTTCCGGGCGATTATTCTTGTCATATAGCTCGATCGCTTCCCGCCGCTTTTTCGCGGCGCTGGTAAGTGATTTGATCTCATCGTCCGGCGTCATTTCGCGTCCCGCGCCGCTTTTATCGAATTCGATAATAATAGCGCGGATGCTCCTGAGCGTTTCCGTCCGTATCTTGTTGCCGGACTTCATCGCGTTCTTAAGATCTTCGTTTATTTTCTCTTTTAAGGCCATAGGTTCATTAGTGAATAACCAAGATAGCAACACCTCGCGAGTCGAAATTGTCCTCATGAAGAGAAGAGGCATGACCATCCTGAAAATCCATCTAATCTGCGTAATCCAGGTTCGATCCAAGGTTCACATTTTATTCGGCATTCTTATAACCGCACCATTCACAGCCTTTCCTGCTTCACTCGTGAGGAAAAAACACATGGCCGCGATGTCTCCCGGCGCAGTCCACTTCGCAAAATCTTCGGGACTTCCCCACTCCTCATTCGCCTTCGTGTGGATTACCGTTGGAACGATACAATTCGCTGTGATTCCGTCCGCCTTCCCTTCCTCCGCAATCACGCGCGTTAACGCAATGACGCCAGCCTTCGACGCCACATATCCACCCTTCTTCGCAGATGGCTCGAGCGCCGGAGCCGCACCAATAGACACCATAGCTCCCGATTCCCTCATGCGCCGCAACGCATGTTTGGCGGATAGGAAAACGCTGGTAAGATTCAAATCGAGGAGTGCTCGAAAATCTTCGAGCGGAGTGTCTGCGACGGATTTCCATGGACGAACTCCCCCCACCGTCGCAATAAGCGCCCGCGGCGGTCCGAGTTCTTGTGCTGCCATCGCAAATCTTCGCTCGACACTCTGCTCCTCAACGGCATTCATCTCATAAAAATGATAATGCTCGTGATTAAAGTGGTCATCTTTATGCGCAAAGCCTGCAACATTCCATCCTTCCGCCAGATATTTCTCGCGGATTGCAGAGGCAAGGCCTCCCGTTGCACCAGTTAAAAATAGCGTTGGCATTTATCTCAAAGCATTCAATCCACCGCGAATGCTGATTCCAGTAATTCCTTTGCTCCGAAGCACGCTGGCTGCCATAAGGCTGCGACTTCCCGAAGCGCAAACGATTCCGAACGTTCCTTCCGGCAGTTCCTCCAAACGCGCCATGAGTGAACTGAGCGGGATCAGCGTTCCGTTCGAGGGCAGTTGGGAAAATTCCCACTCTTCGCGAATATCGATAAGCGGTATGCCCCGCTTCTCGAATTCCTGCCATGTCATTTCTAATGCATCCGTCATACAAGCCTCTATTTCATACGAATCTGCGAGCCGCCTATTTTCTCGCGGCACGCTGCAAGAAGCACAGTTCGGGTCTCGTTCTACGCGTACCGTGCGGAAGGTTCCTTCGAGCGCATCATAGATGAGCAGTTGGTTAACCAGCGGTTGGCCAATGCCGGCGATAATTTTCACCGCTTCCATCGCCATCATCGTTCCCATCACGCCAGCCAGCGCGCCAATCACACCAGCCTCGGCACAGGAAGGCGCAAGCATCGGATCCGGTGGCTCCGGGAATAAGCAGCGGTAACACGCGCCTCCCTGGCTGCAAAGGACTGCCAATTGCCCTTCGAATCGAAGAATCGATGCTGAAATGAGCGGGACTCCCAGCACCAGGCACGCATCGTTTACCAAATAGCGCGTTGCAAAATTATCTGAGCCATCGAGCACGAGATCGAATTCCTGCATAATGCGCAGCGCATTGTCGCGCGTGAGCCGCTCTGCAAAGGTCGGAACCGTAGTGGCAGAATTAATTCCTCGCAATCGTTCCGCAGCCAATGGCGCTTTCGGGCTTCCTGCATCTCGCTCTCCAAAAAGAATTTGCCGTTGTAAATTGGAGATGGCAACTCGATCGTCATCAATAATTCCAATCGTGCCTATACCCATCGCAGCCAGATAGAGTGCGGCGGGCGAACCTAATCCACCCGCACCGACGAGGAGCAGCCGCGCAGCATTTAGCCGTTCCTGTCCTTGCTCTCCAAATTCCGGAAGAAGAATTTGCCGCGAATATCGCTTCCGTTCCTCAGGCGAAAGTGGCATGGCATTCCTCTATCATTTTGACAAGATTTCGGATGGTCGCTTGCGGATTCGGCGATTCGCTAATCGCACGGATAACCGCCATGCCGCCCAGTCCAGGCATAGCAATCGTTCCAAAGTTTGCTTCCGTGATTCCTCCAATAGCAATAACTGGAATCGAAACAGCCACGACAGCAGAGTGAAGTTCCTCCTTCGTTCGTGGAAGCGATACTTTTTCTTTCGAAGCAGTTGGAAACATGTGCCCGAAGCCGAGATAATTCGCACCAGTTCGTTCTGCTTCGAGTGCTTCGGCAACAGTGGAAGTTGAAACTCCGATAATGGCTTCCGCGCCAAGAAGTGCTCGCGCTTCTCCGATTGGCACATCTTGTTGTCCCAAATGAACACCATCTGCACCTGCCTCACGCCCAACGTGAACGCGGTCATTTACGATGAAGGTAACATCGTTCAAAACGTTTCGAAGCCGAAGCGCCGTGCAAAGGAATTGTTCATCGCTGGCTGTTTTATTGCGAAATTGCACCACCGAAGCTCCTTCCTCCTTTGCCATACACGCAAGTTCCAGCATGCGAGCTTCGCTCGTGGTGCCAACGATCACATGAAGACCGGCAACGCGCTTCATAAACTTCCCAGCACCTCCCGATATTCGGCCATGCGTTCACCAAGATTTGGAGCGAGAATAAGATCGCGCACAACAGCCACGCCCCACGCGCCTTCCTCCATACACTGGCTCGCCGCGGCCGGGGTGACGCCGCCTATCGCAAAGACGGGAATTTTTACGCTGTCCACGACTTCGCGTAACTTCTTTATGCCCTGTGGCTCAAATCCCATAGCACGCTTCGAAGGTGTTTCAAAAACGGCACCGAACGTCAGGAAATCCGCCCCCCACGCTTCCGCGCGCTGCGCAGCATCGAGGGAGTGTACGCTCACGCCGCACTGCATTCCCGGGAATGACCCGCGGATGCGCGTTGGAGTCCACTCGCTGCCGATACCACGTTCCGGAACATGGTAACCGTTCGCAAACACGATTCCTGCAAAACCGGCCGCCTGTCCTGCCGGATCCGGTACATAATCCCCCGCGCTAACAAAAAAGCGGTTTCCGCGCATAACCGTCTGCAGCTCGAGTGCAAGCCGCATCGAAGATCCCGGCTCCAAATCCCCTTCGCGCATGCGAAGTGCGCGCAACCCATGCTTTACTGCCTCACTTGCATACTGCCTCAGATCGGAAACGAGCCACCGATCGGTAACAGCGTAGAGTTTAAAATCAAGCATGGATCATTCCTCCGATGGGGCTGGAGCGCTCCGCCATTAATCGTTCCGGAATGCGACCGGCCAGAAATGCTGCTCGACCGGCTTCGACCGCCCATTTCATTGCTCGCGCCATTTGCGACGGGTGTTCCGCGCAGGAAATGGCCGTATTGAGCAAAATGCCATCTGCGCCAAGTTCCATCGCCAGTGCGGCGTGCGAAGCGGTGCCAATCCCTGCGTCTATAAGGACCGGGACGGACACCAGTTCCCGAATAATGGTAATGTTCGCGGGATTACGAATACCGCCGCCGGAACCAATGGGTGCGCCGAGTGGCATTACGGCTGCGCAACCCATGTCCGCCAATTTGCGCGCCGTCACGGGATCGTCGCTCGTATAAGGCAGCACCGTAAACCCCAGTGAAACAAGCTGCGAGGCCGCTTTCAGAAGTTCCATCACATCCGGCATGAGCGTTTCATCGTCGCCAATCACTTCCAGCTTGATCCAATTCGTTTCGAGCGCCTCGCGGGCCAGCTCGGCAAGCAAAACGGCTTCACGCGCCGTATAACATCCCGCGGTATTCGGCAGAACGTGAAATGCGCCACTCCGAAGCAAACCGAGAATGCTCTCGCTCGATTGGTCCTGCAAATTATAGCGCCGCACGGCGACAGTAACCATTTCCGTTCCACTGGCGGCAATGGATTCCAACATTGTTTCCGGATTTGGATACCGCGCCGTTCCAAGAATTAACCGCGAACGAAGAGTGCGATCAGCAATTTTCAAATAATCTTCCATACACTTAACCTCCTTGTACCGCTTTTACAATTTCGATATGATCCCCTTCCCGCAATTCGTGTTCACTCCAACGGGATTTTGGAACGACCACATCGTTCACGGCAATGGCAATCCCCCGTCCATCCTGCGGCACGTGCAAATGTTCCAGCAAACTACAAACATAGCGGCCTTCGAATAGTGTTGGTTCGCCTGCAATTGTAAGTCTGATCGAACTCATTCAATCATCACCTCCTCTGTGTGTTCCAAAATGATTCTGGTAAGTGTATCTGCCGCCAGCGGCGCTTCTAAAATACCATGCCGCCAATGGCCTGTGGCATAAAAGAGGTTCTCATATTCCGACGGCCCGACAATAGCGCGATGATCCCGCGTGGCAGGCCGGAAGCTTGCGAGAATCTCTTCAATCTCCAGTTCATAGATCGCCGGGACAAGTTCCCAAGCACGATGAAGTAGCTCCATAATGGGTCCGGCAATAACACGCTGATCAAAGCTTACTTCTTCCGCCGTGGCACCGACGAGCAACCGCCCATCGTCCTTTGGAACGATATACACGTTCGTTGTTCGCACCGGCTGTTGGAGCGTGGAGTGTGGCGTCATTCGAAGGCCGAGCATTTGTCCGCGCACGGGCCGGACTGGAATCGCAGCGTGCAGTCCACCAATTTTGGAGGACCAGGCACCCGCGGCAATCGTAATTGTCGCTGCTTCCTCTTCCTCGTCACCGAACTGCACGGCTTTGGCCTTGTTATCGCGGATGATGACATCGGAAACGGTCGTACCTTCGCGCAAAATGCCGCCACGCACGTGGAATGCTTCCCGTAGCGCGAGGAGCAGTTTGCGATTATTGATTTGCGCATCGGCTTCAAGCCATAGCGCGCTTGTAACTTTTGTGGAAAGCAGTGGTTCGCGCTCACGGGCTTCGTCACCCGAAAGCTTTTGCGTTGGAATGCCGGCTCGCTTTCGGAAATCAAATTGGCGGTCCAGTTCACGCGACTGATCGGCATTTACCGCGCACACCAGCGTACCGGTCCGTTCGAGCCTGGGCACACGATCGCCAACATCTTCGCAAAGCTCCTCCAAAAATCGTGGATAGAGTTCCAGACTTCGAACGCCGTCCTCATAAACATCCATATCCTCGAAGCCCGCTTCCGCGCGCGGCGATAGCATCCCGGCCGCAACCCAGGCCGCGCTCGAACGCCCCGCCTCGCCAGACTCGAAGATTTCCACATGTTCCACGCCTTCGCGAAGGAGCCGCCAGCCAATCGAAAGGCCTATAATGCCCCCGCCAACGATTATATGAGGTTTTGTTTCTGCCATGGTTTGTTTACGGTCTGTGACAGTAATGACGGGAAGGACCAAAAGTTAGAGTTGTATTGAATAAAGTTCGTTACCGCCTTCCACAAATTCTTTGCTCTTTTGTTCCAGCCCTGCTACAATTGCTTGTTCCTCTGAGATGGTATGTTCCTCCGCATATTTTCTTACATCTTCCGTTATCTTCATCGAACAGAAGTGCGGGCCGCACATGGAACAGAAGTGCGCGGTTTTCGCACCCTCCTGTGGGAGCGTTTCGTCATGGTAGGAGCGCGCGCGCTCCGGATCGAGCGACAAGTTGAACTGATCTTCCCACCGGAACTCGAAGCGCGCTTTGGAGAGCGCGTTATCGCGCAGTTGCGCTCCGGGATGTCCCTTCGCTAAATCCGCTGCATGCGCTGCAATTTTATACGCGATCACGCCTTCGCGGACATCATTTTTGTCCGGGAGGCCCAAATGCTCCTTCGGCGTGACATAGCACAACATCGCACAGCCGAACCAACCGATCATCGCCGCGCCGATCGCCGAAGTGATGTGATCGTAGCCCGGCGCAATATCAGTCGTGAGCGGGCCCAGCGTATAGAACGGCGCTTCATAGCAATCGCGAAGTTCCAGATCCATGTTCTCTTTGATAAGCTGCATCGGCACATGCCCCGGACCTTCGATCATTACCTGGCAATCGTTCTCCCATGCAACCTTCGTTAGCTCGCCTAACGTGCGAAGCTCGGCCAATTGCGCTTCATCGTTTGCATCGGCAATGGAACCCGGACGGAGACCATCCCCGAGCGAGAAGGAAACGTCATACGCCCGCATGATTTCGCAAATCTCTTCGAAATGGGTGAAAAGAAAGCTCTCCTTATGATGCGCCAGGCACCACTTGGCCATGATGCTCCCACCACGGGAAACGATGCCGGTCATGCGGTTCGCAGTCATGGGAACGAATGGCAGGCGCACCCCGGCGTGGATCGTAAAATAATCTACACCTTGTTCGGCCTGCTCGATAAGGGTATCGCGGAAGACTTCCCACGTAAGTTCCTCGGCCCGGCCATCCACTTTTTCCAGGGCTTGGTAAATCGGCACGGTCCCGATCGGCACCGGCGCATTGCGAATAATCCATTCGCGCGTCTCGTGGATGTTCTTACCGGTGGAGAGATCCATCACAGTATCAGCCCCCCATCGAATAGCCCAGAGCATTTTCTCCACTTCTTCATCGATGGAACTTGCAATCGCCGAGTTGCCAATATTCGCATTAATCTTCACCAGGAAGTTCCGGCCAATGGCCATTGGTTCGCACTCCGGGTGGTTAATGTTGGAAGGGATGATTGCTCGACCACGGGCAATCTCATCTCTAACAAATTCCGGAGTAATGGCGCGCGGAAGGGAAGCGCCGAACGACTCGCCAGCGTGTTGGAACCCAAGAGCATTCCGGAGCACCCCGGCCTTCAGACCCCGGTCCCCGGAACCCGATTCCCGGATCGCCACAAATTCCATCTCCGGCGTTACGATGCCGCGCTTCGCATAGTACATTTGGGTGACCGCTCCAGTTGATTTCGCGCGCAATGGTTTGCGGCGCACACCGGGATAATACTCGAATCGCGCTTTTTCCTTATCGTAGGCGCGGAGCAGTTGCTCTTCACTTGAATAGCCGTTATCTTCCGGTTGGGTATGGCGCCCATCGTACTCCTCTACATCGCCGCGGCGCACGACCCATTCATGCCGGTGCGGTGCAAGTCCGGAACGAATATCGTGCAGCATGAGTGAGCCATCCTCGGCAACACCACGTTCGGCGGTAGGGCCGGTGGTGTCGTACACGCGAACCGGTAAGTTTTCGTCATGGCCGCGTGCCGTTTTGGTATGTGTCAGCGCAATCTCGCGGAACGGCACGCGAATGTCTGGATAAAGCTTCCCATGATCGTACACCTTGCGGCTATTCGGAAACGGACGGTATGCGGTTTCTTCCATAATTAATAAGCGACAAATAGCCCCCTCCTAAAGAAGAAGGGGGTTGGGGGTGGTCGCCTGTTTTGAAAAACCACCCCTCGGTTCCCTTCCTTCGACAGGCTCTTCTATAAAAGGGGAAGCAAATTGAAAAATCTCCGGACCGGCACCGAGTGGCATCGCTCGTTCGATCATTTCGGTAATAAACTCTTTTGCAATGTGTACTGCGTCTCGCGCCGGAAGCCCCAGTGCAAGGCCGCTGGCAATGGCCGAGGAAAGCACGCAGCCCGTTCCATGCACCTGCTTGGCGCGGCGCGGCGCGGAGAGCCATTCGGCATTCGTGCCATCATAATAAAGATCCCGCGACTCCGGGCCGGCAGCATGACCGCCTTTGAGGAGCACACTTTCAGCACCTTCTTCCACTAAGCGACGTGCTGCTTCTAACAGGTCATCTTCAGACTTTATGACAATCTCGGTAAAAGCCGAAGCCTCGGATATATTGGGCGTTATCACGGACGCGAAAGGACACAAACAACTTGATAGAGTATCGAGAGTAGCATTGTCTAAAAATAGGGTTCCACTCGATGATGCTACGATCGGATCGACCACGGTGGGAACACGCTGCTTTGCCACAAAATTGGAAACCACTTCCACCACCTCACTCGTGGTGAGCATTCCAATCTTTATTGCATCAATAGGAATATCTTCACCCAGCGCGGAGAGCTGTGCCTCGACTAATTCAGGTTCCACGGGATTGGCGCTGCGCACACCATGCGTATTCTGAACAGTGACCGCGGTCACGACGCTTAGTCCGTGAACGCCAAAGTGCTGGAATGTTTTAAGGTCCGCCTGAATGCCGGCCCCGCCGGTAGGATCCGAGCCACCAACGGTAAGCACAACCCTGGGCCGCCCGGAGGAAGGGCGGCTGCTCAGTAAAAAATTTGAATATGGTCCGGTAAAATTCATTCCGCTTTCCCTCCGCTGGCATTATCCAGATCAGGTTTCCGGGGTATATTCTCAGTTCGCACTTGCCGAAGGCGAGCACCCCCATCGGAAATTCGTATAAAGAAACGAAATCAGGCGTGGAAAAATCCCACTGGCGTAATTTTAGTATTCATGAGAAGTGTCTATTGGGGGGATCCGCTTTATCTCATTTCACATTAGTTACCAACGACAATGAGACACTTGACAGCGATCCTATTATACACATTCTTTGCCTCACCGGCATTTGCGCAAATTACGCTGACGGAACAGGACTTTCTTTTCCATTCGGACACTCCTCCGCAAAGCTATAGCTCCACGGACACCAATGGCGTCCGGCTCCTCGAAAATTTAAATGGTGCGAACGCCACGTGGGATTTTACCGGACGAACGTATAGACCCGATTC
>JAKAIL010000051.1 GCA_021825235.1 Bacteroidota bacterium | reverse complement strand
CTGAATCCATTACGGCTGGCCCTGCCCAAGGGCCGCATGCAGGAGGGCGTGTTTCGCCTCCTTGCCGACGCCGGCATCCGGCTGCAGCAAGGAAGCCGAGGCTACCGGCCCAGCATATCGCTCCCCGGCTTCGAGGTAAAGATCCTGAAGCCGCAAAATATCGTGGAGATGCTCCACTTTGGCTCCCGAGACATTGGCTTTGCCGGTGCCGATTGGGTCGCCGAACTCGATGGGGAACTCATCGAGCTGCTCGATACGGGGTTGGATCCCGTCTCTCTGGTCGCGGCAATGCCTGCCTCTTATGCGAAAGACTTCAGTTCCTTCGGCAGGCCGGTCGTCATCGCTTCCGAATACCGCAATCTCACAGAGCAGTGGATCGTCTCCACCGGTCTCAAAGCCACGGTGATGCGTTCCTACGGGGCGACAGAAGTGTTCCCACCGGAGGACTCCGACTGCATTGTGGATATAACGGCCACCGGTGCGACGCTTCAGGCGAATGGTCTTGAGATTATCGCGACATTGCTCGAATCATCCACGCGGCTTTACTGCAACCCGAAGGCCTTGGATATTCGCGAAAAACGCGACTTGATCGAGAGCTTCACGCTCCTGCTGCGTTCCGTCCTCGATGCTCGTGAACGAGTGATGCTGGAGTTGAACGTTGCTCAGGAATCACTCAATACTATTATCCAACTACTGCCTGCCATGCGCGAAGCAACGGTCGCAACCCTGGCCGGTGAACGCGGCTTTGCAGTGAAAGCTGCCGTGTGCCGAACCGCATTGCCATCGCTCATTCCGCAGCTTAAGCGAACTGGTGGAACGGATATTATTATTTCTACACCCAGCCAAATCGTGCCATGAGTAACATCATTCGACGATCCCTTACAGCATATTCGCCATCGCCAGATGATCCCGCTATTGTTTTACGGCTCGACCGAACGGAGCCGCCGGTTCCCTACCGTGTTTCCATTTCTGAAAAAGTGTTCGTGGCGTGGTCTCAGTATCCGAATGTGAAACCACTCGAAATAACGCTAGCAAAACGCTGGGATGTCCGCGCTGAAAATATACTGATCACTGCCGGCGCGGATGAAGCATTGGACCGTGCATGCCGAGCTTCACTGATGGCCGGCGATGAGTTGCTTACGACATCACCAACTTTTGAGATGATTGCGAAATATGGCGAGCTGTCCGGCGCGACCATTAAAGAAGTTCCATGGCTTGAGAAGGAATTTCCGATAGACGACTTTGTAAATCAACTATCGTCAAATACCCGGCTAATCATTCTGGTTACTCCAAATAACCCGACCGGTAAGTGTATTCCACTCGAATCGATCGAGCAAATCGCAATTCAGGCTTCGGATATTCCAATCGTGCTGGACCTGGCGTACATTGAATTCGCCGCCCTCGATCCTACGCGTCGCCTTCTCCGGTTCCCGAATATCGTTGTAGTCCGGAGCTTCTCGAAGGCCTGGGGCCTTCCCGGACTTCGCCTCGGATATGCAATTGGTAACTCCGAGATAATTCAAGTGATGCGGGCAGCGGGTGGACCGTACTCCGTTTCCGCGCAATCGATAGAAATATTGAACACGGATCTAACGAGCTTTGAATCGGAAATGGATGATTACGTTGACACCATCCGTGAGGAGCGAAGAATACTCGAAGCGTGGCTTGGTGAGAATGAGATTCGATTCCTTCCGTCGCAGGCAAATTTTATTCTTCTCTTTCCGGAATATCCGATGACCTTCGATCAAGCTCTATACACCCGTGGAATGCGGACCCGATCTCTTAACTCGCTTCCCAAAGCGCGCCGCCTCACTTTGCCAGGTGATGCCGATACATTTACACTTCTCATGCAATCGCTTATTTACACTGCACATGCGATCGCTCGCAGAAGCATTTCAAATCCAATCCATTGAATTATGATACGCACCGCTACACTTGAACGAACAACACACGAAACTCGAATCAAAGTCAATGTGAATTTGGATGGCGCTGGCACATCCAAAATCGCGACTGGCCTTGGATTCCTGGACCACATGCTCGATAGCTTCGCCAAGCATGGACGTTTCGATCTCACGCTCGAGGTCTCCGGAGATTTGCAGGTGGACGATCATCACACCGTAGAAGATACTGCCATCGCTTTAGCTGGTGCTTTTGACAAGGCCCTTGGCAAAAGAAGCGGCATCGAGCGATTCGGTGAAGCCCACGTTGCAATGGATGAATCTCTCGTTCGATGCGTCATCGATATTTCTGGGCGACCGGCACCCGCAATCGCCTTGGAACTGAAGCGAGAAAAGATCGGCGATGTTTCGTGTGAGAATATCAAACACTTCTTCCGAAGCTTCGCGACTACACTCCGATGTACGTTGCACCTGGATACACTGCGCGGTACAAATGACCATCATAAAGCAGAGGCGGCCTTCAAGGCATTTGCTCGGGCATTACGAATGGGTACTCGACTTTCAGAATTCGATGATGTGCCGAGCACCAAAGGAACGATTCAATGACAACAGCTACTATCGTTCCAACAGGAACCGCCAATTTGGCTTCGGTCTCGACGGCACTTCGGCGCGCCGGCGCGTGCATGCGTATTGCCGAACGTGCCTCTGACATCACCCAGGCCTCCCGACTTGTGTTACCTGGCGTTGGAAGTTTTGGAGCTGCTATGGCTGCACTGGAGCGCAATGAGTGGACCCTGGCATTACGAAGCACCATTTCAGATGGCATTCCAACGCTTGCTATCTGCCTTGGAATGCAAATCTTGTTCGAAACGAGTGAAGAAACTCCTGGGGTGAAGGGACTCGCTTTTTTACACGGTAATTTCAATAAATTTCCGATCGACGTTCAAACACCACACGTTGGTTGGAACTCTATTGAGCCGATTGGAAAAACGCATCTTCTTAAAGCCGGTGATGCGTACTTCACGCATTCATTTAGACTGGATACGTTACCACCTGGCACAATCGGAGCGATCACCGATTATTCCTCGCCATTCGTCTCCGCCGTGGAATATAAGAATATTCTTGCATGTCAGTTCCACCCGGAGCTATCGGGCGCGTGGGGCATAGATCTTTTGCGGCGGTGGATTGGAAACGGAGCGGACAAATGCTAAAAGCTCGAATTATTCCGTGCCTCGATTGTCACGCGGGCCGCGTAGTAAAAGGAGTCCGCTTCTTAAATTTGCGAGATGCTGGAGACCCGGCCGAGCTTGCGGCACGATACGAAGCAGAAGGCGCGGACGAAATTGTGCTGCTCGATATTTCCGCGACTATTGAGGATCGAAAGAATCATGTTCAAACGGTTCGTGCGATACGGGATATCCTGTCAATTCCGCTTACGGTGGGCGGCGGCATCCGTTCGCTTGCTGATTGCGAGGCCCTGCTTTCCGCCGGAGCCGACAAAGTAAGCATAAACAGCGCCGCCTACCGAAATCCGCAGCTCATCGATGCGATTGCCACGAGATTCGGAACTCAATGTACGGTTGTCGCGATCGATGCCAAAGCCAAAACTGCAAGCATTTGGCATGTACTGCTGAATGGTGGACGAATCGCTACGCTAACGTTAGTTACAAAATGGGCGCGCGAAGCTGCATCGCGAGGCGCAGGAGAAATCCTGCTCACCAGTTGGGACCAGGATGGGACCCGCGCAGGCTATGATCTCGAGTTACTCAAAGCCGTAAGAAGTACTGTGAGCATTCCTATCATTGCTTCCGGCGGGGCCGCGAATGCACGGCACCTTTCCAATGCGTATGAAGCTGGTGCTTCCGGCTTACTCGCAGCGTCCATTTTTCACGATAATGATGCTTCCATTTACAAGATAAAACACGAACTAAAAGATTTTGGAGTGCCAATACGATTATGATTATTCCTTCTATTGATATTGAACAAGGTCGCGCCGTACAGCTTATCGGTGGCGAAAAGCTGGCGATTGACGCAGGCGATCCACACCCGATTGCACAGCGTTTTGGAATTGTTGGCGAAGTTGCACTTATCGATCTCGATGCCGCACGCGGTATTGGTTCCAGTCAAGCACTGTTGGAAGAACTTCTTCCTCATGCGTCATTCCGAGTTGGCGGTGGCATTCGTTCGTATAAGCAAGCCGTTCGGTGGCTCGATCTGGGTGCCACAAAAATTATACTTGGTACCGCGGCAAGTCCAGAACTCCTTCAGAAATTGCCACGCAACCGGACGATTGTTGCGCTCGATGCTCGCAATGGCGAAGTGGTAGTTGATGGCTGGCAGCGCGGCACCGGCTCAAACATCGAAGTCAGGATGCAAGAGCTTTCACCCTACACTGGTGGTTTCCTCGTAACACTTGTCGAGCGCGAAGGTCAAATGAAGGGAACGGATTTTCCAAAAGCGAAGGAATTACTTGCTGCGTGCGGCGAAGCGAAACTTACGATCGCCGGTGGCATTTCCACCCCAGAGGAAGTTGCCGAACTAGATAAGCTTGGTATCGACGCTCAGGTGGGGATGGCACTCTATACTGGAAAGCTCGATTTAGCGGATGTTTATGCAGCATTGCTCCATTCGGATCGTCCAGACGGGCTTTGGCCTACCGTTGTAACGGACGAAAGTGGCATCGCACTCGGTCTTGCATATTCGAATCTCGAAAGTATCCGCGTTGCAATTGCTGAGCGAAGAGGAATTTATTATTCGCGAACGCGCGGGCTTTGGCGCAAAGGTGAGAGTTCCGGCAATATCCAGGAGTTGATCCGCATCGAACTCGATTGCGACCGAGATACGCTCCGATTTATGGTACGTCAGCACGGCCCCGGCTTTTGCCACTTAGGGACCGACACATGCTGGGGCAATGTGAATGGGCTTTCGGCGCTGGAACAGCGAATTGCCAAACGGGCGATCGGTTCCATGCCAGGCTCCTATACACGCAAGTTACTCGAATCCGGCGAGTTCCTTTCTGCCAAACTCATCGAAGAAGCAAATGAACTTGCCGCAGCAAACGGCGATGAAGCGGTTTACGAGGCTGCGGACGTGCTCTATTTTACCCTCGTCGCAATGCAAAAGCAAGGAGTTTCACTTACCGAAGTAGAACGTGAATTAGACCGGCGGGCGCTCAAGATCACACGGCGTCCGGGACTTGCAAAAGCGAACCAGAACGTACTGAGGAGAAAGGAGCTTGCACGATGATTTTGAATCCGATTCCAGTTCAGGATGCCCTATTGCTTGATCGTTCCACAACACTGGATGACATTCTCCCACTCGCAAACGACATTGTTTCGAAGGTATGGAAGGGCAAGGATAGCTCACTCCGGCAGGTTGCTGAGAAGTTTGGGGATCTTACCAAAAACGAGCCGATGATTTTAGAACGAGACATCTTGGAAGATGCTCTTGAACGAATTCCTTTAAAGGAAAGGTACGTATTGGAACGAACGGCCGAACGCATTCGCCGTTTTGCGGAAGCACAACGAAGAACCCTGTCTGACCTTACTGTTTCAATCGATGGAGGACATGCCGGACATACGGTGCTCCCATTGGAACGCGCAGCATGTTACGCGCCCGGGGGCCGGTACCCTTTGCCATCGAGCGTGCTCATGACGGCTGTTACAGCGCGGGCCGCAGGAGTAGAAACCGTGTGGGTTGCATCGCCCAAACCATCGCTTCACACGTTGGCTGCTGCTGCTATTGCAGGAACTGATGCCTTGCTCGCCGTCGGTGGCGCTCATGCCATTGCGGCATTGGCGTATGGAACCGAAACGATCCCAAAGTTCGATGTTATCGTGGGGCCTGGGAACCGATGGGTGACGGCGGCAAAGCAGCTTGTTTCGGGAATCGCAAAAATCGATATGCTGGCCGGTCCTTCCGAGCTCGCAGTGATCGCAGATGAATCTGCTTCTCCCGCATGGGTTGCCGCCGACCTTCTCGCCCAAGCCGAGCATGACCCGGATGCGCGAGTCTTTCTAATCGTAATGACTCCGGACCTTCTAACGAAGGTCGAGCGAGAATTGGAAAAACAATTGCAAGGTCTGCCTACGGAGGGAATTGCATCCCCGTCGCTTGGGAGCAGTTACGCCATAATTGCCGGAGATTTAGACGCTATAGCCCAAGTAATTAATCATATTGCGCCAGAACATCTTTCGCTCCAATTGACTTCAGTAAGAACGAAAGCCTTACGTCCCTTACTTCGCAATTACGGGGGCCTCTTCCTCGGCTCCGGAAGTGCGGAAGTGCTGGGCGACTATGGCTTAGGGCCTAATCACGTCCTGCCTACGCAGGGAACGGGCCGCGTGCGTGGTGGGCTTTCCGTTTTCGATTTCCTGAAAATTCAGACATGGACGGAAGTTTCCGATCTTTCTGAACAGGCTGCCGTCGATATTCAGGCTCTCGCCCGAATGGAAGGTCTCGAAGCCCACCGGCGGTCCCTGGCGATTCGCATGCAAGACAAAGCAGGCGGAACCGAAATCAAGAAGGGGTCCTTGTCAGCAATACATGGTTGATTCTAAGCCATTACAAAGCATGTGGAAGGAATGGCCGCTCGCAATCATTCTGATTGCGCCGTTCATCGCGTTGGCGATTGTTTGGCCATCGCTGCCCGCGCGGGTTCCTACGCACTTCGATTTGCGTGGCACGGCGAATCATTATGGTGGTCCAGCATCACTTCTGATTTTACCGGGCATAAATATTCTCGTTGCACTTCTTTTGTATTACATCCCGCGGCTCGATCCCAAACAGAAAAATATTCGGGCATCGATGCCGGCGTATCGTTGGATACGATTTTCTATTGCAGCATTTTTCACTTATGTTTTCTTCCTTATGGTAGCATCGGCGCGTAATGCTCGCGTCGATGTTGAGCAATTTATTGCGTTTGGCCTGCTTGTATTATTTCTAATAATCGGATTAGCATTGCCGAGGATCAGGCAGAGCTATTTCATTGGCATTCGCCTGCCGTGGACACTTGAAAGTGAAGAAAACTGGACACAGACTCACCAATTCGCTGGCAAACTTTTGCCGGTGGTTTCCCTCGCGGGAATTGTGCTTGCCATATTGTTCCCGGAGATAAGCATTCTGATCGCTATCGGAATCCTGGTCGCTTTTGCTATCTGGACGGTAGTTTATTCTTACCGGCTCTTTCGTTTACAGAATTCCTCGAAAACCTGATCATACCTTTTCACAACGGTTGAGCTTCGTATGCCATTCGGCATGAAAAATGATGAGCAAACTGACTCATCATTTTACTTTGATATGAATCATCGTCGTCTTTTTAGTATCGCGATTTCTTGTTTACTGTATTTTTTCTCGCTCAGCAATACGCGAGCGCAATCGGGCAACAGCCTCGAACCTATCATTGTCGGTGTAGAAGCCGGGACTAATCTCACTCTATGGCAGCACGCTACGCCAACGTATTTTTCAACAGTCTATCCTTATCCTCCTGGCGCAGATACCGTGCAAGTGCCCTTTCAAGCCGGAGCAACTCCGCTCTTTGGTTTTTACGCGGGTCTTAACGGCAATTTTTATCTCAATTCCAAATGGTCGGTGTTAGCCAAATTTGCTTACGCGGAATGGCGAGGCCAGTGGAATTCCACGGAACCCATTGACTTCGATACCAATGGAGTTGCCGGTACAATTCCGGTCTCAAGCAATTTGGTGTTTATGCTCCGAACGGTGGCGCTCGAAGGATACCTGGAATATCATTTCTGCGGCACCAAGGGATTTTATGTGGGTGCCGGCGTGGATGTCCGCGCCATTGCATCCAGCCATTATGATTTGGACCGCTCTATCACCGGAGGCCCGGCAAATTTAAGCTTTGTAGATTTTTCTACGGGCAGAGGAACTGGTGATCGTTCCTATTCCATCGGCGGTGAGCAGCCGGTCGCCACAGCGATTGCAGACCTGAAATTACTCACAGGCATTCCATTCTGGATTTCCGATCGGTGGAGCATCGATCCGGAAGTCGCATTCGATCTTCCGCTGATGAGCATCTGGACCGATTCGAAACAATCCGAATATGCTTCAACAACGTATGGTCACGGTCCGGAGCCACTTCCGATTACGGGAATTATCTCGTTGGAATACCGTGCGCAATGATTCAGAGCCGTGACCCTTCCTTATTGAAGGGCCACGGCTTCGAAGCGTTTGGCATTACCACCCTCGGTGTCGAACCCAAATGGCATACTGTTGAGGGGTCAGGATTACTCTGATGGTGAGATCGAGTTCGGTCCGGCAGGTGGCCAGCTCGTTGAAAAATACGGTGCGTATCGTATCGGTCTCACGCATATAGGTGGCGATAACGCTATCGAGTTCAATCCGCGCGCTATCTCGTGTGATCTTACCGGAATCCATGGATGCAACAATGGCGGCCCGTTGAACGCGGAACGAATCGCGATAGGGCGCAAGCTTTACTGCAAACGAATCGATAGCAGGCCGGGCGCAGTCCAGGAAGGAAATCATCGCGGTATCGATCTCGCTCTTCTCGACATCCGTCAGCGCAATGGAATCCGTCCAGTCCTCCTGGCCTTCAACGCTGATATAAACCCCATGATCATGGTGGGATCCCTTCACGAATTCGTGGATGTGATTGTGATCGCCATACCCATGTCCGCCTTTTACATATTGAATAATAAAGCGATAGATGGGGTCGTTATCGTTACTGTTGGTGGCATGTAGTGCTGCAAGGTAGTCCTGCTCATCGAGGAAGAAGGAATAATCGACGTCGTCCTCGGTGTCATTCAGGAAGTAGTAGTCATCGGCAGCACCATTGGGCGTAGGCGTGAAGAATTCATCGACGCCGATGGCGTTGGTCGTCGTATTCGTAGCAGGTTGATCCGGATATTTCGTAGCACACGAAGAAAGCGTGATCGCGGCAAAGGCTACCGCGATAAGCGCCGAAGCTGAGTAGCTCCAGTGCTTATGGATGAGTATCATTTTTTGCATAATGAATGATGGTTAATCGTTCCGCGCGCTGGAAAATAGACAAACCGCGCGGCCTGCAGCAGAGTGTGCAAGTAGTGTACCGCTTTGCGAAACCAGACCACGCTTTATTCTGGATAATGCCTCAGAAAGATGAAGGAAATGCCTATCCAAGAACTTGATTTAGTTGTCCTCGAACACAATATCCCGGACCTCGAACTAACAAGGGAAATATCGGAACGATCGTTGGCATTTATGCCGATGGGTGAGCCTTTGAAATAGAATTTATGACGGCAGAAGGCAAGACAATCGATGGTAACTCTCACTCGCGATGAAATTCGACCCGCCGACAACAATGATGTTTTGCATGCCCGGGAATAGGAGCCAATTTGAAAAACTTAGTTTGATGAAAGCGTCCCAGAGAGGAATGAAATTACTTCATTGAAGCTTCTTGCCGCAGAATCTCTCGCGCTGACGGTGCATGTCCATTCGTCGAACCATTTCGATGCCCATACAGCAGCTCTCGCTGTTCTTTATGCACCAAACTCGCCTTCACAAACTCCCGGAAAATCGGGTGGGCTTTTGTGGCGCGACTTTTTAATTCCGGGTGGAATTGCACACCGATGAAGAAGGGATGCGCCTCGCGTTCTAATTCGACAATCTCCACCAGGTTACCATCCGGCGAAACCCCACTTAGCACCATGCCTTTGTCGGAAAGCAGAGCGCGATAGGCATTATTGACCTCATAACGGTGCCGGTGCCGCTCAGTAATAAACTGGTCGCGGTAAGCACGATTGGCAATAGAGCCTCGCTGCAGGATACATGGGTAACTCCCCAGCCGCATGGTCGCACCTTTGGTCTGCACCGTTTTTTGATCGGGCATTAGATCGATCACGCTGTTGGGAGTTTTCTTGAACTCGCTGGAATTCGCGTCTTTTAGATTGCAGACGTTCCGCGCATACTCGATAACGGCGCACTGCATTCCAAGACAAATGCCGAAGAATGGAATTTTCTTTTTACGGACAAACTCGATGGCCCTGATCTTTCCTTCCACACCACGAGATCCGAAACCGGGGGCAATTAATACTCCGTCAATCCCCTCGAAATATTCCTCGATATTTCGCTTCTGCTCCAGTTCTTCCGAATTGATCCAGACCACTTCGACTTTTGCATCGTTCTCGGCACCGGCATGAACAAACGCCTCGGAGATGGATTTATAGGCATCCTGGAGCTGTATGTATTTCCCAATCATCCCAATCCGCACCTCCTGCTTTGGGTGCTTCACCTTCTCGACAAACCTGCGCCACCTGGCAAGATCGCGCTTGGTCGTGGTTGGTAACCCAAGTTTTTCGAGCACGATAGTATCGACATTCTCGTCCGCGAACGTCAATGGTACGTCGTAAATGGTACAAGCGTCCCGGGCCTCGATAACTGCGCGTGTTTCCACGTTACAGAATAGCCCAATTTTTTCGCGCAACGCTTTCGAAAGCGGCTGTTCACTACGGCAGACGAGCACGTCCGGCTGAATCCCAATTTCGAGAAGGGTCTTTACGGAGTGTTGCGTCGGTTTCGTTTTAAGCTCCCCGGCACTCGCGATGAATGGCACATACGAAAGGTGGATCGCAATGCAATTCTTCTTGCCCACCTTCATCATGAGTTGGCGAATGGCTTCGAGAAACGGCAGCGATTCGATATCTCCGACCGTGCCGCCAATTTCACTGATGATGACATCGAATTCGCCGGTGCGGGCAAGCTGTGTCATTCGACGGCGGATTTCGTCGGTAATATGCGGTACGACCTGCACTGTTGCGCCTAAGTAATCCCCACGCCGCTCCCGCTGGATGACCTCGTTATAGACCTGGCCCGTAGTGGTGTTATTAGCGCGGGTCATATTTACATCGAGGAAGCGCTCGTAGTGGCCCAGATCGAGATCAGTCTCAGCGCCATCTTCCGTCACATAAACTTCACCGTGCTGGTACGGCGACATCGTACCGGGATCCACATTGATATACGGATCGAACTTCTGGACGGTGACCCGCAATCCGCGGCTTTTGAGCAATAGGCCCAGCGAAGAGGAGACGATTCCTTTGCCGAGTGAGGAGACCACTCCGCCTGTTATGAAAATAAATTTTGTCTGCTTCTTCGCCTTACTTTTCGCCACTATGGATTACAAATAGAAGGCAGACACATGGTCGGCCCGCGAGATAACGCAAAAAAGGGGAAGTGAGTGCGCGAAGAAAAATGATTAATCCCTGTTGCACCTCCAGTAGCACGTTACGCTTGCGGGTCGTGAACTTTACGCCCCGCCCGCGAGCGAAAAAAGCAAAATCCCAAGCACAATCAGGGTGAGCACCACATAGAGATAGTCTTTCTCGTACAGGAATGCAAAGACGGAAACAGTAACTCGAAGGATTGGCGTAAGAATGAGCAACAGCAAACCGGCTTGCACAATCGCTTTGCCATCGCCGGTAAACGCAGCGCCAAGAATTCCCCCCACGGATCGAAATGCCGCAGGTTCCCCCATAAATTTGTGATAAGCCGGATGCAACGAATAAGCGGAAGGCATATACACTCCCGCGCCAAACACGACGACGGCGACAGTGGCAATCACGCAGACACGCAGGAGATTTCCGATGAAAACCTCGATCACGTGATACTCGCGAGCTTGTGTGGAATCAGATTTTTCCGGTTGCGCCATTATAAATCATCTCCAGTGCTAAAACAAATATTACGATTGCGAACAGGGTCCGTAGCGTTTTAGGATTGGACCGTCCAAGAACCCGAACTCCACCTAAGGAACCCAACAGAACCCCAAGCACGACCGGAGTTGCCAACACTGGGTCCAAATACCCCCGGCTTAAATAAATCCCGGCGCTGGCCGCCGCCGTTACGCCAATCATAAAATTGCTTGTGGTAGTCGAAACTTTGAACGGCAGTTTCATCGCATGGTCCATGGCAATGACCTTCATCGCGCCACCGCCGATGCCCAGCAAGCCGGACATAATTCCGGCAACCGCGGAAATTCCAAAACCGAATGGTACATTATGGACCCCGTATCTCACCATTTTACCATGGTAAGGATACTCCGAGGCAAGTTTCAGTTTTCGGGCAAAAGGATCGGAAGTATGTTCCGGATGGTGTTCCGGGTGCGGGCGCGTGGAAATCCATGCGGAATAGATAAGAACCGCACCGAAAATGATCGCAATCACACTGGGCGATAGAATCCCGCCCAAATATGCTCCAAAGAGCGCCCCCATCGTCGTCGCGATTTCCAGAAACATTCCAATGCGAATGTTGGAATATCCTTCCTTTACGTAGGCGGAAGCCGCACCGGAAGAAGTCGCGATGACTGAGAGCAAGGACGCCCCAATCGCATAACGAATGTCAACTCCAAAGCCAAGCGTCAGCAACGGAACGATAACAATGCCTCCACCAAGTCCGGTGAGCGAACCAAGAAACCCGGCGAGCACCGCGCCTCCGAACAAGATAGCGCCAAATTCCGCGATATTTAAGTGCATGAGCCGCATGTAACACTCTATCGGGAAGTCTTGTGCAATAATATTCCATTTTTATATCTGGAACGGTTTGGTTCACTGCTCCTTATTCACGAATGCACCTTTTTCATGTAAGTGAGGACCCCTAACATTCGCCTATTCGATCCTCGTCCGGCTCCCAAAATTCCCACCTGAAGGGTGATTTTGTCTGGGCGATCGATAATGATCACCTGCCAAACTACCTTCTTCCAAGGGACTGCCCGCGAGTGTGTTTTGCAAAAGGGCTGGGTACATCGGAAAATGATTGTTGCCAGTTCCTTGCGGAAACAACTGCTGCACGAGTTCTTGCTCTGGAATGGGGCTGGTTCGAGCGTATCTGCAACACCACATTACACGTATACTCATTCCCATCCAATAGCTTTGAATGCATCGATCCTGGCGCAGGATATTATATTTCCCGCCAATCCATCATCCCAAGTGAGATGCTCAGTATTTCAGATGCATTGATGGAATTGAGAAAGCGGGATACTGAAGTCGATTTATGGAAAATTTATGGCCACTCCACGAAGCGATTGTGGCTTCGACGCTTGAGTTTTCGATGATACGAATGCGCAATGCCATAATACCGGCTTAACCTTGGCGTAACCGTTGATGTGCCAAATCGTATCACCTGCGATACGAAATGACACTTCAGCCTTTTGCGATTAAACGGACCGTGTTCGGCCTGCTTTCGGACATGTTCCGGTCGCTGAAGCACCGCAATTACCGGCTGTTCTTTTTTGGGCAACTCATCTCGCTCATTGGCACGTGGCTTCAGAATACCGCACTGGCATGGCTCGTGTGGTCACTTACAAAAGATGCAATGACGCTGGGCGTCATCAGCTTTTTGGGCTCGGTACCGATCCTCTTGCTTTCGCTCTATGCCGGCACCGTTTCCGATGAATACCCGAAGCGTAGTATTCTCGTTATTACACAAAGCTCGGCTGGTTTGCGCTCCGTGCTGGTTGCTATTGCCATTTGGACCGGCCATGTGACCATCGTAATTCTTGGAATTGCCGCATTATTGCTGGGAACCATCAATGCCTTCGATATGCCCACCCGACAAGCATTCGTGGTTGAAATGGCAAGCAAAGAAGATCTTACGAATGCCGTGGCGCTCAACTCGTCCATCTTCAATGCGGCGCGACTGCTGGGACCGGCATTAGCAGGCATCATTATCGCTGTTCTTTCGATTGCGACATGCTTTTTTTTGGATGGTATTTCCTATATTGCAGTTATCATCGGTCTTCTCATGATGCGGTTCGATCATCAACTGGTGCGAAAGCGTTTGCAGAATGTCTCGCGCCTCAGTGCGATGAAGGAGGGGATCATGTACTTGTATTCCGTTCCACAATTCCGTGCGCTCATGTTTCTGGTGATCGGAATGACCCTCTTCGGTTGGAGTTATACGGTAAACCTGCCGGTGGTGGCTGGTAGTTTGTTGCATGGCGGCGCGCCGGAATACAGTGCCTTGCTTTCGGCGAATGGCGCCGGGGCCTTGCTCGCTGCATTGAGTCAGGCAGCGCTCGCTGGTAAACTGGACAGCCGAAAGATGCTCTTTTTCGGCATGGGAGCTTTTGTTGCTGGTCTCCTCGCGGTTTCCTACGTGCACGTCCTATGGCTAACGGTTCTCATGATGGTGCTGATCGGCTGGGGAATTGTTACATTTTTTATCACAGCCAATACGACGCTGCAACGACGGGTTCCGGACGAACTCCGGGGCCGTGTGATGAGCATCTACTCCTTTTCTTTTGCCGGTCTGTTTCCGTTTGGTAGTCTATTAGCAGGATGGCTCGCCTCCTCTTATGGCGTTCCGGATACCTTTCGCATTAATTCAGCATGCCTCGCCGGTTTTGGCATTCCCGCGTTTCTCTTCATTCGCAAATTGCCACGGCTTACCGCTACCCCGTTTCAGGCCGTCCAGGAACTGCTTGTGAGTGAACAAGAAATTTTCGAAGCGGAACAGATTTCCCAAGGATAGGTTTAAGGAGATGCCAATTTATTCGGACACTCCTGAAGGAGTGTTCTTTTGCCGGGAGGTACCCAATGACTGCTTTCAGCTTACTTGCTGTGAAGGAATTTAGTTTGCCGGACGGTGTCAGCGCTGCTATTATCGGCCTATTCTTTGGGCTGATTTGCGGGCTATTTTATTATCAGCATTATTACAAACCCTACTTCTGGGCATTTTCGCTCGGTGGTGGCTTGCTGCTTACCATTCTCTTCAATGCGTTGTTCGCTCGGCTTCGTACCGTGGATAACACCATTGGGCTGGGTTCTACCGTAGCTTCCTTCGCCATTCCGTTTGTGCTTACGCTGGCACTCAATCACGGACTCCAATACGTGAAACGGAGTAAACGACATCGAAAGAAAGTTCGCAAGAATACTCCAGCGTTTTTCGAGAATGATGTAACGGGAGATCCTCTTCCATAACCAAGTTTGGAGAAGAACAATAATGATAAAGCTGTTTCAAGGAATGCTTCTCGCTTCCGCCATTTTCGCATTGGCCGCGTGTACGAATGAGCCAATCGTTCAGGAATACATGATTATCGCTCCGGACACGATCACACTCGCTCCGCCCACCGCAAGTTCCACCATTTCGATTACCCATTCCTGCTCCTGTCCTTTTTCCTGGAGCGCTTCGATTACGCCGTTATCCGATACGGCATGGCTTACCTTCCAGAATTATCAGAGTGGGAACCGTAAAGATGTCCCCGTTTCTATAGATCGCACCAAGCTTCCAGCCGACACCAATGTAGCGACTATTCACCTCGCTTCGAATAGTTACGGAGATACAACAATTACTGTCGTCGCCATTCGTTAGAAATCCTGCCGTACCAGTGCCATGAAGCGGAATGCCAGATTCTTCTGGCCTCCTACCGGCTTGTCAAGGTAGATCGGAAAATCGAATTGGAGTTCGGTACGCTCGAGATCGAGATCCCATGCGTTGAGCGGGCGACCATTGAAACCCAGGAAGCGCAATCCAAGCCCGACATCGCTCCGAAGTTCGTCGTGTAAATTGCAGGTGCAAAAGGCATTGGTTACGAGACCAGCATCGCCAAATAGTGTAAGGCCAAATGCGTCAAACACTGTTCCGAGATAGGGAATATCTCGCAGAAATGTAAGTGGCGCAAGCGATGCATTCCCAAGCTCGAACGTTCCACTTGCGGCTACACGGCCATAGATATTATTCGGACCAAAATAACCGCGCACGAGCGGCCCACTCACTGCAGCATTCCGGATTTTATCCCGCACGCCCGTCCCAAAATTGGAGCCATATAAATCGGAGAAATGGTCCACATCGCTGGGGCTGGAAAGCTGGAATAATGCTTCGGAGGGTAATGGATGATCAATCGGCTGCATACTGCCGCCAAAAAGACGAATGAACGCATTCCAGTCATCTCCTAACCCGATGCGATCATCGATCATACCGGCAAGTTTGGAATAGCTGGTGCGTGGATCGCCAAGCCCATCCTCGCCCTGGCCCGCAAGGGCAAAGGAATTATCACCAAAGTTCGCATGGAACGTATACGCGAAATAGCCACGATTAAGTGGCACCGGTTTGCCCGGATGAGTTCCCCAGACATCACCCGAAAGATCGAAACCTGCTTCGAGAACATGCACGGCATTCGTTGTACCGGCTGCGTTGATGACCTGCGAATACCGAAATCCATAGAAGGAATTTGTGTCCGCTTGCGCCAGCAAAACATCGATATCGCTAAACGGTGAAATAGCATCCCAAACCGTGTGGTACTGTAAAACACCACCCCACTCGGCATTACCGCCATGCGGAATTACGATACGTGGACCAATGGCAATGCGATCGGAACGGTCCAGATAGCTCCCAAGGAACGTCCATCCGGCGAGCCAGCCATGTGAGAAATCGGCCGTGAGCGGAGCAAGATATGGTGCCGAACGGACCGCATATTTATCGATGGGCTTAATGTCACCAAAAATCATGGGTACCAAACTCACCTGCATGGGTGGAATCCAGCGGCTGGTATTGTTCAGCCGGTTAATGTCCAGAAGTTCCCGCGTCGGATTGATCTCAACCTTCATCGGCTCCTTATCGAACGTATAGGTGTACGTTCGCTCTTTGGACATCGTCCGCAGCCAATCGTCCACCGGGATCCATTTCCGTTCGGTAGTTCCATCGGCAAAGGTGAAGACCAGATCCAGTGGCATAACGGCCCTTTGATTTTTATCAATCGTGACCGTAGCATCAAACTCCCTCTCCCCCGGGGAGAGGGCGGGGGGAGGGGTTACCCTGAAGCCGCCAATAGCATAGTCGAGCTGCCAGGTCTGCTCAAACCATTCGTTGAAGAACCAGCGGAGATCTCCGCGCGCTCGAACACGGTTGGTATCGCCTTCGCGCCGCTCGATGTCTTCTGCAGCATTCAGCAAGTCATCGGGATAGGGATGCTTGAAGCGCCAGCGCTGATAATAGAGGTGCATGAAGTCCTCGAAGGCCTTTTTCCCCATTACGTAGCGAAGCATAACGAACACACTCGCCGTATGGAAGTACGTAGCGACGGCATAATCACGATAACTCAGATACGCGTCTGCTTTTTGCTTCGCAGGTTCCGCATTGCCTTCTAATTGTTGAAGAATCGCATCACGATACAGTGCCGTGCGCTCATCATCGTTGAAACCGAGTCCGGGACCATAGGAATTATTCCAGCGTCCGAAATATCTTTCCTGAACAAAGGTCGTGATGAAGGTATTGAACCCTTCGTCCATATAGCCATAATCGGTTTCGTTCGAGCCCATCATCATGGGATACCACTGATGTCCAAGCTCGTGCATCATGGTATTCTGGGGCCAGTGGTAATACGTACCGTTCTGGTATGGCCCGACAAATACAATACCCGGATATTCCATACCACCCTCGTATGTCTCACACATGATCATGTTCGGGTACATATACTTTCCTGCGAAGGCGGAATTGGTTTGCTCGGTAAGCAGCACGATACGGTCTGCTTCCTTGCCCCAGAAGGCGCGGGAATTTTCCCAATACACTGCATGGTGCATGACGCCTGCATCATAGACCGCATCCCAAATATACGCTTCGTCCGCGCACCAGGCAAAATCGCGAACGGAATCCGCGTGGAACTTCCAGATGCGTGTTGGTTCCGTGCCAGAAATTGGCTGAAACTGATAATTGGAATAGTCCGCAATGTGCATAATGGAATCGGGATGTTCCTTCGCGAAAGCCAGATGCTCGCGAACGGAATCCGGCAATACCTCCGTAGGATTTTCGAGCCAGCCAGTCGTCATGACTGTGGTAAATCGTGAGGGAAGTGTAAGTGTGACATCGAATGCACCATAATCGGTATAGAACTCGCCAGTCCCAATATATTGATCGGGATGCCAGCCGTGATTATCATAGACACAAATTTGCGGATACCATTGAGCTTCGGCGAAATTGCGGGCGTATTTATCATGCCAGCCCCAGGTGGTACGCATACCAAAGTGAGGGATGAGGGCATTCCAGTCATACGCAACGTTAATGCTGGCTCCGGGCATCAGTGGTTCATCCAAAAAAACGCGCAAGATGGTGTGATCGATTTCATAGCGTGCCGGCGCGTTGCCAATGATAAATTTCGTTAGTACGATTCCTTTCGGCCCGATCTTCGAATCGGAATCGTGGGCTTGGTCGTCGTCTCCATATTTCCGGTCTTTAAATATGTTCCAGTACAAATGGAAATAAAGGTCCCGCAACGTATCCGGAGAATTGTTCGTGTACACGAGCGTACCGGTTCCCTCGATCCAGGGATACTCGCGGTCGTCATGCAACGTAGCATTCAGTGTGTAATGCACATGCTGCTGGAAGTAGGGAATGCCGGTGGCGGAGGTCTGAGCATGAAGAACGCGCGCAACGAATGCGCAAATGGCCAGTGTTAGAAAAAAGCGCATGGCGAGTAGCAATGATGTTGAATGATACCTGATGAAACGGTCTGGATTTCATCACTCCTCGTTCAACAT
Organism: Bacteroidota bacterium; assembly: GCA_021825235.1. Classification (GTDB taxonomy): domain Bacteria; phylum Bacteroidota; class Ignavibacteria; order Palsa-1295; family Palsa-1295; genus PALSA-1295. Next base: position 263 of record JAKAIL010000051.1, on the reverse strand, counting down.
TCAACCTTACTCAGAAAGATTCTCCCAGCGAAATCTCCCACCGCCAGGCAAAATTGGGCTTGCCATCCAAGGGAAGATTCTCGTAGAGCGGCACATCGAGATAGACGGTGGGAATGTTATCGTATTCCTCCGCTACACCACGGAGCTGGCCGGGAAGGAGATCGAGTATCTTCATGCCAAGCTCAATGCCAGCATCGGCACGTAGCGAATCGCCACCAATCCATCCTGCATCCGCAAATACTCCCGGCTTGAACGCATTGAGA
>JAKAIL010000293.1 GCA_021825235.1 Bacteroidota bacterium | reverse complement strand
GATCTTCAACAATTCTGTACTGTGAATGCCCTTTCGCGTGAGCTTTAGGGGTATTCGGTATGGCAGCATCTCTATGGTAGCTCGGACCGTGTGAACATTTCGCTCCTGGTGTACCCCGGGAAAAGGCGGCGTCCATAAAGTCCTTCCTTTTTCGTTGCTACGGCGAATCGCTTGCCGCACAAACAGTAGTGGTGCTCCCGCTTCTCGCGCTCGCCCGCGAAACAGTGGTTCCAACGGTTCCTCACAATTCACGATTGCAGGAACATACGGTTTGAAAATTCCCGATTTTTCGAAGGCTATCGCTTCGAGTGTGGAACCGAGCTGCGCCGTATGGTCGTAACCAATGGAGGTTATCACGGTTGCCAGCGGATGCTCCAAAACATTCGTCGCATCGAGCCGGCCACCCAACCCGGTTTCGATAATAGCTATCTCCACCCTATGCCGCGCAAAATGATCGAAGGCCAGGGCCGTGGTCACTTCGAAGAAGGTTGCGCGAAGTTCCTTCACCTTCGGCCAAATGCGTTCTAAGAACTGCGAAACTTCTTCTTCCGAAATCATCTCGCCATCGATCCGAATGCGCTCCCGGAAATCGACCAGATGGGGCGAGGTATAGAGTCCCGTCTTCCTTCCGGCCGCCTGATGGACTGCCGCGAGCATCGCGCAAACGCTTCCCTTCCCATTCGTTCCGGCAACATGGATTGCGGGAAACTTCCGGTCCGGCCGTCCCAGAAATTCCAGGAGCTTCGTAATATTCTCCAGGCCGAGTTTCATGCCGAAGAATTCGAGCTGGAAAAGGTCGGAAAGACGGTCGGGGTACGGTGTCACATCAATCTCGTAGTAAAGCTCGGAAGCCGGCCTGCTCAAAATGGCGATCGTAGATAAGTGCATCTCGAATATTCCGAGAACGCATCACATGGAAAGAAGTTATGTCCGTAAAACTCCAATCCTTATCTGCATAATGACTATATTCGTGAAGGGAGGAACGAAAAATATACTCGTTTTGCGGTACAACCATAATATCATCTGCGTTTTCCATTCGGATTATTTGCCGTACGAGTTCCTGGCGCGCGGCTACCCCAAAGCGAGCAGTAGCATTAAGCCATTCCACTAAAACAAGTTCGGTGATAACGAGATGCGTATCAGTACCGAATTTTTTGCTCACCGCTACTGCTCGGACATGGAGTTGATCGGAAGAATCGGACCGGGCGAGCCAATAGCCGGTATCGACAAAATAAGTTTTCACTTTAATGTACCATATAAATAATGATCGACGTTTTTCGAGAGGTCCGTTGGAATTTCACTGCGCTTTTTATCCGGAATCGCATCACCTATTGCCGTCAACCCTTGAAGAAAATCCTGAACTGGTAATGGAGTCCACTCATACGGACCAAGCTTCCCCTCCTTCGTCCTGCGCATCCGCTTCGGCGATGCAGCATTCCGATTATGCGCAGCTGGAATACGATCAACTGCCTTGCGAATCAGTTTCCACGAGGACTGTTTCTTTGCAGCGGCCTTCGGAGCAATGTTCTTTCGACGAACTTGCACCTTTGCGGTTTTTCGCTTTACCTTCTCCGACATGCATTTATACAACAGCCGCGCTCGTCCTTTGTTTCCGAACCGGCAATGAAGTCCCGGTCACTTCCTGTATCAGCGCCCGCGCATTTTCCAGCGCGCTTGGCGATAGCACATCGCCGGAAATCAGCCGCGCCACTTCCTCTACATGCTCGGCACCGCTTAATCTGCGAAGGCGCGAGCTGGTGGAACCCTTTGTCGCGCTTTTCTCCGCCAGATAATGGGCATCGCCACAGGCCGCAATCTGCGCCAGGTGCGTAATCGCAATAAGTTGATGGTCCTGCGCAAGCGCCTTCATTGCCCGTCCTACGCGCTGGGCCACACGGCCCGATATCCCGCTATCGATCTCATCGAAGATGAGGAGCGGGAGGCGATCGCTCTTCGCCAAAATCGTTTTTAGCGCCAGCATGATTCGGGAAATTTCACCGCCGGAGGCCACCTGAGCCAGCGGCTTGGGAGATTCGCCGGTATTCGTGGAGATATAAAATTCCACGGAGTCCACGCCTTGTGCATTGGCTCGGAGCAGCTCGTTCCCAACTACTAAAGCCAAGTTATCCGACGAATCAGCCCGATCCGACGCAAACCACACGTGAAACTTACCGTGCTCGATTCCCAACTCCTTCAGGACTATAGCTATTTGCGGTTCCAGCTTCCCCGCGCTTTCCTTCCGAGCTTTGGAAAGCTTCGCAGCTATCGAAGAACATTTTGCTCGTGCTTCACTCAACTCTTTCTCTTTGGCGCCAATGAACCCCTCGAATTCACTTTCGAAGGAAAGCTTCTCTACCAATTCCGCTTTCTTTTCAAGGACCGCCTCGAGCGTCCCACCAAATTTCTTTTTCAGGCGCTGGATTTTTTGCGCTCGGTCTCGCAGCATGTCCAGTTCTTCCGGATCCAACGATATTCGTTCCGAGTAATTCTTTAACCCTCGGGAAAGCTCAGTAACGATTGCCAGCGCCGATCTCGCTTCGTTCAATGGTTCCGCAAGTGACACATCCACAGCCGATAGCTTCGAAAGCTGTTCTTTCACCAGCCCCAGCTTTTCCGCTACGGAGCCTTCGCCATCGTATAATAATTCCTCGATCGCGCCGGTCGCATTCCGAAGTTCTTCGGCATTTTCCAGGACGCGGAGCTTTGCTTCGATCGCTTCGTCCTCCCCGGCTTGCGGACCGACTGCTGCGATCTCCTCGAACTGAAACTGATAGAGATCGTGCTCCTCCTTTAATCGAGCTTCTCGCGCTTTCATCGCTTCGATCTCACCAGCAATTTCGATCAGCTTCGCGCGTAAGGTCTGAAACTCTTTCACCTTATCGCCCAGTCCGGCGAACTCGTCCAGCATCCGGATATGGTGCTTCGCATGGAGCAGCGACTGGTGTTCGTGCTGACCGTGCAGGTCCACCAAATATTCGCTCAACTCTTTCAGCAACTGGGCACTGGCCGGCGAATCATTAAGAAAGCCACGGCTCGTTCCCTTTCGGGATACTTCCCGCCGAACGATCAGCGCATCGCCCTCGCAGTCGATCTCGTTTGCCTCGAAGAATCCCCGAAGGCTCGGATTACCGGCAATATCGAACTCCGCCTCCACAATGGCCTTCTCCGCTCCATCCCGAATCGCGGCCAGCGTGGCCCGGTCGCCGATGAGCAGGCCAAACGCTCCCAGCACTATGGACTTCCCCGCGCCCGTCTCGCCGGTTATGATATTCAGGCCACGCTCGAACGTGACCGAGAATTCCTCGATCAGCGCATAGTTCTTTATGTAAAGTGATCTTAATGCCAAATTACGAATGACAAATGACAAATGGTAGAACCGGGACGAACATTGGCATAGTTCAAAATTACGGTTAAAGCGAGAGGAAACATCTTCCTATAACAAAAATGGGGCTTTGGAAGCCCCATTTGTCATTTGAAATTGAAAATTGAAAATTATTACGTGGTTTTCCGGCGCACGTCCTTCGAGCCAAGCTCGCGGAGGTGGTACAGCTTTGCACGGCGGACCTGCCCGGCCTTTACGAAATCTATCTTGGCAATGCGCGGCGAGTGCAACGGGAAGATGCGCTCCACGCCTACGCCGTTGGAGATCTTCCGGACGGTCACCGTCTCATTCAGGCCGGACCCCCGGCGGGAAATGACGATGCCTTCGAAATGCTGGATACGCTCCTTATCGCCTTCCAACACGCGGACGGAGACGTTTACCGTATCGCCCGATCGGAACGCGGGGATATCCTGACGGAGCTGCGGGGTATTGACGGCGTGTATGAGCTGTTCCATGGCGGTTGTATTCTATAATTGGTCAGGATTATTGTTCAGGGCGGGGGTAAACCGCATGGCCGGGAAAGAAGTTCGCTGCTATTCCAGCGTGGCCAGGCCATCTTCGCTGACGTCCCCAGCTTGCCAGCGGGCGATGGAATCGGCAAGCATCGCGGAGATTTTGTGTGCCCCCACCGGCGTCAGGTGGTAA
>JAKAIL010000292.1 GCA_021825235.1 Bacteroidota bacterium | reverse complement strand
GGGCGAATCGGAACGGAGCGGCCGCGAGCTTTCGGCGCACGATCTCCTTATTCGGGTCCATGCCGATGAAACTTCCAAAGCCCACGAAATTGCTTCGCTGCGCGGGCACCTTGCGGCGTTTGCCGCACAGCTTGTTTCCACTGCGCCTGGCTCCAATGTCCGAGCGATTAAACCCAATGGGACAGCCACGACGACGAGCGAGCGTATGCGCGATTTCTTTTCGATGCAACACATGAATATAGAGAACGACCTGGCCAGTATTACCGAAACGCAGGACGACCTCGATAATTATTTGGTCGAAACGCATAAAAAGTACGCTATCCCTGCTTCGTGTATCATCTTTGCGCTGATTGGTGTGCCGTTGGGCGCGCTGGCGAAACGGAGCGGCGTGGGCGCCGGAACGGGCCTCTCCATTGGATTTTTCGTCCTTTATTGGGTTTTCCTGATCGGTGGCGAAAAACTGGCAGACCGCGCAGTGATTACTCCGTTCTGGGGAATGTGGGGCGGTGACCTCATCCTGCTTCTAATTGGAATTGGCCTAACCTGGCGCGCAGCCGCAGAGCGCCCAACCATATTCGCAAAATGGATGAAGGAACTATGGAGAGCCGTATTTCTACGAAAGCAGGCCGAAGTAACAGCCTGACTACCGCAGCCGTTGTGGACCCGAGGGGACTCGAACCCCTTACCTGTAGAATGCAAATCTACCGCTCTACCAGATGAGCTACGGGCCCGATCCGGCAATGAAGATTGATGAATGATGAATGCTGAAATGCAACGTAAACATTTCATCATTCATCATTCATCATTCATCATTGCTCCCGTGGGCCTAAGTGGAGTTGAACCACTGACCTCCCGCTTATCAGGCGGACGCTCTAACCAACTGAGCTATAGGCCCGTATTGTAATTCGGAATTTGGAAGGAAGAATCAAGAAAATTTTTCACCTCCCGCATCGAGCGCCCGGTTAACGGAAGGGGTACTTTTCGCGTTCCCGTTGGCCCAAATACAGGGATTATAAACTCTTATCTGTCCGGCGCTGTTATCAGATTGCGCTTAGACTAACAAGCGTTAGTATCGGACTGTTTGGGAAGCGCTATCGCTTTATATATTTCGAGGAGATAAAGGAGAAACGACTACATGGCTATCATGATTACCACCGAATGCATCAACTGCGGTGCATGCGAACCGGAGTGCCCCAATAACGCTATCTATGAAGGCAGCGCCAATTGGACCTTAGGCGGACAAAACTTCGGCCCCAGCGATCCGGCCCCGAGCGGAGCCGTTGGATTTTTCTCCTCGGACTATTTCTATATCGTTCCCGATAAGTGCACCGAGTGCGAAACGTTCCACGATGAGCCGCAGTGCGCGGCCGTGTGCCCCGTCGATTGCTGCATACCTGATCCTAACTGGGTCGAATCGAAAGAGCAGCTTCGCGAAAAAGTCAAGTGGCTCGATGAGGTCGATCCGGGGCGGAAGCGATGACGATTGGCCCCTACACTCTAACTCCCGTGGAAACCGGACGCTTCGCCCTGGATGGCGGGGCCATGTTCGGCGTGGTGCCGAAGAACTTGTGGAACCGCACGAACCCGGCTGACGAGCAGAACCGCATCGATATGGCGCTTCGCGCCTTGCTGATTCAGGGCAACGGAATGAACATTCTCGTTGACACCGGAATGGGAGATAAGTACGACGAGAAAACCCTCGCGATCTACAAGCTCGATCATTCCAAATGGACGCTCCTTAGCTCGCTCGAACAATACGGACTGAAAGCGGGGGATATTACACACGTCATCCAGACGCACCTGCATTTCGACCATTGCGGCGGATTAGTTACCCAAACCGCAGTGGGCGATCTTGTCCCGACCTTCCCGAATGCGAAGGTATTTGTTCAAAAAGAAAATTTGAAATGGGCGCGAAACCCCACCGAGAAGGACCGCGCCAGCTACTTAAAGCACGATTGGGAACCCATTGCCGCCAGTGGAATGCTGGAAGAAGTGGACGGCCCGGGCGAGATTCTTCCCGGAATACATCTCCGCATTTTTAACGGACACACCCGCGCCCAGCAATTGCCGCTCGTGTCGGACGGCACGACCAGCGTCTTCTTCTGCGCCGATTTGTTCCCGACCAAGGCGCACATAAACTTGCCCTGGATTATGGGCTACGATAACTTCCCGCTCACCACGCTCGAAGAAAAACGCGCGCTGCTGCCTGAAGCGTACCAAGCTGGCTGGAAACTATTTCTGGAGCACGACCCGCAAAGCGGCCTTATTTCCTTGGAAAGCACCCCGAAGGGCTTTCGGGCAGTAGCATAAAAAAGCCCCTCCGACACGAAGGGGCGAATGCTTAAGCAGTTTCTGGAGCACGATCCGGAAAACGGCCTCGTCTCGCTCGAAAGCACGGCGAAGGGGTTTCGGGTGGTGGTATAAATGGACTCCTATGGCAAGCAATCGCTGGGCGTGTTGGAACTAATATTCTGAGGTAAGCGAAGATATTGAATAAGTGTATCCACTCGCTCCGGCGTTGTGCAAAATGTTTTTAAATCATTCCACGTAGCCTCGCGCCAGCCTGGCCCAAGGTTCGGATCTGACTGCACCGCTCGATTGAGACTCAAATGTGAATCATAGCAGTATTTGGAAAGCTTGAAATCGCTCACCTGTAGTTCGTCAGCAGGTTCAGCAACAGTCCTGCCTTGCACGCTATCTGGTTTGATTCCCGATGCTGCGGAAAATGGCTTTACCGGCGTTACCCTAACCGCGCCTCCTACAGCCGGCACAGCGGGTGGAGACGAATGGGTCATCGCAATTATCAGAGCAGTAGCGATGATCGCAGCGCTTGCAATTCCTGCTGACCATTTCATTCTCAGAATACGATGTGCTCTCGCCCGTGCCGGCGCTTCGGCGAACATGCGTTCGAGCGCATCTTTGCCAAGCAGTGGCTCGTGGCGTACAGAAGCTTTGTAGCTTTCGAATACGTCCCGAAGCGGTCCGAAATCCGGGAATGATTCTTTCACGTTCTTCAAATCGATACTCCAAATCCTAATTCTTCAAATCCGCCGATATCAATTCTCTCGCGCGTTCCAGCCGGCGGTACATCGTGGCAACCGAGCAGCCCAGAATCTTCGCTGCCCTGTCGGGTGTTGGCGCAGGATCGCTCAGGCAACATACGCGGACGAATTAACGCGAATGATATTCTTACGGAATATCAAGTTATTAACAATTTGGTAATACCGCTTGACTTCGCGATTTCATTATGCTATTTTTGCACTTGAGGTTCGTAGGGATGCGGGCCTTCGGTCGTTGCTTCGTTCGTCTGGGGCGGGGGCCGAACTTTCACATTTAATCGGGAGGTATATATTATGGCTCGCTCTTTTACAAAGATCGTTGCTTTCGCATTTGTGCTTGTATTTACGTTTGGGCTAACGCGCACCACCTTTGCTCAGGATAACACCGACAATAGTGTCATTAAACCCCTGACGGCGCAGGGAAGCGCGGCATTTCTGTTCACGATTACCGGCCTTGGCGAGTTCGGCATCGGCTCGCCGGGTATTGGCGGCGATACGGCCGGACCGATTCTGTTCGGAGTTGGCGGGAAATGGTATATATCCGATGATCTCGCACTCCGAGTGCTGGCTTCATTACGCACGCATAGCGGTGACCCGTCGTTGCCGGATAGTACTTCCGCCAAACCGAGCAGTACGGAGTTTGGAATTGGGGTGGGAGTAGAGAAGCATTTCCGCCCGCTCTATTCCACCTCACCGTATGTGGGTGCTCAGGTGAGTTTTGCGGACGCTTCCACAGATAACGGAGCTACCGGCAATGCCGAGTTCAAGACGAGTTCCTCCACTTTCGGAGTAGCCGTGCTCGCGGGGTTTGACTGGTTCTTTACGCGGGGCATGGCAGCGGGTGCGGAGATGGCACTCGGCTTCAACAGCACCAGCAATTCCCATACGGAGCCAACCGAGACTGGCACAACGACGGTCAATGGGCAATCCGTAACGACTATTGCCTTAGCCACCGGCGGCGATGTACACCTCGGAGTATATTT
>JAKAIL010000050.1 GCA_021825235.1 Bacteroidota bacterium | reverse complement strand
CCAGCAGCACGCTCGTCTTCACCCCCGAATAGGGCTGGAACACCCCGGCCGGCAGCGAGACGACTGCCCAGAGGTAGCCCTCCTCCACCAGCATCTTGCGCAATTGCTTATAGGCATTCGCCGATTGGAAGATAATGCCTTCGGGAACGATAAATCCGGCACGACCGCCCGAGGCCAGGTGCTCCAGGATATAATCGGCGAAGAGCACTTCGGAGCGGTTGGCATTGATCGCGAATTTCGTGTGCGGCCGGATGCCGCCTTTGGGCGTCATAAAGGGCGGGTTCGCCAGAATGCAGTCCGCGCGCTCGCCCCAGCGTTCTTCGCTCGTGAGCGTGTCGTATTCGTAAATCTTCGGTTCCGGCAGATTATGCAGGTACATGTTCACCAGCGAAAGCCGCATCATGTCGTGCGAAATATCGTAGCCGGTGAAGTTGCTGGCAAGTTTTTTCTTTTGGGCGGGCATTAGTTTCGCTCCCGGGCGCCCCTTGTCATCCGCATACTTTTGGAGAATATACTTATAGGCGCTGATAAGGAACCCGGCGGTTCCGCAGGCAGGGTCCAGGATGCGCATCTCCAAATCGGGATCGACCGCGGCCACGATAAAATCAATAATATGGCGCGGGGTGCGAAACTGTCCGGCATCGCCCTGGGAACCCATAATGGAAAGCAGGTATTCGAAGGCATCGCCCAAATCTTCCGAATGAGCATATTCGAATTCGTCGATCTGTTCCAAGAACAAGTTCAGCGTTTGCGGGTCGCGAAACGGCAAGTAGGCCCGCGAAAAAATATCGCGGAAGAGTTGCGGCAGCTTTGGGTTGGCGGACATTTTTTCGAGCGCCTCGCCATAGCGCGCCACGCGGTCCGCACCCGAGAGCGATTTATCCATGATCCGGTTCCACGCGTAGTTCTTGTAGCCATTGGTAAAGAACTGCCGCGCTCCGCCTAAGGCAGCGTTTTGCTCGTCCAGATCGTACATAAACTTATACAGGAGCGCGAGCGTAATCTGCTCGACCTGCTGGGTAGGAACCGGCAGCTTTCCCACGAGCGTGTCCCGCAGGGCGTCAATTTTTCGGCGAGTGGTGGCGTCCATGGTTAGTGGATGAAGTTTTTGGGGGAGTCATGGGAATTCTGGGAGTTATGGGGGCCTCGGGAGCTTTGGCGATCCCGCACTTCCCTTCTTACTTTGGACATTCGTTCGCGGAGGCCGCCCTCCTGCAAAAAATCTTGTTCCAAACCGGCGACTTGTTTATCCAGCAGATAATTTGCCTGGTGGATCAGGCAAATCGCAATATTCGCTACTACTTCAGCCGAGCGGGTTTCAACAAATTGCCGGAACGTCTCATACGTAGCAGGGGAAGAATGGGAATCATGAGAAGTGGCGCCGCGAGAAAGTTTTCTTACAAAGAGAGATTGTTTCGAGCCCTTATCCCACTGTTTGAGATCGCGGACGCGCAGGTAATCCTGATAATCGATCAGCAATTCTTCGAGGCTGGCTCTCGCGACATTGGTAAGCTTTATTTCCATTTCTCGTGACGTAGGTGCCGCCTTCGAACCTTCCGCAATATTTTGCTTCCCGGAGCGTGCCGCCTGGACCATCTGGTCAATCGTCCGGTCCGGTTTTCGTAGGAAGCGTTCGCAAAACCGAAACGTAATATCGTAGATAATCTCTGCCTTTTGGTACGAAAGCAGCGTCCGGTAATCCCCTCTCGGTTTTATAAAATTTGCCATAGTTTCACACCCTCCTAGAACTCTCATTTTTCTCACTTCCCCGCCAGCCCCAGCCGCTACACCATAAACCGGTTCACCGGCACATTATCCTTGATGTAAGCCGCCATGGCTTCGATGCGCTCTTTGCCGAGCCGCCGAAGCGTTGCAAACAATGCGGGATCATCGGAGAATTTCGTAAACTCTCGTTTATTGATTGCAAACCGGCTGGCTTCGTCCGCCAGATAGGTCTGGAAAAAATCCCGGGCATCGTAATACATATCGGCCGGCACTTTCCCAAGCTGCTTGTACTTCTCGAATTCCTCGTCGATTAAGTCCGGCGCGCGTTTGGGCGCGATGTTGCCAAAGATATAATCGGAAAGTTCCTGGATCGAGAGCCGGTGGTCCGCGCCGAAGGCGTGCCGAAGTTTTTCGAGCGTGTAATACATTTCGGGCTTATCGAGATAGCGTTCTTCGTAGATCCGCTTTTGCGCCGCCAGGTCGCCATCGATCCACGCTTCGTGCAATTCCGCGTCCGGCTTTACCTCGGCCACAAACCGCGTTCCGAATTCCCGATCGACGCGAAGCCCCTGTTTGTCCGTAAACAGCGTGGTGATCGTTTTGAGCGGATCGGGATTTTCGTTAACATACATCCCTGCCGGTTCCATCGGCTCGCCCTCGGGAGGCTTCTTGCGTTTGCCCGGCTCCGGCAACACCAGCTTTTCATCGTAGGGATAATCTTTTTCGAAATATTCTACATTGCCGAAAAAATCGAAGAGCTTGTATTTCGTCTTCGGTTGGGAAACGTCCCTACGCTCTCCTTCGATACGGCCTTCGTAGTCGAAGGAAGCTTTGCGCGTTCCTCGTCCTTTAATCTGTATAAACTCGGTCGCGCTGAAGATGGGCCGCATCATGCAGAGGTTTAGCAAGTCCGGGCAATCGTACCCGGTCGTCATCATCGCAACGGTCACGGCAACGCGTGTTCGCGAAGAGACGTAATCCTCCAACCAGCGCGTGCGACCACTCAGATTATTGTTGGTAAAATCAATCGTCTTCTGCTGCGCGCCGGGAATATTACTGGTTATTTGCACGGCAAAATCGGAGTTGTATTTGCCCGGAAACATTTCCATTGCCACGCGATTCAGGAGTTCCGTCATTTTCGCGGCGTGCTTCCGGCTCACGCAGAAGCAAATCGTTTTGCCAATTTCATTAGTGATCGGATCGCGTAACGCATGTTCTAAAAAGGTCCGCGCAAATACCAGATTGGTATCTTCGCTGAAAAACCGCTTTTCAAAATCGGTTTTGGTGTACGCCTCCTCTTCCTCGGCGAGCGAGGTATCGACGGCGTACCCTTCTTCCGAGAGGAGTTCCGTGGTAATCTCCGTCCGGCAATCGATCACAATCGGCGGAATTAAATAGCCATCGCGAACCCCATCGTTGAGCACATAACGAAACGTCGGTTCGCCTCCGGCGCAGCCGAACGTTTCATAGGTCGAGAGCAGAATGCGCCGTTCGAGTTCCCGCGGGTCTTCTTCGCCAAGCGCGGAACGGTCCACATTCTTCAGGTAATCTTTTGGCGTCGCCGTTAACCCGAGCTTATAGCCCAGAAAATATTCGAAGATAGCGCGGCCGCCGCCGGAGATCGAACGGTGTGCTTCATCCGAGATCACAAGATCGAAATCGGTGGGCGTGAAAAGCTTCAGATATTTATTGTTGAAGGAAATGCTCTGAATCGTCGTAACAAGAATATCGTGGTGACGCCATTCGTCCTTTTTTTCTTTGAAGATGCAGCTCGAAAAATCGTTCTGAAGATACGCGATGAAATTCTTGTTTGCCTGATCTTCCAGCTCCAACCGATCGACCAAAAACAGAACCCGGCGCGCATTGTGCGTTCGAAGAAAGAGTTTGATGATGGCCGCGGCGAGCATCGTTTTCCCGGTTCCCGTCGCCATTTCGAGCAGGAACCGGTTTTTACCGGCGCGGACAGCTTCCTGAACGGCTCGAATGGCGTCCAATTGGTAATCGCGCAAAAAGCGGAGCCGCGCATCGGTAATAAATCCCGCCCGCTGCGAGTCATCGCGCCAGCGGGGATCGTTATCGTAATCGTATCGCTGCGACCGCGCAATGTAATCCGCACCGACCGCTTCCGTGACAAGGTCGTGTGGATTTGGCTCGAATGCGGAATACGCCGCAAGATCTTCCGGACGCGGAAAACGGCTGATGCCGGTCGGGTTCCCTTGCAATAAATCCCAGAGATAATGAAGGTTCCCGTTCGAGAGAATGATAAACCGGCAGTTCCGGCCTTTCGAAGTCGCGTATTTCCGCGCCTGTTCTTTGCCGTCCAGCGGGTCTTTCGCTTCGGACTTCGCTTCGAGCACGCAGAGCGGCTTTTCATTCCCATCGAGCAGCAGATAGTCGATAAAGCCGAACTTCGCTTGTTCGAAATCGTCGCCCAAGGAACTTAATGTGACCGCGCCTTCCAGTTCGATATTCGCAGGGCCTTCCGGCCCATCGAAAAACCGCCAGCCGGATTCCTCCAGCATCGTATTGATTTTAATTCGAGCGCGCGCTTCGTTCGGCATGTGGGGGCGAGGTCAGTTCGAGGAGTTGCTTATAAATGAATTGCTAAGAGAAGAGTTCGGGGTCCGGAATCCGAGGTCCGGAGGGATGGAACTATTAATGCCCAAAATCGCGGGTGTGGATAAAAACAATAAATCGTGGAACTTTGGGCTGCATTCGTTGCCAGCCGCGAAGATATGCGTGTAAAAAGTTATGCACATTGATTGTGGAAGAAAAGGCTTTTTTTAAGAATACCTTGGCCAATTCGTTCCATTTCGTTTTGTATTTCATTTTTCATTGTTCTTAAGAAAGCTAAATAGTTTAGGAAAAATGCGTGCCCGGCTGTAACCTTTTCGATTCTCGCGGGTCTTCTATGTAGGAGCATGAAGCAAATTTCGGATAAGGACCTCGGCTTTTCCGCCAGCGCGGAGATGAGCCGGATTTTGTCCGAAATCGGCCAAATCTCGCCGGAATCGCCTGTTTCTGGTCAACGCCCAGACCCGGATCAGGTGCTAAAAGATGCATTTTTGGCGGGGAGCGACGAGGCGTTCGTCCGGCTTTATGCGAAATATGAGGTATCGCTGCTCTACTATTGCCGGCGTATGCTGCACGATTCTGCGGCTGCCGAGGACGCATTTCAGGAGATCTGGACGCGGGTTTTTGAACTGCGAAAACGGCCAGATCAGCCTAAAATCGAGCATTTTCGGGGATTGCTGTTCCATAGCGCCCGGAACTTATGCTACAATATGCTGAAAATCGAGCACCAGGGCGAGAGCATCGAGGCGCGCCAGGAAACGGACGAAACCTTCGAAAACCGCGCGGAATTCGCGATTTCCGAAGGGATGACGGAAGCCGCCAGCGGCCGGGAAATCGAATCGCTGATGGTCCGGGCACTGGCAAAATTGCCGTTCGACCAGCGAGAAACCTTCGTTTTACACGAATATTCGGGGTTTTCATACCCGGAGATCGCGGAAATGATGGGCGTTCCGGAACGAAATGTTAAGGTCCGGGCGTATCGTGCCCGGCTGCGATTACGGAAGTTTATTCAGGGTTGGCTTGGCTTAGGAGAAGCCGACGATCCGGTAAGTTATATTTAGTTTGCCTTTTGAAATAAATGTTATGATTTCGGCCAAAGAAGCACAATTGAACGAGTTTTTCGAGAATGGGATGTCGCCCACCGAGGAGCAGAATTTCCTGATTTCGGTGGCCGCCAGCGATGAACTGCGGATTGCGTTCAAGTCGCACCTGGAACTCATGAGGGCCGTCCGGTCGGATAAGGACAATTTGCGCGTGGCGCAAGTCCGAAGCCGGACGTTGGCTGCGTTGGGACTCTCGGCCACCGCTGCCTCGCAATTCCTTGAACATGGGTTAATTCAGGGCAAAAACGGCGAAAATGCAGCGAAACCGCTGGTTGCGGAAGCGCCCGGTATGGCGCTTCGGGCACCGGGGATGCAGTGGGTTGGTCACCTGCTGCACGCCCCGGCGCTCAGCATTTCTGCCGGTTTGCTGCTGGGCATTCTCTCTACCGCCGCCGTAGAGCATTATATGAGCCCGGCCCCGGCAATTGTGGCGGTTCCGGCGCAAATTGCGCAATCTCCGGCGAAATCTGTTGAAACAATACCGGCGAAAAATGGCTTGCATAGTATGGTGGAAACGCCGCATGTAGCGGCACGGTCCGCCAGCCATGAGGAGCCTGGCGCACTACATCGGGCTGTTATGGCGCGGCATCACGTGGTAGCGGTTGCTCGCACACAGCCTCTCAAGGCCAATGCGAATACGGGAATTCCGGAAATCCGGAAGGAAAATCCGGGCGTAATGCAATCACATAAACTTCAAATTTACGACAAAAGCGATACAGCTAAGGCGAATAAGTAACGAGTAACGGGGAATGAGTGCAAATGCGGTTGCTTCTCCAGCATTTGCATACCATCCGTAACTCATTACCCCGATAGCTGCTCCCGGAGCGATGAGACGGGCAGCATGCACAGACCATGAGCGAGTGGCCATCCGTGGGAACGGTTACCACCCGAGAGGACTTCGCGGCAAAATACGGATGCAGCGGGTTATGTTGCTCTGCGCTGTCTTTTGCATAAGCAGCGGTATTGTATCTTTGGCCTGGTCTCAGACGAAGTTATCGCCCGGTATCCGAAAGCCTTCCTTTTTTATCGGCGGCTCCTACTTCGAAAATTATAGTGCAGCGAATATCCTGGCCTTTGATGGCATTGATCAATGCGGTATATTTCGCGGCGGGAACAAAACGGCTCCGAGCATTTTTGCAGGAGTAGCATTCCCACTCTGGCCCAGATTTTCGCTCGATACGCGGCTCGAATACGATAACCTTTCGACCGTTTCCAACATCAATGTGAATGAGACCCCCTCGACTCCGCTCGCATGGTCGCACGGAATCTACGTCCCGATTACTCGCAGCCGCTCTTACAACGCCACGCTTTCGCTTACCGCGATCTCCGGCCTGATATCTTATGACTTGCTTCCGAATGTCCAACTTGCCGTGGGACCTTTTGTTGGCGTGCTTGCTCAGCATCGCTATTTGGAAACGGAGCAGATCGTCTCGCCGGATTCAGCGGTGTATGTGGAAAATAGTTTGCCGAACCGAACGATCAGCTCAGGCTCGATTCCGAATGTCAATTTACTCCAGTTTGGCTTAGAATTAAATATTGGCTACGAGTTGCAAGCAGAGCCAAATATTGGTCTTCGCCCTTCATTCGGAATGATGCTCCCGTTCACGAATATTTCCCCTAATGGCGGTTTTCATCTTTATCCGATAACGGCCTCTCTGGAACTCGTCTATCATGTCCCGGAAGCCGCCCTCCCAGAGGAAGATGTACCAATTGCGGTCGAAGAACCTCAAACAATCCCTCCACCGCACGCTCCTTCGCCGGTCGAGGAACCGCATCGGGAAGTGTTGCAGGTCTCCATCAAAGCCTTGGGCATCGAGGAAAATGGCAAAGAAGTCTCGGAGCCGGTGCTTTCGATTGAACGGACCCATGTTACGGAAGTCTATCCGATGCTCCATTACGTGTTCTTCAACGACGGCACTGCCACAATCCCTGCCCGCTATGATCTTTCGACGCCTGAAACTCGCTCCCAGTTTAGCGAGAAGAGCTTGTATAAAGATGATGCACTCCAAATCCACCATCATGTGCTGGATATCATTGGGCAACGGCTCGTAGAAAATCCATCGGCATCAATCACGCTCATAGGAGCGAGAAGCGAACACTCGCCGGGTGATTCCGCAGCCGGACCTTCGATTGCAATGGACCGAGCTCGGACCATTGAAAATTATCTCACAACCGTGTGGGGGATTGCTCCGGACCGCATTCGCCTTCGCGCGCGCGGCCTGCCGGAAGCCCCGTCCGATGACCATAATCCATCCGGCGAAGCAGAGAACCGAAGGGTGGAAATCATTCCCTCGACGCCCGACATCACCGCGCCACTTTGGACCGAACACATCGAACGCGTTGCCACGCCACCACGCATTGACTTTGTTCCTACCATTACCACGGCGGAGCGAGTCGGCATTCGTTCCGCCAAGATTACCGTCCTACAGGATGGACATCTCCTCCGGAGCATCGATGCTCTATCGGATAGCAGCGTGAGTAATTATCGATGGACCATCGATGACCGCTCCATGCCGCGTAACGACGCCAGCCGGGAAGATTCCCTCACCTATCTCTTCACCGCCATCGACAGCCTTGGGGATACCGCGCGGGCCACGGGCGTCATTCATATCCATGAACAGGTGAGCGATATTCAAAAGCACGCCGCCGACACATCGTTCGAGAACCAGATTGAGCGATATAGCCTGATCCTTTTCGATTATAGTTCCTCCCAGTTGGACAAGACCGAATCGCAGATCGTCGTGCGTGACATGAGTTCGGCCATCCACGATTCGACCCAGGTAACACTGACCGGACACACCGACCAAACCGGGGACGAGGCATTCAACGAGCAGCTTTCGCGGGAGCGTGCGATGCAAGCCGCACAAATGCTGCGACAGCAATTGAGAACGATGGGCAAACCCGAGCCGAATATTACGGTAGAATGGCGCGGCGGCCGCGACGAACTCTTTGATAATTCGATCCCGGAAGGACGCGTGCTCTCGCGCACCGTTCGCGCGGTGATCGAAAACCCGGAATGAACCGTCGAGGCCAAACATATCGCCTATTGCTTTACGCAGCGAGCTTCTTCGCTGTGCTGTGGAGCGTAGCCAATCCTGTCTGTAGCCGCGCACAAGGATGTACAACCAATATGCTTCGCATTTCGGGGCCGCAATCGTATGTAGCGGCTTCCGATGTGAGGGGACTTCGCCTTACGAATGGCTTTACGATTGAATGCTGGGCACGGCTCGATTCGGCAGCGACACCGTTCGGCGCGATCGCCGACAAAGGGAGTTATGGAATCTTCCTCAAGACCGATTCCACTGTTTCCGGAATAATCGAACACAACTTCAGTTCCATCGAAATCACCACACCAGCCATCGACTCGTTGCGAAATTGGCATCATTATGCGCTCGTCTATACACCGGGCGATAGCCTGCGCCTCTATGTGGATTCGACCGAAGTTGCGAACACGACCGTTCCGGCCTCACTGATCGACTCCAATACGGATAGTCTCCGAATCGGCATGAGCCAAAATGACGCACCCTGGATTGGCTCCATCGATGAATTTCGCGTGTGGAACATTCCACGCTCGCTCTCGGAAATAAAGCAGACACTCTATCATACGCTCGCCGGTAACGATTCAGGGCTGGTCTTATATTATACCTTCGATGATCCCACCGGCTCCACGCGCATTCATGATTTTTCCGGCCACGGTCGCGATGGTTATGTGAGTGGAACGAATGCTGAAATTGTCCCTTCCAGTTCACCGATAATAAATGCTTCGCCTGGATTCCGATTGGCGGCGCTCGAATCCCAAATTATCATTCCAACTCAGCGCTGCAAAGGTTCCTTCGATACCGTGGTCCACCTGCGAAATCTAAGTAACCGGCCACTCTTCGTGGCGACGGTAGGATTTGCGGTTGGACAGGTCTTCTCGATCGTACCAAACTCCTCCTTCACGCTTCCGGGAGATTCGACCGTCATTGATTCGCTCCGGTTACATTTTCAGCCCAATTCCGGCGGTCTTTTTTTCGATTCGATCTTCATTGCAAGTTCAAGCGATTGCGGCGGAGCAATTCGCATCGCCGTCAAGGCAGCCTACGATAGCGTCGGGCTTGTGGCCAGTCAGGATACACTGCGGTTTGGCGCACTTACGCAATGCGCTGCCGATACGGTGCTGCCCATTACGCTGCGCAACACCAGCGTCACGGATTCTGTAACGATTCTTGGCGTAAACATCCCGGCGAACTCCGGACTTCGGGTGCTGTCCACGTTCCCCCTCTCGCTCGGAAAAGGTGCTTCAACCACTATCGACGTTGCGTTGGATAGCGGCGCTCGCGGGCCACTCACGGCGGCCATTGGGTTCGACCTCGATAAATGTTCCCGTGAGGCCATGATCAATGTAAGTGCTGTCCGGGAGATCGAACAGCTTTCCATGCCTCCGGTGGTAGACTTAGGAATTGCGCCGGCCACGCTTGCGGGTGTTACTCGAGATACGACGCTTATCGTAACGAATACCGGCGATGTTCCGACCCGGATTGCAAGCATTGTCGCTGGCCCACAAACCCTGCTCTCTGCTTTCGGCGTAACCTCCGGCGGCGATAAATTGACGGGGGATACTATGCAGGTGCATATTCAATTTCACGCGCAGGGGTGTGGAATGGATACCGGGAAAGTTCTGATTACGAGTTCAAAGTGTGGTGAACGTTCCTCAACACTCGTCGTAATGAATATTACACCGCCGGAAGCTGTGACGGGTCCCTCGGCAGACGTTGGTATCACCTGCGAACCGAAGGACACGATGATTTTCGTTACCAATCCCAATAGCATTCCCGTACGGCTTGATTCTATTAGCTATTCTTCAAAGTTTGTATTCACAAACGGTCCGCTCTTTAGCGATACGATTCCCGCCCATGATAGCGTGCCGGTCCAGTTCCAATTTGCTCCGGCTCAAAATGGCGATTATCGCGATACCGCTTACTTCAACACCTCACCCTGCGGTACTGGCTTCACCGTGCTATCGGGGCAATGGGGCTATGATGGTCTTTCCTTCGATTCGTCGCAGATTCTGCTTGGCCGCGGGTGCAAAACCGATTCGGTTACACGCGCTGTTATGCTTACGAACAATTGTTCTCGAAGTGTAACCATTGCGAGCTATAGCCTTCTTGGTTCCAAACGCATTTCGGTCGGCAGTACTTCTGTTCCGTTCGTACTGAAACCCGGACAAACAAAACCGTTTCTAATCACTTACAAGCCGAGTTTAGGACATATTGATACTGCGCAACTCGATCTTTTATCTCCGGAAGGCTGTTCGGCCGCTTTGTTGTTCCTGCGAGGCTCTCGCGAAATAGCAAACGCCGCGTGGGGGGGACCAATGGGATCGTTCGATACTGTTTGCCCCGGCGATACCTTAGAACAAACATTTCAATTGCTCGATAAAGGGATCGATTCCATCGATGTTCTGAATGCATTGGTTTCCGGCAACGGGTTCACGCTCGTTCAGGCACCCGAACGTTTCAGTGGCACTGGCGGCTTCGAGGTGCGCTTCGTTCCCACAGCGGAGCAGTCCTATACGGGATCCCTTTCTGTAACCGCCGATAGTTGCGGCACCACATTCACTTTGCCCCTCGAGGGTTCTGGCGGACCGCTGCCCAAAATACTGGCACTTGACACTATGTACAATTTTGGAAATCTTCTTGCCGGAGATTCCTCTACCTATTGTTTGAGCGTCACCAATCCGAGTTGTTCGCCGATCACGGTCTGGGTGGATTCCTCTGCCTTTGCAGGAACTCCATTTCAAATGGCCGGACAAACGAGTAATCTCTTGCTTGCACGCGGCGATACGGCGCAGGTGTGCGTTCAGTTCTCTCCAACAACGTATGGATCTTTCGCGTCTCGTCTTCTGCTAAACTCCGACAGCGCTCCCACACAAAAGGTTGTCCTGCAGGGCGTGGGGCTCGCACCCGATGTGCGATTCAATCCGCATTTGCTTGACTTTGGATATGTCTTATACAACACCAGCAAAGCGCTAACGCTTTACGATACTAACTTCGGGAATTTAGCTACGACCATTGGGCATTCGAACATCAACCCTCCATTTACGATGCAGACTGCGGGAGCGCTATCAGGAGGTGCGAACGATTCCATCCCAGTGACATTCGCTCCCGTTACCGGCACGGGGCTGGTGTATGACACCGTCCATTTGGCATGGAGCGGGCACGCCGATAGCGTTATTCTCCGTGGGTACGGAACTCCATCGGGGCTACAACTAAGTGTCACCGGTCTGGATTTTGGGAATGTACATATCGGGACCGATTCCACTCACGTGCTCTATCTCTTCGCTCGCAATAATGTTCCGAAGATCGATAGCGTTTCTATTCCCAGCGAAGTCGATACGTTCTCGTATAATACACAGCCGGCCTTGCCGCACCAGATTCAAAGTGATTCTGATTCGATTCGAATAACGATAACCTATCATGCTCATCGTGAGCAACCGGATCTCGATTCGCTTCTAATCTATTCCGGCGGGAACATAGTTTCGATCCCTCTTATCGCGAACGGAGTGGAAGCCCATGCCAAAGTAAGCATACTGAGCGTGCTATTCGACACCGTAATTCTGGGACAAAGCAGCTCTATCATCAAACCGATAACGCTTTCGGACACAGGTGGCTATCCGCTGTTTGTGGCCGCACTTCCGCCTGACACCGTATTTCAGATAACCAGTCCTGATTCGCCTACCGCGCCCATTCTCGCGCATTCGTCTCGGCCCTACTCCATTTCGTTCCACCCGGTGCGAGCACGGACGGTCGTCGACACTCTGCAATATATCACTACCGCGCCGAACGCGGTGCCACCGGTGCTGCTTATTGGAACCGGAGCCTACCCCGCTGGAACCGGGCCGGCCTTTGGTTACAGCGTTGCTCCGCAAATCGCCCAGCCGGGGGAATTCGATTCAATCCCAATATACCTGTCTGGTGTTCGTCTCTCGAAAATCGACGCCGATACCATGTCACTTACCATTCGATTCGATCCCTTGATGGTACGAATGCAGGGTGCGGATGAAGGGCAAAACCTGCCCCCTGTTTCCGCCTTCCGGCACATAGACGACAGCACGGTCGAAGCCACCATTGTAACGAGCACCTTTACTGGGGGAACCATAATGCGCCTCCGTACCGAAGCATTATTGGGACCGCACCCCGTTTCCTATATACATGTGGTCCAATCTGCGCCTGCGGCAACCCAACCCGAGCCCGCGAGTGATGGCCAATTCACCGTTGAAGATTGTGGCGGGCTGGTACATGGAGTTATCTTCGCTGGTCCGTATTCGACGAGTGCTATCGTTCCAAATCCTGTAGGCGATAAAGCCCAGCTTCATTTCGTATTGGGATTGGACGGACCGGTAACGGTGGACCTTTACAATTCTATTGGCCAGATGGTTACGCATGTGGATGCCGGCACCGCGAAGGCAGGCCCGCATACACTTCTTCTCGATGTTTCTGCATTACCACAAGGACGGTACGTCTATCGCCTGTCGAGCCTGGACTATCAGGCACAGGGTTCGCTCGTGGTGTTGCGATAAATTCGAACTTAGGCTGGCACAGCGATTTCCATCGGTCGTTCCTTCCTCCCTGCCAGCGCAAGCTGCCCGCAGGCCGCTTCAATATCCTTCCCGGAACTCGCGCGAATGACGGCGGTAACGCCAGAGCCACGCAGCAAGGAAATAAACCGACCGACGGCGATTGTGCTTGCTGGCCGCAACTCCGCGGCAAAACCAGTGGGATGCGTAAAATCAATCGGGTGAAACGGAATAACGTTAACGCGACTGGGAACCCGACGCGCAATGGTTGCGAGACGTGCGGCATCCGAGGGGGAATCGTTTAACCCGTCGAATAAAATATATTCGTAGGTAACCGGGCGACCGGTAATCCGGTAATAGTCCGTCATGGCATCCAATACTTCTTCGAGAGGATATTTTTTATTGATCGGCATGAGCTTCGTCCGTAATTCATTCGTCGGCGCGTGCAGGCTCAACGCCAGCTTCACATTCAACCCTTCACGAGCAAAGTTCCGTATGGCACCTGGAATGCCGCTCGTCGAGACCGTCACCCGCCGCTTGCCTAACATTTCGGTTTCGGGATCCGTAATAATCCGTAAGGCCCGGACCAGATTATCATAATTCAGCATCGGCTCACCCATGCCCATGAAGACGAGATTGGTTACCGGCTGACCTTGCATTCGCTCCACTTCAAAAAGTTGCAGCAGAATTTCGGCGGTGGTGAGATTTCGTTTTAACCTCAGCGTCGCCGTTGCGCAAAACTGGCAATCGAGCGGGCATCCGACTTGCGTAGAAACGCAGAGCGTCCGCCGTGGAGAACGTTCCCCTCGTAATTCCGTCGGAATGAGCACGGTCTCTATCGAACGGTCATCCTCCAGTTGAAAGAGAAATTTCTTCGTTCCATCGGCGCTCTCTGAAATCTGGGAACACCGGAGCGATGGTATCGAAAACTTCTGCGCCAGCGCATCCTGAAGCGACTTGGGAAGGTTTGTCAGTTCTGAAAAGCTTCGAGCACGCTTTGCATAGAGCCATTCATAGATTTGGTTGGCGCGAAACCGCGCCTGCTCGGGGAACTCTGCAAGGAGCAGTTCCTCGAACTCCTTTCGATCTCGTCCAAAAAATTCTGGGATAGGCTCTTTTCGCATTCTAAAGGCTCAACATTCAATCCGTATGGCAATTCCCCACGTGCGTTAAAAGGATTTTGAATTCGTGGAAATCCCTCAAAATTGCTTGAAAAACGGGAAATTAGCAATTTTTGTGAATCCGATCTAATTTATGCTTATATTATGGAAGTTTGGAGTATATGCTGAATAATTCGCTCATTGGTGCCGAACGCCCGAGAGATCCCATCCCGGTGGAGGTTTCCTCCGGAGGCCGTCCTGCGCGAATTATCACCACGAAGCCCCCGCTCGTCATCACCGATTTGGAACTCCGGGCGCGTGTACAGTGGGCACATATCACCAGCCCGCATTTCCATGTTTCCTACGACCGTGTGCTCTTTTCTCATACTCGCGCCACAGCCTTAGATGAGTTGCTCGAGATCGCCTACAGCCTTATTTTCCATTTCACACATGAGTCCTTTGCCGGACGCTTCCAGGTGTACGTGGTGGATGAGCGGGCCACGTCGCTCCTGGGATGGGCGGTCCGGCCCCATTTTAACGTTGAGGAACCGGCCATCTATTTAGTCGAAAGCGGCTCGCGGCAAGCGCAGGAAGAAGCCATTGAATTGCTGACCCATGCAATGCGCCTAACGCGCTACGCTCGGCATTATCGTCAAACGTCGGGGTGGGCCGCCTTGGAAGAGGCATTCGGAATCTTTTTAAGCGAGCGGCTCTCGATGCAACCGAAACCATTTCCGTTCTATGGCGCCGAAGCCGATCTGATCGCACACCATCTCTATCATTCCCATTCGCTGCGTTTGTGTGAGATCTGGAATGAAGCGGTCGAGACACTTTCCTTTTATCAAATCGTGCTCTCCGGAGCCTTTCTACTTTCGCTCGGAGATACGTTCAGTGACGATACGGTCGTTACGTTTTCGAAAAGTGACTATCCCATCACGAACGAGACGTTCCACGCATTTTTTGGGAGGTCATTGGAAGAGCTCGAGTCGGCATGGGTCCAGCATCTCCCTATTGCGCTGTTCACCGTGACGGAGGAAGAGCAGGAACGCATTATTCAGCATTGGGACCGTGCAATCGAATGCCGAAGACATTAGGGAACCGTTTATAACTCTTCCTCTTCTCCTCCCACGATATCCTGCTCTGCATATACCTTTGCCTCCTGCGCTAATACTTTCGGAACCAGGAAGTAGCCGTCTGCCGCTTTGGGGGCATTTCGTAGTGCCGCTTCCACCGTAAGGCAGGGCCCAACTTCATCAGCACGAAGTTGCGATTGCTCGACCGATTCATTCAGGTTCTCGAGCGCTGCCACGTTCGTGATGTCCAGATCGCTCAGTTGGTCGATATAGCCAAGCACATTATTTAGTTCCGAAGTAAGCGCCGCGAGCTCGTCTTCCGTAAATTCGAGCCTGGCCAGATCCGCTACTCTCTTTACTTCTGCTGTGGTAACCATCGTTAGAATTTTCGGGCGACTTCGAGTGGCCGCGTTACAATAATGCCGGTCTGGTGCGTACTGTGGGTTAGATATTCCGCCAGCGGCTCCGGACTGATAATGACCTTCCCCATCAGGCTCGATGCATGCATAAAATGAATTCGCCCATCGGCAAGGCGAATAGCAATGCCGGTGTGGGAGCAATCGAGGCCCGGGATGTTCGTGGTGATTCCAAGAATGTCCCCCGTTTCGATTTTTCCTTCGATTTTTGGAATATCGGCTTTTGGGATATAATAAAAGGCCTTTCGCGCATTTATATCGTTTTCGATTTCCAGCATCGCGGCATATTCCGCTGGGTCGGAAACCAATTGCTTATATGCGGACCGGTGCGTCGTCATAAAATTAATGGCCCGGCCATCATACTTCGCATACGGCCCGCCGACTCCCCGGGTCACGATTTTCAGTACGCCTTTTTGCTGATTGTTATAGAAATAGTCGATGCTGTAATGGAGCCGCGAGTGATAACCGACAATCTTGCCATTGCGATAGCGAAGAAACGTAAGTTCGCGATCGAAGTCCTGCGGCGTGGGATGTGAATATTCACGAATAATGCGCGCAAGCGCAAGCATGTTTTCGTAAAACGTCACGCAATCGAAGCCGCGAAGGTCCGTGATAAGATGTTCCGGGCCAGCACTGGTATCGAGTGTTCCGGCAACGTACGGAGTACCAAGAAAAAGCTTGCCCATGGCAACAATGCGCTCGCCAATCGGGAGCGATTCCAGGTGCTCCGCATGGGCTTGTGCGATCCGTGCGGCGAAGATGGAATCGTCCGCTGAGGCAAGCTGCGCGGAGCTTTGCCTGGCCGTCCCTGCGAGCGCCAGTATGGAGCATACGAATATTCGGAGCCACTTCATTCTACATTCTGAATCTGCTCTCGCATCTTCTCCAGTTCCTGTTTAATATAGACCACATGATGTGCCACGTCGGCGGAGTTGGTTTTCGAGCCCATCGTATTGACCTCGCGGTTCATTTCCTGCAAAATGAAGTTGAGCTTACGTCCGGCGGCCTCGGCGCCATTCATTGCTTCGAGAAAAAATTTGAGATGCGAGCGGAACCGCACAATCTCCTCCGTAATATCCAGCCGTTCGGCAATAAGGGCAATTTCCAGTTCCAATCGTTGATTGTTCAGGACTTCCACATCTTTGGTAAGTTCTAAAACCTTCTCTTTCAAGGTATTATACTCTTCCTGTGCCGCAAGTACCGAGAGTCGCTCGATTTCTCGTACGCGCTGCTCCATGATGTCGAGACGGGAACGAACGTCCTTTTCGAGCTCCCCGCCTTCGGAACCACGCATCGTGTTTAGCTGCTCGATTGCCTGACGGAGGGCAGCTTGCGCTAATTCCCACTCTGCGGTCGCGATTTCGGAACTGCGGTCTTCCGCCGTAAAGATATCGCCGAACGCTGTTAAGTCCCGTAATTGGATCTCGGCGGTTAAGCCGGTCGTCGTTCGGAGCTGATCGAGCAGATTGAAGTAGGCTTTGGCCATCGCTTCGTTCACGTGGAGCGGAATATCTTCCGAACCCTGCCGATCAACGGAAATATTGAGCGAAATCTTCCCGCGTTCGAGCCGTTTGCGCAGCAGTTCGCGGCATTCCAGTTCCCGCTCCGAGAGCGAGCGTGGCAGCCGAACGGCGATTTCGATAAAGCGCGAGTTTACGCTGCGTACCTCGGCCGTTACGGTGATCGTCGAACCACCTTCCAGGGCACGCGTTGCTTCGCCGCGCCCAAACCCGGTCATTGAAATTAGCATACTACGTAAACGGTCTTCAACCTAACTTTAGTTGATATGCGCGCCAGCGCGCTTCACAATTCCCATACGTTGCAATGTTGCGATTGTCATTGCCGCGAAAGCGGGAACCCAGTCCATTTGCAGCGAAGCTTGGACTCACGCTTAGAGCTGTTGAAATCGTAGCAACACATCATCCGTACCTTCTACACGCTCCAGATTCAGCAGCTTGAGATGCGGAGCCTGCGCCAAAGAATTCAGCTTCAACGGTCCAATCGCCGCCTGTGCATCACTGCCAAAAAGCAAAGGACCATAAAAGAGTTGTAACTCATCGAGAAGTTGTGATCCTATCAGGCTTTGCGCAAGTATGGGGCCTGCTTCTGCGAGTATACTTATAATGCCTCGCCGGCCAAGTGTATTAAAAAGCGCCGGAAGATCGATCCGCCCGTTCGATGTAGCCACCGCAAGCAGTTCTACACCCCGTTCTGCAAATGGCTTTCCGCGATCGGCTATTGCATTTGCCGAGGTGACAAGAATCGTCCTTGCCCGCTCCTCATCGTTAAGGACAGTCAGCGATGATGGCAATTCCAGCCGTGTATCGAGTACGATGCGCCAAGGCTGCCGGCCTCGAACGTGACGAACCGTAAGCGCTGGATTGTCTTTGAGAGCAGTTTTCGTACCAATGAGCACCGCATCGTGCTCCGCCCGCAAGGCATGGACTTTTGCGCGCGAAGCCTCGGACGTAATCCATTTGGACTCCCCATTCTGCAGCGCAGTTCGTCCATCGAGGGACATCGCAAGTTTAAGGGTAACGTAGGGTTGCTGCGTAACGATATGCTTGAAAAAGAACCGGTTAAGATCTTTTGATTCCTCTTCCAGCAGCCCAAGCTCCACGGCGATTCCTGCCGCGCGAAGCTCCTCGATCCCCTTCCCACTTACCTGCGGATTCGGGTCCGGAGTGGCGATAACACACCGAGCAACCTTCTTCTCGACCAGCAATGTGGAACACGGCGGCGTCTTACCCCGGAAACTGTGCGGTTCCAGCGTAACATAGACCGTTGCGCCCTGCACCGAATAGGCACGCGATTCAGCATCCCGAATGGCATTTGGCTCGGCATGGAGGCCACCAAATTGGAGATACGCGCCCTCACCAATGATTTCCCCTGAGGAGTTGGTAAGCACACATCCCACCAGCGGATTGGGACTGACGTTTCCGGTGCCCCGCTTCGCACATTCCAGGGCGCGCAGCATCATCTGCCGATCGAATTCGGAGAACCGGGCATTACTGTCGTTTGCCATCGTGCGTAAGAACAACGCAGCCCGGAAATCCTTCCGCGACTTAGCATCCCAAAAATCGTGTGGCCCCGGGAGTACACTCCCGGGGCCACACGATTAAATACCGAAGATTTCTTTACTTTATCAGGCTCAACTGCCGAGTAAGCTGGATGTTACCGGTTGTCAGCATGTAGAAATAGGTGCCGCTGGGTAACCCTTTCGCGTCGAGCGAAATATTTTGGGTCCCGGCCGACAGCATCCCGGTGAACGCGGTCCGCACCAATTCCCCGGAGATCGG
>JAKAIL010000049.1 GCA_021825235.1 Bacteroidota bacterium | reverse complement strand
AAGACCATCGAGACGACGACTGAGCTTGCGGATAGTATTGCTACCGGAATTCGGAAAGACAAACGTAACGAAACCCTTTCACGGATATTTCAGGCATTGCGAATCGAAGTGAACCACGAGCTGGACCATCTGAAATCTTCGCTCGAACAAGCGGTCGAGAGGCTACGCGGCGGTGGGAGGATCGTGGTAGTTTCCTATCACTCGCTCGAAGACCGGATTGTAAAAGAATTTTTTCGCGCGGAGAGCGCGCCGCGATTTGCAGAAGGCTCGACGGGAGCGCTCAAATCGCGGATTGATCTGGCGCAGGCACGGCTCCGGCTTCTAACGAAGAAGCCCATTGTGCCCAGCGCCGAAGAAATTGAACGGAACCCGCGAGCGCGCAGCGCAAAATTGCGCGCCGCGGAACGAATGGAACAAGAGCCATGACGACCATTGCATTTGCACCGCGCGCTATAACGGATGTTAGCGGAGAGCGGGAACTGCTCGGTGTAAAGCCGCCGGTAGAAAAACCGCGCTCGATTTCCGGCTCCGTGGCGGTGACTGCCACGCTGCCCAAGCCCGTGCCGGGCGAAATCGAGAAAGCCGTTCGACGAATGCCGGTGCTCTATGTCATTGCTTTTTTCGGAGTCGTGGTGCTATCGGCGGTGATGATTATTTGGAATACACTGCAAGTGAATAAACTCACGGCCGAGCGCAATGCGCTCGATCAAACGATCACGCAAAACCAGCAACACTTAATTCGACTGCGCGCGGAAGAAATGGAGCTTTCCGCGCCGGACCGTATTCGCGCTATCGCCGAGAACAAACTCGGTATGGTCGAATCGAGCGGGCAGGATATTGTAGTGCTTAAATAGAACGTTTGGAAGTGAATTACCGCGATCAGGACGAATTCCCATTTATGGAACCGGAGTTACGAAAGGCTCCGGATTCGCGAACGCCATACCCGCCGCCGCGCCCTCGAGCGCGTCCGCTCGGGTCGGTCGTCCTTTCGCAATCGCCGGCACCACCACCTCCGAAAGAACCCTGGCACCAGCGCGTTATGCAGTGGTTCTTTGCAGCTCCGGTTCCACCGAATCCACTTCGGAAAAATGGCCGGCTCTATACTGCGCTTGCCATTTTCCTTTTCGCATTTTTGCTCGTCGGTGCCAAGCTCTTTAAGCTACAAGTGCTGGACCATGCCGCATTTTCTGCGGAAGCTGCCGAGCAATATAAAATGGAAGTGCCGATCTCGGCGAAGCGAGGGCTAATCCTGGACCGGCACGGGATTATTCTTGCCGATAACGAACTCGTCGCCAAATTTGCGGTCGATCCCAAGGCCATTAAAAATAAGCCAAAGCTTGCCGCAATTCTTTCCGAGACGTTCGATAAGCCCGCGAGTTATTACGAGCACATCTTCGCAGATACTACCCGGCGCTATATTGTGATCGCACGAGAAGTTCCACTCGAACGTGCCTCGGAGCTCGATTCGGTGAAAGATCCCGGTCTTATCCGTGAAATGGATTCCCGGCGCAATTATGCCTTCGGGGACCGTGCGGCACACGTCCTGGGCTTTGCAAGCAACGATGGGCGTGGCCTTGCGGGGATCGAGCTTTTTGCCAATCGCGCGCTTGCCGGCCGGGACGGATACCAGGTCATGCAACGCGATGGCCGCGGGTATCTTCGTCCCGATCTGGACTATCCGCGCGTTCCTGCCCAGAATGGAGAGAATATTACGCTCACCATCGACCAGTCGATCCAGCAAATTGCGGAAGCGGCTTTAAAGGCCGGTGTGGAAAAAGCCGATGCCGAGGCCGGTATTGCCATTGTCATGCGTCCCTCGACGGGAGAAATTCTTGCGCTTGCAAACGTTCCCGATTTCGATCCCAATGATTTTAGCGACGCGTCCTTCACGATGCTCCGCAACCGGGCCATTACCGAGGCCTATGAGCCCGGTTCGGTGATTAAGGTGCTCATTGCTTCCGCTGCCGTGGAAGAAGGGGTGATTAAACCCACGGACAAAATTTATGCGGAGCATGGGACCTGGATTCCCACACCCGGAGTAAGAATACGTGACGACCACTCGTACGATTCGCTGACGTTCCGTCAGGCGCTGGAAGTGTCCAGCAATATCTCGTTCGCAAAAATTTCAGACCGGCTGGATAAGCGCCGGTTCTATAAATATCTGCGGGATTTTGGGCTTGGGAATTATACTGGCATCGACCTGCCCGGAGAAGTCCGCGGCTTGCTGCATACTCCTGCGCAGTGGGACGCAAACTCCAAACGCTACATGGCCTTTGGTTATGAGCTTACGGCAACGCCTATCCAAATGGCAACCGCGTATGCGACCGTTGCCAACATGGGGAGGATGATGAAGCCGTACATCATTATGAAACGCGATGGCCCGGAAGGAACGGTTGTCACAGAGCCACAGGAAATACGGCGCGTCGTTAGCGCGCAAACGTGCCGCACCGTTATCAATTTGATGGAGAGTGTGGTCGATTCCGGCACGGGCACAGCGGCTCGCATCCAAGGCGTGGACATTGCCGGCAAAACGGGAACCGCTCAGCAATTGGTGGACGGTCATTGGTCCAAAGAACATTACACTGCAAGTTTTACCGGTTTTTTCCCGGCGGATAATCCTCAGTACCTTATCAGTGTGATTCTGCGCTCGCCGCACAATGGGTATTTTGCGGCCACCGTAAGCTGTCCGATTTTCAGGGAGATCGCGATGAACATTCTCGAATTGAAACATGAGCTTCCGCCCGAAGCTCGAACCGCTCCGGCGCCCACTCCGCTTATTGCCGATGGCGTCGTGGATATCGATGGCGTGCCCATCGAAAATGATGAGCCCGACCGGCCCATTTGGGAAGTGCGTGGATTGACCGAGGAACAAGGGCGGACCCTGCTGGCAAGCCAGGGATTTATCGTGAAAGGAACGAATAATAACAATTCGGCGGACGACATTATCGCCGATGTACAAAAGTGTGGAGGGGATACCGTCCGCTTCGTCTTAGCAAAACCCAATGCGGAGCAGCAAACACCAGCAACACTGGCCAGCGAGGCAGCGCCCGATTTTGTCGGGATGCCGATGGTACGTGCGATTAAGCTGGCATCCGCCGAGGGATTCCGCGTAAAACTGACCGGTTCGGGAACCGTAACACAGCAATTCCCGGAAGCCGGAGCGCGGCTCAATCTAAGCGAAACAGTCGGAAGCCCAACGCTTTCGCTCTTTGGAGAAGAACAGTGAATGAGGTGAATTCTGAATGATGAATGACGAACGAAATTTGTTCGGTTCGATATCATCATTCAGAATTCAGGATGTTCAACTGTAATCACTCCCCAGTTAAAGCGGCGTTCGTTGAAAAATGAAATTAAGTGAGCAAAATAGCATGAGCAATCATGCAAGCATGAGCAATCATGCAGGGATGAGCAATCATCCCTGGCCAAAAGAGATCGGCCTTCTCGATGTATGGATGAGTGATCATCCGGGGAAGGCCGATCTCTCGCGGCCCGAATATGATTCCCGGCGTGTTACGCCAGGAGATACCTTCGTTGCCATTCGCGGCTACGCCACGGATGGGCACCAGTTTATTTCCCAGGCCGTCGCAAAGGGAGCACAAACCATTGTGCTGGAAGAGGACGCGGCATTTACAAGAGAAGATGCTAAGCATGCCAATGTTTCGCGTTTATTGGTCAAGAATTCGCGACGCGCACTTGCCTATCTTTCCGAACAGGCATTTGGATTTCCCGGTACCAAATTACGATTGATTGGGGTAACCGGTACGAATGGCAAGACGACCGTGACCCACATTATTCGTCAGTTGCTGGCTGCACGAGGAGAACACGTTGGGCTGCTTGGGACTACGGGAATTCATATCGGCGATAACGAGCTGCCGGCAACCCATACCACTCCGGAATCGCGAGATATATCCGAACTGCTCGCGCGTATGGTGGAGGAAGGAATAACGACGTGCGTCATGGAAGTGAGTTCCCACGCATTGGCGCTCGAACGTGTTGCTGCGCTGGATTTTGACATTGCCGTTTTTACCAATCTCACCCAGGACCATCTCGACTTCCATCACACGATGAAAGCCTATTTCGACGCCAAGAAGAAGCTGTTCGATGGACTGAAAGACACGGCGGTTGCCATTACGAATGCGGACGATTCCCGAGGACTCGATATCGTGCAGGATACCACCGCGAATGTGCACACCTATGGAATTTGCCAGCAATCGAAAGCGGTCCGCGCGGACCTCATGGCCTGTGATGCCAAGCTTTCCAGTGAAGGCACCCAGTTCCGTATCGAGAAACGATATTCGGAAGAACGGGCAATCTTCGAGTCGCCGTTGGTTGGTGCGTTCAATGTAGAAAATGTGCTGGCGGCGGTAAGCGCACTGTATTTTGGGGTAGAAGGCTGCTCGCTCGAACTTCTTGCGCAGCATATTCGCGATGTTAAACCCGCCCGTGGACGGTTCGATCGAATCGAGCTTCCAAGCGGAGCGGCAGCCATTGTCGATTACGCTCACACTCCGGATGCGCTCGAAAATGTGCTCGAAACCTTGCGAGCAATTCGACCGGATGGCGGAAAGATTATTACGATCTTTGGCTGCGGTGGCGATCGCGATCATGGCAAACGGCCCCAGATGGGCGATATTGCCGCAAGGTTATCCGATCACGTAATTATAACAAGCGATAATCCACGCTCGGAAAATCCACAATCTATAATAGAAGATATTCTCGGCGGAATTTCCTGGGCGCTGCGCTTTCGGGTTGAAAAAGAAGCAGACCGGGCAAAAGCCATCGAAATGGGCATTTCCATGGCTCATCGTGCCGATTTCGTCCTCATTGCAGGGAAGGGACACGAAAACTACCAAATTATTGGGCCTGAACGCCGCCATTTCGATGACCGAGAAGAAGTCCTGAAATTTTCGGGATAAACGCTAAAGATAAAGTATTTTGGGAGTGCTCCCGGCCTTTGGTGCTGTTAATAAGCATCCCCGATATGTACCGGTTGCCGGGTAACCGGCCGCCTTCATCTTTAGCAGAAAGCGGTTAGACTTGAATATTACGGTTCAGGACCTTCTTGAGCTTCCTTTTATCCACGAAGCCGGCCTGCACGAGTTAGGAGCTTCGCACACGTTTCGAGATGCCTCGACCGATTCGAGAACGCTGAAATTCGGGGATCTTTTTATTGCCCTCACCGGTCCCAATTTCGATGGGCACGAATATCTCGAACAGGTTGCGAAGGAAGGAGCGCTGGCAGCCATCGTGAGCGAACGATGGTTTACGCAGCACAAGAGTAAGCATCTAATTCTGCCAATGCTCGTGGTCCAAAGTCCGATGGATGCATTTGGGGAACTTGCCGCAATCTATCGAAGAAAGTTCGATATTCCAGTCCTGGTCATTGCTGGCTCGAATGGCAAAACCACCACGAAGGAACTCATCGGGCATGTGCTTTCGCAGGAGTTGGACGTATTGAAAAACGAGGCGAACTTCAACAATCAGATCGGCGTGCCGCACACGATCTTTCGTCTGCGCGAGGGACACCAAATTGCTGTAATCGAAATTGGGACCAATCATCCCGGAGAGATCGCCTGGTTATGTAAGGTAGCTCAGCCGACACATGCGCTTATTACGAACATTGGCCGGGAACACCTGGAATTTTTTAAGGACCTGAGTGGTGTAGCGCGAGAAGAAAAAGCGGCCTTTGACTATGTATGGGAGCACAGTGGTTCGGTATTTGTCAATATGGACGATGCACATCTCCGCATGGCTGCGAAGCAGTTTGGAGATCGCGCGATTACCTATAGCGGACTGGAAGGTGCTGCTCATTCCGATGTGGCGGCACACCGTATCGGCTATGCCAAAGATGGCCGGCTCGAATTGCGCGTCGAGTGTAACCGCAAGTCATTTAAGGTGCGGACACACCTTGTCGCCGATTATGCTCCGAATATGATTGCGGCAGCATCTGCCGTTGCGTTTCATTTCGAGATACGCAGAAGCGAATTAAAATCACAGATCGAGAACTTTCGCCCGCACGATAAGCGGCTGGAGGTCTCGCACCTGAATGGCATCACGATACTGAACGACGCGTATAATGCCAATCCGGATTCCATGCTTTCCGCCGTGCAAACGTTAACCAATTTTCCGTCGTCCGGGCGGCGCATTGCGGTGCTGGGAGATATGTTCGAACTTGGGGAAGCGTCTGCACGGGAGCATCGCGCGCTGGGACGGAAGATTGCGGAGTTTCCAATCGATCATTTTCTATTTACCGGTAAGGATATGCAGCTTGCCTGGAAAGCCTATCGCACGGCGCGAGCAAACGGAGATGGGTTACACGATTCCTACTTCGCGACCAAAGTGGACCTGGTGAAATCGCTCCGCGATTTGCTTCGGGAGGGGGACACGGTGCTCCTGAAAGGTTCGCGCGGAATGAAAATGGAAGAAGTGTTGGATTTGCTTCAGAAAATGTAAACAGCGTAGTAGTAACGGGTAACAAGAGAATCCTTCTCTGCTCGTTACTCGGTACTCATTACTCGGTACAGGAACATTGTTTTATTATTTATTCAATTGGATCAACCGGGCCTTCACGCCACCCGGCGGCGATTTATTTCGCTATCTCACGTTTCGGAGCGCCTTGGCGGCGATGACGGCGCTTGCCCTCAGCTTGTGGAGCGGCCCACGGATCATTGCGCGATTGAAGGAGTTGCAGATCGGTGAGCAGGGAAAAGTGGAAGCGCCAAAACAGCATCTGGCGAAAGCTGGCACGCCCACGATGGGCGGGCTTATTATTCTGATTTCGATCATCATTCCTACGTTGCTCTGGGGCGATGTAGGCAACCTCTTCATCATTCTAATCGTCCTCGCTACACTCTTTCTTGGCGGGGTTGGCTTTTTGGATGATTATCTCAAAGTTGTAAAGAAAAAGCGTAAAGGATTAATCGGGCGGTATAAGATAATGGGCCAGATTGCCGTCGGTTTGCTCGTGGCAATCACGATCCTTTATTCTCCGAGTCTCTTTAAATATGCCGGCGTGGATATTCGCACTTCTACCACGGTACCATTTTTTAAAGATTTAGTCTTTGAGTTTGGACCGGTGTTCTATGTGATTTTTGTCATCCTGGTAATTACGGCAACCTCGAATGCCGTGAACCTGACGGACGGACTCGATGGCCTCAGCGCCGGGACCGTGGCCATAGCATTTATTCCCATCGGAATCATTGCCTATGTTTCCGGGAACCTGCAAATGAGCGATTACCTGAATATTCCATACCTGAAAGGAGCCGGTGAGTTAACGGTCTTTTGTTCGGCGCTCGTCGGCGCCTCACTCGGGTTCCTGTGGTACAACGCACATCCGGCGGAAGTGTTTATGGGCGATACGGGTTCGCTGGCGTTGGGAGGCGCGATGGGAACCCTTATGGTCCTCTGTAAAAAAGAGTTTGTGCTTCCTATCGTGGGTGGGATATTTTTCCTGGAATCCATCTCGGTCATTTTGCAGACGGGATATTTCAAGCTATCGCGTCGAATGTATGGCGAAGGGAGGCGTATTTTTCGAATGGCACCGTTGCACCATCACTTCGAACTCTGTGGATGGGCCGAATCCAAGATTGTCACGCGCGCCTATATCGCCGCGATTATCCTGGCGATCCTGGCTCTGACAACCTTCAAAGTTAGATGATAGTGGATAGTGGAGAGCGGCTCGACTTGAGTTCACGATAACGAATTCTTTCACGATTCACTCTCTACTATTCACGCTCCACTACTATGCTAATACGTGGCAAACGCTTTTCGATTTTAGGTGCCGGGAAATCCGGCCTTGCGGTTGCTCGCTTGCTCAAAACGCGCCGCGCAAAAGTGTTTCTCTCGGAGAAAGGAAAGCAATCGAAATTCGAGGAGGCCGCGCGCGAACTAAGTGAAATCGGCGTCGAGTATGAGTTTGGTGACAACACGCACCGTGTGCTCGAAGCGGATTATGTCATACTTAGTCCCGGCGTGCCGGTCGATGCTCCTATTATAAAGCTGGCACGCGAGAGAGGAATTAAAGTTTTAAGTGAGATTGAAATCGCCTTCGATGAATGTGAAGCGCCGATCGTCGCCATTACCGGAACCAATGGTAAAACGACCACAACGACGCTGGTTGGTGAAATCCTGAAATGCGGCGGTTGGAATACCTTCGTAGCCGGGAACATTGGCGTTGCGTTTTCAGAAATTGTCGATCAGGCGAAAGGCGAAAAAACGATTGTCGTCCTGGAAGTCTCCAGCTTCCAATTGGATGCCATAGACGAATTCCGTCCAAAAATATCCGCTCTGCTGAATATTACGCCGGACCATTTAGACCGGTACAAGAATTTCGAAGCGTATATTCAATCGAAATACCGCATTGTCGAAAATCAGAAGGGTTACGACACGTTCGTCTATAATTATGACGACGAAAATTGCCGCAACTGCGCGGAAACCGTGAACATTCGCGCGTTGGGATTTTCGCTGAAAGAAGAACTCAAGCAGGGAGCCTTCCTGATCGATGGCAATGTCATTCTTCGCATAGGCCGCGAGCGAGAAGTGCTGATCAACCGTAGCGAGATCGGCATTCCCGGCCCGCACAATTTGATGAATGCTATGGCAGCCGCGCTTATGACGCGCGTGATCGGCGTGGAATACGATGCGATTCGCGAGACGCTCCGGAGTTTCAAAGGCGTCGAGCACCGGATCGAATTCGTGCGAGAACTGGGCGGAGTAAAGTATTATAACGATTCCAAAGCGACGAACGTCGATTCCGTCTATTATGCCCTGGGAAGTTTTAAGGAGCCAATAATCATCATTTTGGGTGGCAAAGACAAAGGCAACGATTATTCGCAGATCGCCGAACTTGTGAAGAAGCATGTGAAAGCGATCGTCACCGTTGGCAAAGGCGCGGAGAAAGTCGAGAAATTTTTCAAAGAGATGAAGCCGATCTACTCCGCCGGAATGTCGATGGAAGAAGCCGTGCGATTAGCGAAAGAAGCGGCAGCGCCGGGCGATGTCGTTCTCTTATCGCCCGCCTGCGCCAGCTTCGATATGTTCGATAATTACGAGCACCGTGGGAAGGTTTTTAAGGAATTGGTGAATGGACTTGAATAATATGAAACTTCGACCTACTTTATTCACCGCTTTTCTCGGACTATTATATTGCACTGGTGCTGTTGAAGCTCAGAGTACGTATGACCTGATGCAGGCTGCAAATATTACTGTTCGAACCACAGACAGTGAACTCGATGTCGTCTATGATTCCATCGTTATGCAAATCAGGCACGGTAATGCAGATGTATTTCGAGATCCAGATCCGATTGCTGCCAAACATTTTGAAAGAGCACAACAGGCTTGGCGGAAATACCGCGAAGCCCAAATCGATGCGATATGGCCATATGCGCACACCGACTCGGCCCAAAGCCTTTACGGATCGAGTTTAACATTTTGTGCCGATCGAGTGTATACACAAATTACACTGATCAGGGTGGCAGAGCTAGAAAACTGGTTAGCCGAACTAACTGGAAAGGTTAACGGAGACATCTGCAATGAAGAAATCTTCGGGCCAATTTTAACTAGACTTTTGCAAAAATAACTCACGTATGAAACCTCAACGAACCGCTGACCTTAGCCTGTTTTTGACCGTGACCGGTCTTTTGCTCGCAAGCCTGGCGTTCGTGTATTCGGCGAGTGCCTCGTTCAGCGCCGCCAAAATGGGCGCCAGCGAGTCTATGCTTTTTACGCATGCGAAAAAAGTGTTCCTGTCGCTCGTCGCGCTGATCGTGTTCACGAAAGTGGATTACCACAAATTCGAGAAGAACACGAAATGGATCATGCTTTCCTCGCTCTTTCTGCTGGTGGTGGTTTTGGTTGCTGGACACCGAGAACTTGGCGCACGGCGTTGGCTGGCGTTAGGACCGTTCAGTTTCCAACCTGCAGAGTTTGCCAAGTTCGCCCTCGTCCTACACGTTGCGGCGTTGTGTGCCGCGAAGCAGGAGATCATCGGAGATTTTAAGAAGGCATTCCTTCCCATTCTCTTGTGGGCCGTTGCGGCCGCGGCGCTGATTGCCAAGCAGCCCAACATGTCCACGGCCGGTGTGCTCATGATCATTACCTTTGGCATGCTCTATGTTGCGCAGGTGCCGTTGAAATATATGATTTCAACAGGCATGCTTGCCTTGTTCGGTGGCGGGGTGTACTTCCTGACGGCTGCTTATCGCGTGCAACGTATGCTGGCATTTGTGGGGCATCACACGGACCACACCTCGCAAGTGGCATATCAAACGAACCAGGCGCTGCTGGCTTTTGGTAATGGCGGGATTTTTGGGGTGGGCATCGGGCAGTCGCGCCAAAGTATGTTTTTCCTTCCCGAATCCTATGGGGATTTTATCTATTCCGTCATTGGCGAGGAATATGGTTTTATTGGAGCAGCTCTGCTCCTCGTGGTATTCGCATTTATTATCGTACGGGGCGTTCAGATTGCGAAACACGCGCCCGATGCCTTTGGCCGCTATGCGGCCTTCGGTATTACGATGACTATTGCCGTATATGCGCTCATCAATGCCTTTGTTAATGTTGGTCTGATGCCGGTAACCGGACTTCCCATGCCATTCGTGAGTTATGGCGGCACCAGCATGATTTTTAGTGCCGCCGCCGTAGGGATGTTACTGAACATCTCAAAGTATGCCGTGACCCTTCCCAAGCCGCCACGCATCTCCTTTGGGGAACGGCTTACGAAATTTTTCCATCCGCGGGAAAGCGAGGAAGCCATTGCCTGAGAAGACGATCCTCATTGCGGCAGGCGGGACTGGCGGACATCTATACCCCGCCCTGGCAATTGCCGAAGAAATTCGGCGCGAGCAGCCGGAGATACGAATCGTATTCGTGGGAACGCGCGATCGCATCGAATCTCGGGAAGTTCCCAGAGCGAACTTTCCATTTACTGCAATCAATATCCATGCGCCGCGCAAGTCATTCTCATCGCTGGTGTCATTTCCATGGAAGTTCACCAAAGCCGTGCTGTTCTGCATCCGGCTTATGGTGAGAGAAAAACCTTCCGCCATGCTTGGCGCGGGGGCCTATTTAAGCGTGCCAGTCGGTCTTGCCGCCTGGGCGATGCATGTGCCGATTGCATTGCTTGAAATTAATTCACTACCGGGAAGTTCCAATACGTTTCTTGCGCGCGTTGCAAGCAAATTATTTCTTGCCTACCCGGAATCGCTGGCGAGCTTCCCAAAACGACTTTCGGGTTCCGCGACCGTCTGCGGAACTCCAGTGCGCGCAGGCCTCGGGGGGATGAGCGCTTCGGACGACCGACAATCGAAAGAAGCCGCTCGCACTTCGTTCGGCCTCGAGGCCTCGCGCACTACCATTCTCGTTTTTGGCGGCTCGCTCGGTGCCGGCCCGATTAACGATGCCATGCGGACCGCTACGCGCAGCGTTGTGGAGCACGGCTATAACGTGCTTTGGCAAACCGGACGCTCCGCGAATGTTTCTGCACTCCAACAGGAATTTGAAGGGATAGCGAACGTTCGTATCACAGAGTACATTTACGATATGGAAGGAGCCTATCGTGCGGCGGACCTCGTGGTGTGCCGTGCCGGGGCCTCTTCGCTCGCGGAACTGGCGCGGCTGGGAAAACCAGCAGTGCTCGTTCCGTGGGCGGGAGCAATGGCTAATCATCAGGAACACAATGCGAGGGCATTTCAACAGGGTGGGGCGGCTATCGTGCTGACGGACGCCGAAGTGAGGAACAAACTGGCAGAAACGGTATTAGCATTACTTAGCAATACAGACGAGCTTCGAACGATGGCACAAGCTATGAAGCAACGAGATAATCCCGATGCCTCCAAAGTAGTCGCGACGTGGTTATTAAACCAGCGGTAAATAGAATGGACGAAGAGAAGCACATCTATCGCGCACGATTAGATTTTTTGTACCAGTCCATCGCAGTTTATGCTGCGACGTTGGTACTGTATCTTCTCATCCGCTCGATTGCGCATTGGGAGACTTCCCTTTCGCTTTGGCAGGACCCGATCTTGCTGCTGCTTTCGGCGATCACGCTGCTTGCCGCAGTGGCGCTTTTATACAATCTATTCATGCGACGCCAGATTGAAGTAACACAGCATGCGATCCATTTCACCAGTCGCGTTCGCGCGCGGACTATTGAACGGGAACAGATCGCCTCGGTACAGATTGGTCCGGCCAGTGGCAGGCCCGTCCGCCGAGTTCGCACTGTTCGAATTCGGTTGAAAGAAGAGCGGCGGTCGGTCCGTATTCGTCTGGCAAATTTCGAGCGTGGCCGCAAATTGCTTTCGGAATTGCGCGAGTGGTCCGGGCCGTTAGTGGTGAACCGTGTACCACGCAGGGCACGCGCATAAATGATATCCTCCAGAGTGCAACACGTCCATTTCATCGGAATCGGTGGTGCCGGAATGAGCGGCCTTGCGGAAATATTGCTTCTGCGAGGCATCACCGTTACCGGCAGCGATTCCGTTGCAAGCGCAAAAACGGCGGAACTCGAGTCGCTGGGAGCGAAAGTGTGGGTTGGCCACACCGCATCGCATATTGATAATGCCGATCTGGTCGTGTATTCCTCTGCCATCCGGCCGGAAAATGTGGAACGGACCGAAGCGATTCACCGCGGAATCCGGCTGGTTCGCCGGGCCGATTTTATGGCGGAAGTGCTCGGGGACCATGCGCTCGTCGCAGTGGCTGGAACGCATGGCAAAACGACGGTTACCAGTATGATCGCTTCGATTCTGATCGAAGCAAAGTTGGACCCGTTGGTACTCGCAGGCGCAAGCGTCCGTGAGCTGGGTAATAAAAATTCCCGCGCCGGAGCCGGGAAGATTGCCGTTGCCGAAGCCGATGAATATGACCGAAGTTTCCTGACGCTCCAGCCCTATATTGCAGTTATTACCTCGCTGGAACCGGAACACCTGGACATATACGGCGATGTCGAATCGCTGAAAGACGCGTTTGTCCAGTTTGCGAATCAGGGGCCTTCGACCTTTCAAACCGGGTATGCGATTGTGTGCATCGATGAACCACTGGTCCGTGAAATAACGACGCGCCTGCTCAAGCGCATTGTGACGTATGGGCTTCATTCTTCGGAGACAAAATACCGGGCTGTGGAATTACAACTCTCCGCGCAACGAACGCGCGCCGTGCTTCTGCGGGCTGGAGAAATCGTGGGGGAATTAGAGCTGCACGTCCCGGGAGAACATAATATAAAGAATGCGCTGGCGGCGATTGCCGTAGCCGATGTGCTTTCCATCCCGCTCGAAATTTCGCTGCATGCGCTGAAACGTTTTCGAGGGGCCGAGCGCCGGTTCGAGGTACTGGGGGAAGCCAATGGAATTTTAGTGATAGACGACTATGCCCACCATCCAACGGAAGTGCGCGCAACGCTTTCGGCTGCGCGCAATATTTATCCGGGGCGCCGGCTGATCGCCTGTTTTCAGCCCCATACGTTTTCCCGGACTCGTGATTTTGCGGAGAACTTTGGTCGAGTGCTGGCATCCGATGCAGACGTTGCCATCCTGCTCGATGTTTATCCCGCGCGGGAGGCTCCGATTCCGGGCGTTACGAGCGACCTTATTGCGGAAGCGGCTCGCGTTTCGGGAATGACGGCAATCTATCGCGTGAATACGCCCGACGATCTTGTGAAAATGGTAGGAAATATAGTTCAGCCAGGCGATGTTGTGCTCACACTCGGCGCAGGCAGTGTGACCGAGGCCGCGCCGCAAATTCTGGAATGGACGCGAACCGTGGAGCCTTCACCAGCGCTGGAGGCATAATGATGGGACGGATGAACAGTAGCGACCAACTCGAACAAACTATAGCTTCATCGGAGGAAGCACACGTGAACGAAGCCACGGAGGAACGCCCGCGTGCGATGGTCCGCGGTACTGCTCGGCGTTCGGCAAAATCACGGAAGAATGCCCCCAAAAGAGCGAAGCGAAAACATGGGAACCCGCTTACGCGACGCTTTACTCGATTTGTGACGGTCAGTTGGTCCGGTGGGCGTGAGCCGGCCGAACTCATCTGGGCGGAAGCCAGCGTGGATGGTAATTGGATTGTCCTGGAAACGCTCGATCGAGTCCATACCCGCAAAGAAATTCAGGAACGAATCCTTGCGTTGAATGCGGGGCTCGTCCTGCTGAATTTTAACTTTAGTTATCCCGCGACCTTTCTCGAATTTCTTCGGACGACCGAAGGCATTGCCGATTGGCGCGGCATGGTCCATAAAGTTCGAGAGGACTTGAAAAAGAATGTCGATGATGGCATTCGCCTGTGGGTGGAGCGGCTTGGGCGCTATCGAGAGTCGCAGTTGGATCCGACCGCTCCGCGTGGCAAGTTGCAGCGCAATCGCCGATTCGATGATTGGGGATGGAGTTCCGGACACAAGGGCCTCGCGCCACACGAGCAGCGTTCGATGGCAGAGCGGTTTCGGCATACCGATCTTCCCCTTCGCCGCCTGGCGGGCGATGATGTGATGAGCACCATGCAGATTGGATACAATCGACTTACGAGCCGTTATGAGTTTAACGGGAATATTCGTGGCCGCGACGCGCTACTGGGCATGGCACTGCTCGATCAGCTGCTGGAAGCGGGTGGCAAGCGCCTTGGCGTGTGGCCCATGATGGAACCAAAACAGGTGACCATCGCGGAAACATTGCCGTGGCTCTTTCGCGATGGAGAGATTCCCAAACCCGAAGACCTCGAAACGATCTTCGATAATTATGAGGATGCTGGCTGGGAAATTCCCCCCACCATTCGGCGGATTGCTCGAACCAATGCGCTGGCGCGTGAAGCGATCTTTACGCTCATCGGAATGGTGCGGACCGAGCAGCGAATTAACGGTAAACACCGCCATTCTCCCATCCGGCAATACCATCCCGCGATATACCGTGATCCTCGCGTGAAGGATGAAGGATGGATTTATGGTCTAAGCTTCCGCCCGATGGAAGAGAAACAATCCGGCTATCCAAAATCGAATGCGGAGGACGTCGTGCCGGAGGAAACGATGCAAGGGAACGAAGAAGAAACGCCGGCTCCGGGACCAAAAGAATTGCTTGAACAGGAATAGCGCCAGCTATTCGAGGGTGTCTCCTCCGAGGCACCGATAGAAGCCCACTAATTTCATTTTTCAGCGAACGACGGCTTTGCACAAGCCGGGCGAACCTTCATGGCTTTCTTTCGGGGAAGCGGGAGTGTAGTTTGTTATGAAGTTAACGATCCAGCCAATCGAACGGAAAGAATTCGTCAATCTCCCGGAACGGGAACCGGACGATTTTCTGCGCGCGCTTCGGACTTCCAAAGCGGCGGATCGTGAATTGCTCGGACAATCTTCTGCCAGCGAGGGACCGCGAGAAACTCCGGAAAACGATGCTCCGGAGCAGCCACCGATTCCGGAGGTACCAGACACCAATACAGTAATTCCCCCAGAGTATTATTTCGAGGAATCGATGCCGCTCGAAGCAGGGCCGGAACCCGAGGAACCCCGCTGGAAACGCTCGAAATGGCCCGCGATTATTTTTGCGGTGGCGCTTGCGGTGTTCGGGACCATTTGGTATTTTGCTTCTCGCTCCGATCAGGACCTCAAACTTGCGAAGATTCGGATCGAAGGGGCTTCGCTCCTTAGCAAAAAGGAAATTCTCGCGTTGGCGGATGTCCACTGGGACGTGCCCTTCTATCGTATCGATCTCACGCACATCGAACAGCGCCTTCGCGAGCACTCGCTCATTCGCTCCGCGCATGTCTGGCGCGAGTTGGACCCGCCGACGTTGGTCATCAGCATTCAGGAACGCAAGCCGGTTGCGCTATTGCGTTCGGATTCCACGAACGAGGCTTTCATTGTGGACCGTGATGGAAAGCTCCTCCGGCCAAAGCTCATTGCCGGATTGCGAAATCCTGCTACGTTGCTCCAAGTACCATTGC
This sequence comes from Bacteroidota bacterium, assembly GCA_021825235.1. Taxonomy (GTDB): domain Bacteria; phylum Bacteroidota; class Ignavibacteria; order Palsa-1295; family Palsa-1295; genus PALSA-1295. Next base: position 2,940 of record JAKAIL010000049.1, on the reverse strand, counting down.
TTTCCGGCGTGAGCGAACACGATACCGCCGGATATCAGGCAATGGCGCAGCTGGTGACGCTAATCGGGGCGCTCGATTCCGCGAGATTGGCCAATGCGATTGGAGAACTTCACCGTACACCAACCGGTGACTACGTGATCTACACGAGCGCAACACAAACGCCGATCTTTATCGGTTCGCCATTCGCGCATGCGTTCCGGACCTCGCTCGAAGAACAAGCCGGCACAGCGCCCCAATACAGCGAGCCGCTCTTCAACCGCCAGCTCGAGTTACTCGCGCGAGCCTGGAAGGACGGATTGCAGCAGTCCATTTTGATGGGGCGGGTCCTTTATGTGGATGCCCGCTTCAATGGCCAAATAGTTTTGAAACAGAAATCGACAGGAACGGAACAAGCCGGGGCCCCCGGCGCTCCGGCTCCACAACGTAAACCAACCAATGCCCACTATGCAACGAATGCGATCACGACACGATCCATCCCTCGAACCACAAACTGAGATACTGCCTATGGACGACCGAGCACTCCGGCCAGCTTCTGGCGCTTCGCCACTCAATTCCGCTCCGATGATTGGAGTTCCAAATGGCCTCGACCCTGCGCGAATCATTGTCGGACTCGATGTCGGGACGACGAAGGTCTGTGCCATCGTCGCGGCCGTTTCGCTCCGGGAGCCGGAGATGATGACCATTCTTGGCGTGGGGCACGCGCCGGCCGATGGACTCTCTCGCGGTGTTGTAACCAATATCGAGAAGACGGTAAAGTCTATCGAGCGCGCAATCTCCGAGGCGGAATCGCAGAGCGGCGTAAAGATTCGTGAAGTCGTCGTCGGAATTGCGGGCGATCACATTCAATCGTTCCAATCGCGCGGCGTCGTTACGATCTCCAATGCCGAACGAACGATTACGGAGGACGATGTCGAACGCCTGATCGAGGATACGAAGCGCGTTCATTTGCCCGCCGATCGCAAGATTCTCCACGTCATTCCGCAGGAATATATCGTGGACGGTCAGGACGGTATTTTCGAACCGATCGGAATGTCGGGCGTGCGGCTCGAAGCCAGCGTTCACATTATCAATGGTCTTGTCACTGCCGTGCAAAACATCCATAATTGTGTCGAGCGTGCCGGGCTTCGCGTACGGGACATCGTGCTCGAACCACTCGCTTCCAGCTATGCCGTTTTGGATGATGAGGAGAAAGAGGTGGGCGTTGCCCTCGTCGACATTGGCGGTGGCACGACGGACATTGCCGTCTTCGAAGAACGCACCATTCGGCACACGGCCGTGATTGGTATCGCCGGACAAAAAGTTACGGACGATATTCGCAAAGGCCTTGGAATTTTAGGCGATCAGGCCGAACGCCTGAAGCGGGAAAGCGGCTGCGCCGTCGTCTCGCATATCTTGCGGGACGAAGTGATCCAGCTTCCGGGTCTTGCAGGCCGCAAGCCGCGAGAAATTGCGAAATCGGTACTTGCCCGAGTCATTCAGCCGCGTATGGAAGAAATTTTGGAATTCGCGTATGCAGAAATCCGGCGTTCGGGATATGCGCGGCACCTTTCCGCCGGCGTCGTGCTCACAGGCGGTGGCTCGATGACGAACGGCACCCGGGAACTGGCAGAAGAAATTTTCCAAATGCCGGTCAAGATTGGAATGCCGATGGGATTCGGCGCAGGGCTCGTCAAGGAAGTCGAATCGCCCGTATTTTCCACGGCCGTTGGCCTGGTGCTGTATGCCTTCAAACATCATTCGCCGGCGCCCTACGTGGAAGAGCCGCAAGTGATGGAAGACGCTCTGTACGCACCGGCCGAAGAAGCCATGCCGGGTCAGTCCGGAACGATTTTTTCCCGTATGAAAGAATGGTTTGAACAACTCTAAAAAGTGCTGAGTGCTACGCGCGGGGCGCCGCGGAGCGCTCGGCACCGGCCACTCAGCCAAACATTATCTAATTTAAACCCAGCACTTCAGCACTTTAGCACTTAGCACGTACTATGATTGAACTCGATACGAAACAGCAATATGGCGCGAAGATCCGGATTGTCGGCATCGGCGGCGGCGGATCGAACGCGGTAAATTCGATGATCAATAAAGGTCTCGAAGGAGTGGAATTTTGCGTCCTGAATACGGATGTGCAGGCGCTCGAAAAAAGCGCGGCGCCGTTTAAACTTCAGATTGGCAAGAACCTGACGCGCGGCTTGGGCGCCGGGGCCGATCCCGAAGTGGGCCGTAAAGCCGTCGAAGAAGACCGTGAAGAAATTGCCGATATGATTGCTTCGTGTGACATGGTTTTCGTTACAGCCGGCATGGGCGGTGGTACCGGTACCGGAGGCGCGGCCACGGTGGCAGGCATCGCAAAGTCCGCGGGTTCGCTCGTCGTTGGAATCGTTACCAAGCCGTTCCAATTCGAGGGTAAACGCCGTATGAAGCAGGCGGAAGAAGGCATCGAGGAACTGCGGCGGAATGTCGATACGCTTATCGTTATTCCAAACCAAAAGTTGCTCGCGCTGGTCGAGAACAGCACTTCGTTCCTCGATGGATTTTCACTTGCGAATCAGGTGCTCTACAATGCCACGCGCGGGATTTCCGAACTCATCACGCGCCACGGCTATATCAACGTGGACTTTGCCGATGTTCGGACGGTCATGCGCGAAATGGGCGATGCCATTATGGGTTCCGGCCTCGGTCGTGGCGAACATCGCGCCGCGATTGCGGCGGAGCAGGCGATCTCATCGCCGTTGCTCGAAGGCGTGAAGATTCAGGGCGCACAGGGAGTCCTCGTGAATATTACGGGTGGACGTTCCATGTCGCTGCTCGAAGTGAGCGAGGCCACGCAGATTGTTCATGACGCCGCCGGCGACGACGCGAATATTATCTTCGGTGCGGTGCTGGATGAGTCCATGGAAGAGGAGATTATGGTTACCGTCATCGCGACCGGTTTCAATACGCGTCCGA
>JAKAIL010000048.1 GCA_021825235.1 Bacteroidota bacterium | reverse complement strand
GGACATTCGTGCCAGAATGGAGGGAGTTGTACGTGCGGGGGAAAATGTAAAGGGTCATCCACGGCCTCACTACCCCCTACAAGGAGTCAGGCGGCTGATCTTGTCTGGACATTTGTCGGGGAACTGGGTACTTCCGAGCTCCGGGCCAGTATGATCGGACTGAGCCGAATTCGTCTCAGTGTAGATATGCCCGGAAATTCGGAGCCTGTCGAGGCCATGCTAACCTTAGACCCTCAGGCAGGGTGGAGATATGACACAACAGGATTAACACCCTACACAGATGCCGTTGTAATCCCACCTCCAATACCACGAAGCGCAACTCTTTCGGATATCGCTCTTGGCTTCTGGGCGGGAATTTTCGCTCAACATCAATTGCTCACCACTCTCCAGCGTTCTCGAACGAACGTTGGATCGAACATGACGGTACACGAAGCCGCTATCGGCAGCTCTCCCTTGAATGGAGATTGCACCCCCTCTGGAATGGACATGTCTCCAGCCCAAGACATGAAGTGCACCTTCATAGGAAATACTGTTACATTAAATTACACGTGCGGCAATACCGTAGTACTAAATATTCGCGATTGCTGCATCACGCATGATATTGATTGTTGGTGTGGGCCACCGTTCAACAGTGGGCCTGGTGACCCGGCGTTTATTGCGTGGGATACTGTAATCAGTGGCAAACTAGCCGGTTGTATTGCCGGCAAAATTCTTTCAAGTATTGGTGATGCGCATATTCCGTGGTACTGTGGAGGGGTCGTTACGGCGGCTATTGAAGCTGCTGCATGGGCGGCAGTAATTTTTGCCGTGATATTTACCGCTGTATTTTTGGCCATTGCTGCACTTGCGGCAACCGACAGCGATTCCGTGCCAATAGATGGGCGCCACAAAAAAAGTTGCCTCTGTGGGGGTACCGTACCGACTTTCGCCTCTCAGGGTGAAGGAATGGGGCCGTGCTACGATCTCTGCAAGGCACGCGGTATGGCGCAGAATGAGAGCTGCTACAATTGCAGCTATTACTGTGTGTATGATGCTTCTGGCACCCCTACCAAGAAATACGACGATGGTTCGGATCCCACCAAGAATCCGAATGGATGGCCGTGTTGTCCGGGAACGTTAAAGTGTTGTCTTCCCGATCCCAGTCAGAACCCATGTCCGAAATGCGCACAGTGCGGATGGTATTGCGACTGCGATAAAAAAACTGGGAAATGGTACGAAAGTTATGATGTATTTTTTCCGGGTTCCGATAAGGATGTTCGCGATACTGGGGTACCCTGCTGTAACGGTCAGGATTGGCACAATCCTCCCCCAGACCCGCACTATAATTGTGCTCAGTTTGACGGCTTTCCTTGCACGTAATTTGAATAATGTCTCGTATATTTCGTCATCTTGGTTTCATTCCGTTCAGTTTCGGTTTGATAGCGATGATCTCAGTGAGCATGTGCTATTCGCAGGCTCACGACTCACTGAACGTCAGGAAGGATTCAGTGCGGCGCGTGGCCTCCGATTCTACCCGCGAACCACGTCTCTCAGGATTGAGTCCCACCACATTGACGCTTCAATTCTTGGGTGGCGAAGCAACAATGGCTGCTTTCTATTTCGGGTTAGGAGGCAATGGTCTTCTGATTAAGAATCCTACAAATGAGCAAGAGTATATCGGTGCGTGGGCATGGTGGGCGGGCCTTTTTGCAAGCTCAGGCGCGGTAGATATCGTTGGTAACCTCATGTATGCTCGGCACGGCTCCTACTGGCATACGTTAGTTGGTGGAGTAGCTGGATTGGTTCTTGTTCCAATCTTCAGTTATGACAGCACCTCGCTCTTTCATCGCTCCAGTACCTTCAAATATGTAATAATTAGCACCCTACCCGTGCTCGGCGAAGTGGCAATGTATTATCTCTGGCCATCCTCTCCGGACCCGCCGGAATCCACGAATAAGTTCCAGGTTGCGCCGTTCGCCTTGCCCCAAGGCGGCGGCATCGGGTTGAGATATCACTTTTAACATTTGAAACACATGGCTGCCACATTCGCACGATCAAGTTTTCATCTCGTACACAGCAGCCTATTCGTCCCAAAACCTTCCCGAATTCGCGCACCAAATCGTCCGAAGGCTCAACTTGGAACTTTGCGGGTAACCGGTATTTGCGGCTAGCTCCGGCGGCTGTTTCAACGCTGAATCGGGATGAATTACATGGCATTATCTTCTCGTTAAAAGAGGTCATAAATCTATCCCCTCAGTAACAAATTGACCCTTCGCGGGTTATTAAGGTAACCCTCAGTTAAGTCATTGTCACATGCTCTCGGAGCCACAACCTTTTGACTGCGCGATTCCGCCGGAACACGCGAGAGTCATTCGAATACTCGCCCGCGAATTTCATGGGGAGTTCGCCCTGCCCGATATTGAAGACGCCGTGGATGCGGGATACGAGAAATGGTTCGAACGTGCAGCGTGTGGTGCTGCCGGTTTCGAGAAATCGAGAGCGGGCTACATTTTCCGCTGCTCGAGGAACAAACTCCTGAGGCTACTTGAACGAGTACACGAAGTACCTCTGAGCACCATTACATCGGAACTCATCGCGGGCGAGGACCCGGGGATGGAGCGAGATGCGAAAGGCGACGTACGCTATCTCTTCTCGAAACTTCCGAAGCCGTGGAAGCGAGTTATGCAGTTGTTTTGGATCGAGGGATTCCAGGTCGACGAAATTGCGGAACTAATGCAACGCTCGAAAGGAGCAATTTACCACATTAAAGAAAAAGCCGAGAAGCGGTTCGAGGAATTGGGAATCAAAGAGCTTGGCTATCCCCCCCCCGCAAAAACCACGCCAGGCAAGCATAAAAATAAATCGAAAAAATTTAAAATTAGGAGGGGAATTTCGGGGGGTATTCGGCTCTATACATTAAGCGCCAGCACGAAACCGATTCGCGTAAGCGGCGCGGAACAATTTTGTAACAATTTTTTAGGAGAAAATCAAGATGGCAACACCCAACGGTGGTTCTTCAGGAGGCGGCTCGGGCGGCGGAATTATTCCAGGCCCCGGCCCTGGTATTATGGGAAGCGCCGGAATGGCTTCGAACAGCCCGGCGTTTTCCTGGTACGATTATGCAACGCAATCGCCGCGCGATCCGCGCACGATTGTGCAATCGATCAGCTTTATGGACCAAACGGGCGCAACGCAACTGGCGACCTTTCTTCGCAGCACAACGTGGCTGCAAGCCGCGACATGGGTTGCACCACCCATGGATGTGACGCCGCGAACGACGTTCGTGCCTACCATCAATGCGCCGTTCGGCAACGATTTTCAAGCGCAGGAACTTGCCGCGCAATGGAATGCTCAGCGAGCAATGACAGTGCTCAATGCGCAATATCCGATTGCGGTCCAGAAGGAGATTATTCTAAGAGCAGGAATGCAATTCGCGAACTTGTTCGCGCTCGATTTCACTGGCGGAGCCACTTCGACTGATATTCAGTTCAGCTTCCTGCAAAACTCATTAACCAGCGGCGATTTCACCTCAGGCGCATCCGGAACGATTCCCGTTTTTGCATTCCCTTCCGCAACCTATGGCGGAACCAGCAGGGTTATGACCGTGACGCTGCTTCGCCCAGGGCGCTATGCTGTGGCCCTGCGCATTAAAGATAACACCGGAAATTACAGCCTCTTCGAGATGGACTGGCTCGTATTTTAATTCCCATGCCGCTGCCAACTTACATCGACGAACTGTTTCCGGCCTATTCGCCGGAAGGGACGATATTGCCGTTTCCTCAGCCGGTGTCAGCATCGGCTCCGGTTCTGAGCGGCTCGGCGGTGAACCAGAGCGGCGATATCGTTTCGTTCCTGCCGCCGATGGAGGATTGGCTGACGGGAGCGGGGCAAGTTCCCCCCACCGCGCAAGCGCAGGCGGGGCATTCGTGCCAGAATGGAGGGCGCTGTTCATGTGGTGGAAAATGCGGGGGCAAACAATCATTGGGGCAGGCAGCATTAGTGATGCCTGCGGCGGACGAACTGAATGTTTCGCCTGAGATAACGGCACATTACCTCGCGAATGCCTCGCCGCTGCAAGTTGGAAATAGTTCTCTGATGAATTGTGTGACAACTGCTGGAGAATTCCTTTCAGCTGCCGCTAGAGTGAACAACGATCATAGTATAAGTTTATCGGTTAGCGAACTAAGAAGCGGCAGTCAGTACATCTTGGCCAATTTCGTTCCCACGAGTGGCGTCGGCTGGACGGCCACCAATGTTGGGGGAAGTGTTACCATTCCCTACTCACCTGGATTTTCACTTGACACGTTGACACTTGCAGGACTTGCCAGCAGTGTCGTCGCAGGACTGTCAGCCTCGAAGATTCAGGCGAAAGCAAGCAAACAACCGCTGGATAACGGGAACGGCGATTCTTCCTGCCCGTGTATTGATCACGATCTGGTCTGCACGCCTGCCTCCGGGAAGCAGACCGATAACTGGCCATGGACATCCGATCATCGGCATATTCAGTGGTGGGCGCCGTGCATCGGTTCGTTCACCACAGACATCGCCCAGTGTTGCTTCAATCACGACATTGCCCTTTGGTGTGCACACTCGCAATGGGACTTCCCTGGCATAAATGCAACTGCAGAGGCGTGCGTTATGTCGAATGTGATCGCAGCCGCTTGGGCCACGCTTTCATCACAGTTATCTCAGCAGCCGTGGTGGCTTCGCGGCTTTGAAGCAGCCATTTGCTATCCTCTGGTCACCGCTTGGCAGATTGCGCTGGATCTTTCTCTCTTTATATTGGTTGACGCCGCCTTTACCGGTGCAGAGTTGTTCATGGCCTCGAATCTAACAAATTTCGACGGCGCGCATGATTGCAGCTGCCTCTGTGGAGGCTCTGATCCCACCATTCAATGCTCTGACGCAACTGGTTTCACTCATTTCACGGACTGCACAGACATTTGCCAGCTAGCGGGCGGCTCGGCTGCGTCACATGAAATTTGCCATAAATGCGGGTGGTATTGCAAATATGATGCGAACGGCAAGCCGTCAAAAGCTTTTGACGATGGGTCAGACCCCAGCCGTAATCCAAATGGATTAGCTTGTTGTCCGGGAACAGCACAGGCGTGCAATCCTTCGCAAGGGCCTCCATGCCCGACATGTGCAACGTGCGGTTGGTATTGTGATTGTGATAAGAAAACCGGCAAATGGTACGAGAGTTACGATGTGTTTTTCCCTGGCTCGGACGAGGACGTCCGAAATACAGGGGTCCGCTGTTGCAACGGGCAGGATTGGAGAAACCCTCCGCCCAGGCCAGACTACAATTGCGCCCAATTTGACGGCTTTCCTTGTGTCTAAAATGAAATTACGTTTACCACGAGACCCTCGCCAATATGCACTAGGGCTTCTATTATTGAGCATACCGTGCATGTCTCGTGCGCAGTCGACTGACTCCGTTGTGAGTTCCCGAAATACTGAAACCTCGATGCGAGGCGTTTCCGACTCCTTGCCCCATGTTATCGAGCTTGGTCTGCAATTTCTTGGCGGGGAACTTGTCTTTAACGCTACATCCTTTGCTCTGTGGGGGAACGATCTCTATAAAGGCTTTGGACAACCGGGTTTTGGCGCTGGGCTCGGGATTCTGGCGTCGATGATCACGGTCCCCCTTGCCGTCCATTTCACCAGTGCATTGCTTGGGTTGAAATCAGGCTCTTGGCCTTGGGCATCTGTTGCGTCTTTCGCTGGATTTTTCCTTGTAAACCTCTCTCTTCCGCCAGCAATACGTAATCACAGCTACTTCTCTCGCTACCTATTTACATCAATGCCAATCATCACGATTGCGCAACTTGTGTATGACCTCACAATGTGACCGCGCTCACCGTGTAAATAACAATCTATTCGTCCCAAACACCTTCCTGAATTCGCGTACGAGATCGTCGCTGCTCCGCGCGGCCCGCCGCATCCAGAGGACCGCTTGTAGCCGGTACCGAACACGGTTTGCTCTCACCGCATAAACAGTAGCCTATTCGTCCCAAACACCCTCCCGAATTCGCGCACCAAATCGTCGCTTGGCAGCGCAGCCCGAACTCTCGTGTGTGCCCGCCTGTTGCGAAAATATGCTAAGTGCGCATGACCTTCGGCTTTTGAAAGCACGCTGTCGGCCGAGGACGGCCGACCTACGCGCTGACACTGATGTAAGGAATCTCGGTGTGAAATGCTGTAACGGGCAGGACTGGCACAACCCTCCGCCGGACCCGCATTACAATTGTTCCCAATTTGATGGCCTGCCTTGCGGGTGATTTGGGATTCTTTCCTACGACTCAATTTGAAAGGTCTTATTACTCTTAGCATCTTTTTAATTTATCTGCCAGGGCCCTGCCTTGCGCAGAGCAGAGACACTTCGGCACAAGTCCAAGATTCTATTTCACGTAGCTCTGTTAGTAGTGATTCTACTTCCTTCACAATAGGTGTAGCAACAGCTCAGTTCTTTGCTGGTGAAATTGCTTTTAATGCCACCTCGTTCGGCCTTTGGGGTAACGACCTCTATAAATTTTCGAGCGATAATAAGATTGGCGTGTTGGGCCTTTTAGCATCCACGATAACGGTGCCGCTGGCGATCCATTTTAGTTCCACTTTATTCGGCTGCCATGGATCGCTGGGGGCTTCGATTGCCGGCGCTGCAATAGGGCTAATCGCGGTTGCCCCAGCACTCTTACTTACAGGTACTTTACCGAAAACATATTTAGGCGTTTATTTGGGTTTTTCGCTGCCCATAATCATTTTTGGGCAGCTTGCGTATGATCTTTGGATACACGGATCTTGATGAACAGACGTTCGGTAAAGCGACTGCCCCTATCGTGTAAACAGCAGCCTGTTCGTCCCAAACACCTTCCCGAATTCGCGCACCAAATCGTCGCTGGGCTCGGCATGATATTTCTGGCAAGCGGTATTTGCGCAAACTCTGGCGGCGGCTTCATAATCAGGGCTGTAACAATTGATGCCCTCGCGTGTTATGGAAATGGATAAACCGCGCCGAAGGCAGAATGCCGCACCGAATTATCGTTATCGCTTTCCTCTGCGCGCTCGTGCCTGCCACGGGCGTGGCTCAAGTGCGGGATAGTGCCCGCGTGATCGCAAGCGACACCGTCCCAGCAAAATCGGACTCCTTGCCGCATTGGGGTGATCTCGCACAGCAGTTCATCGCGGGTGAGATTGCCTTCAATGCCACATCATTCTTGCTTTGGGGAGACGATCTTTACGCAGGAAGAACCGATAAGAATATGCTGGCAGGCGCGGGCGTGGTGGTGTCCTAGTTCACGGTACCGCTCATGATCGATCTGATTTCGAAAGAATCGCATTTAAGGCCAGGATCGACAGGTTGGAGCGAATTGGCAGCGTTTGGTTCCTTCCTGCTCGTCACGGTTCCTCTCCTTGCTTACCTCCACCACCCCCCGACTTACCTTGCGGCGTATCTTGCCGTTTCGTTGCCCTTGATCGGGTTCGCGCAAGCTGTTTACGATCTGACAATACCGCGTCATTAATTCGCTACCGTCGCGTGGGTCGCGCGATCGTCGCATTGAACTTCTTTGCTCCCCCAGCGGTTGAACCTGGTATCGTATTCAATACCATTTGTACCGGATCGTTATCGATACGAACGTATTCATTTCGGGCCTTCGATCGCAGATCGGAGCATCGTTTGCAATATTGCAACTAATCGGTAGGGGTGCGTTCGAGTTTTCCATTTCGGTTCCATTGGTTATGGAATACGAATCGGTGGCAAAGCGAATGCATCGCACGCTGGGACTTACGCTCGAAGAGATTGACGATATCATCGACTACCTCTGCCACGAAGGGCGGACGCAGAAGATCCATTACCTCTGGAGACCTGTGCTTCCGGACCCGAAGGATGACATGCTGCTTGAACTGGCCGTCGCTTCGCAATCGGCGATCATCGTAACACACAATACGGGGCATTTTGGCGAGTCGAAAACCTTCGGAATACATGCGATCGGGCCAAAGGCCTTTTTGGAACTAATAAGGAAAACATCATGAGTGCAATCAGCTTGCGATTACCGGAATCGCTCCACAATGGAGCACGGGAGCTTGCAAAAGAAGAGGATATCTCGCTCAATCAACTCATTACCGTTGCCCTGGCGGAAAAAATATCCGCGCTCAAGACGGAAACCTATTTGAAGGAGCGCGCCGCGCGAGGTTCCCGCAAGAAATTCGAGCACGCATTGGCGAAGGTGAGCAAACGCCCGCCGCAAGCAGAGGACCGTATTTAGCGAACAAAGAGCATCGTGTATACTACCGCGTAAACAGCAGCCTTCCCGTTCCAAACACCTTCCCGAACTCGCGCACCAAATCGTCGCTCGGCTCGACCTGATATTTTTCGGGTAATCGGTATTTGCGGCTCGTACCGGCGGCGGTTTCAACCGAGATAAACGTCGTGCAAGCACCGCGAAATCGCGTACACAACCGTTCGATTTGCTCCAGCGTTTGGCCATTATCGCTTTCGAAGAGGCGGAGCAAAATTCCCCGCGCCATCTTCTTGCGCATCGCCGGAATTTCGAAGGCTTCGTCCGCCACAACGGTAGGCGCTTCGTCCGGGCCGTTGCGCCGAATCTTGCCGCGGATGAAGACGGGCTTTTCATCAACGACAAGTTCCTGATACTGCCGGAAGGCATCGCTCCAGAACACGCACTCAATCTTCCCGGTGAAATCTTCGAGCTTGACGATGGCGAAGGCGTTGCCGTTTCGGTCCAGCTTGCGAGTGATGCCAACGATCACGCCGCCCACCAGCACCTGATCGTTCTGCTTCGTATGCTCGAGATCGAGCGCCTTGTGCGAAACGAAGCTTGCCACATCGATTCGGTATGGTTCCAGCGGATGGCCGCTCACGTAATAGCCGATGGATTTTTTCTCATGCGAGAGCATTTCCTGCTCGGTCCATCGCTTCGCTGCTTCCACCAGCGGCGGCGGCGCAGTTACCTCCGGTTCCGTCTCTCCAAACAGCGAATCCTGCGGGCTTCCCGCCTGATCGCGCACCTTTTGCCCATATTGCAATGCGCGTTCAATGTTCTCGAAGAGATCGGAACGAAATGCCTGTGCAAGCCGCTCGTCATCGTTGCAGGTATCGAATGCGCCCGCCTCTACCAATGCTTCGATCGCACGCCGGTTTACGAGGCGCGTATCCAACCGGGAAGTAAAATCGAAGAGCGATTTGAAGCGGCCATTCTTGGAGCGGTCACGCACAATTTCGTCCACCGCCTTCTCGCCCACGTTTTTAATTCCCGCAAGCCCAAAGCGAATTCCTTCGTTCGTAGCATTGAAGTGATTGCTGCTGGAATTCACATCCGGCGCGAGCGTGCGAATGTTATATTTTTTAGCTTCGTCAATAAGCTGCACGACATAATCGGAATCGTTCATCTCGTGCGTCATGTTCGCGGCAAGGAACTCCGCCGTGTAATGCGCTTTAAGATAGGCGGTCTGGTAACTAATCAGCGAGTAGGCAAGGCTGTGCGATTTGTTGAAGCCGTACGATGCGAACTTGGCCAGCCGCTCGTAGATTTCGCTCGCAATTTTGTCCGCAATTCCGTTGGCGATGCAGCCATTGATGAAGACGTCCTTCATCGCGGCCATCTTAGCGAGGTCCTTCTTCCCCATCGCGCGGCGCATTTCGTCGGCTTTGGCGAGCGAGAAACCGGCCAGATCGCGCGCGATGCGCATCACCTGCTCCTGCACAACGATAACGCCGTATGTCTCGGCCAAAATGGGTTCCAGCATGGGATGCAGGTATTCCACCTTGCGCCGACCGTGCTTGCAGTCGATAAATTCCGGGATGTGCTCCATCGGTCCGGGACGGTAAAGCGCGTTCATGGAAGAGAGATCTTCCATGTTCTCCGGCTTTAGCGCGCGCATGTAATTCTGCATCGGCGGCGAATCGAACTGGAATACCGCAATCGTATCGCCGCGCCCGAACAGCTCGTAGGTCTCTTTGTCGTCGAGCGCGATTGCATCGATGTCGATCTTTACGCCGTGGTTCTGCTCGATAAGGGCGAGCGTCGTATCGATGATGGAAAGCGTGCGCAGGCCGAGGAAGTCCATTTTGAGCAGGCCGGCTTCCTCCACGTCCTTCATGTTGAACTGCGTTACCGCATCGTCCAGAGATGGCGTTTTATAAAGCGGGACGTAATTCGAAATATCGCTCGGCGCAATCACAACGCCCGCCGCATGTTTGGAAGCCGCACGCGCAAACCCCTCCAACACCAGCGAATATTCGATCATGCGCTTGACCAGCGGATCGCCTTTGGCCAGGATCGTCTTCACTTCCGGCAACTCGATCGCTTCCTTAAGCGGCGTCACCCGGCCCATGATGACGGGAATGTTTTTCGTCAGCTCATTGATCGTTCCGAGCGGCACGCCAAGCACGCGGCCAACATCCTTGAGCACAGCACGTGCCGAAAGTGTCGAGAAAGTGATAATTTGCGCTACCGACTCGCGACCGTATTTATCCCGCACATATTCGATCACCTTCTCGCGCTTATCGTCCGAGAAATCAATGTCGATATCGGGCATCGAAACGCGCTCGGGGTTCAGGAAGCGCTCGAAGAGCAGATTATACTTGATGGGGTCCACATTCGTGATGCCCAGCGCATAGGCCACGAGCGATCCCGCCGCCGAGCCGCGTCCCGGCCCAACGCTCACGCCGCGTTCGCGCGCCGCCGCAATAAAATCCTGCACGATGAGAAAATACCCGGCGTAGCCCATCTTTTTGATGACGCCAAGCTCGAAGGCCGCGCGGTCTTCGATCTCCTTATTCGAACTGGAAAATCTCCGATCCAGGCCCTTCCGAGTGAGATATTCGAGGTATTCTTCCGGCGTTTTCACGCCCAATTCTTCGGGAATCGGGAAGGCCGGCATCTTGAAACCTTTCGAGAGTGTGAGATTGCACTTCTCCTCGATTTCGAGCGCCGATTCAATCGCCTCCGGCCATTGCTTGAAGAGCTTATGCATCTCGGCGGCGGAACGAAAATAATTCTGGTCCGTGCCGTATTTCAGCTTGTTGACGTCCGGCGGTTCTTTGCTATTGGCATCGCGAATATTGAGGAGCACATTGTGCGCGACTGCGTGCCCGCGCTCGATATAATGGCAATCGTTTGTGGCAACGAGCTTTATGCCCAGCTCTTTGGCCAACCGCGGAGCATTCTCGCGCAGCGTTACTTCGCGGTCCAGACCATGGTCCTGAATCTCGATATAAAAATCCTGATCGAACAGATCCTTAAAGCGCGTCGCAATTCGCTTGGCTTTGTCATAATCGCCGGTGACGAGATACGGCCCGATAATTCCTCCGGAACATGCGGTTGTTGCGATGAGGCCCTCGCGGTGCGCCTCGAGCATATCGAAGTCAATGCGGGGCTTGTAGTAGAAGCCCTTCGTGTGCCCCTCGGTCACGAGCTTCATCAGGTTCTGATAACCCGTCTCATTCTTGGCAAGGAGAATGAGGTGGTTGTAGGCTTTCTTCTTGCCTTCGGGATCGTCGAAGCGCTCGCGCTCCGTGGCCGAGCCATCCGTCACGAAATAGACCTCGCAGCCCAAAATCGGCTTCACGCCCTCGGACTTGGCTTTCTTATAAAACTCGAACGCGCCAAAGAGCACGCCATGGTCCGTGAGCGCCACGGACTTCATCTCGTTCTTTTTCGCGGCACCGACCAAATCCTCGACGCTGCACGCGCCATCTAAGAGCGAATAATGGGTATGATTGTGAAGATGGATGAATTCCATCGGGATTACGCTGATTTAGAATGAGTTCGCAGATTGATAACTCGAAATTCACAACTCTCAATTCTTAATTCTCAAATTATTTCTAAAATGGCAATTTGAAGGAAGCGCGGAAAAGAATATTTAGGAATCTCCAAACCAACCATCCAATATCAAAATTGGAAAGCCTTTTCAAAAATATTGATTATTCAGAGGGAAAGCCAGGAATGAAAACTTAACACCATAATTTTGGTTGATGAAGCATCTGGAACCTTCGCTTTTTTTGCATTTGAAACTTAGAATCCTTGCTATGAAGAATCAACTAACAATCTTGGCGGCGGTTCTTTCGCTCCTTGTAATCGCTTCTTGCAAACAACCTCTATCACCGTCCTCAAGGGGGGGGGAATAATAACTTGCCTTTGGATGTATTCCCAGTTTCGGAATTTCCATCTCTTGGCACATGGCATGACTCGCTTGTAGCCTTTGTCAAAGCCGAATGGAACCCAAACGCGAGCTATGCCACATGGGCGCATCCAGCCATCGACTCCCTGGCTGGATTTGTAATAGACTACATCAACGACTCTCTCAGTGCTCCACTTGGAACTGATGTTTTGAGAGCCGCTGATATTGATTCCCTAGCCGTTATGGTTAACATGCCTTCGTCCGAATGGATAAACTATTTGGCTGGGGAATGGGATTCTGATGAGACTTCCACCTATGCGGGGAGCATCGACAGTGTTGAGCGTCATTTGATCGATACAATGGTTTCGTACTGTGTTGCGACCCAATCGGTCTCCACACCAGGCATTTATGACTCCCTAATCAATGAAGCTAACCATCTCCTTTCGACATTCAATTCCTACACCTGGACAGATACTACGGGTGACCTAGCTGCTGGAGGCCTCTATATTCTACTTGCATCGGCTCAGTATCATAAAACGTATGGAAGAACGTACCAAAAAGGCGCAATACCCCAGTTTATCGAGGAAGCTGCGGCAGAAGATGCCATCGCTTACGCCATCGGTTACTTCGCAGAGGAATCAGATGAAATAAGGGCTGGCGGTGGCAACAGTGTCAATCCTAGGAAGTGCAACAAGCGAGGGTTGGAAGATGCAGGCAAGATGAGTCTGCTCGCATTGCTAATTCCATTTTGAATATGATTCGTGAGAACCGGAGTGATTCGAAACGTCGGATTCCTATATGGCTGGGCGTGGCTTTTGGCGCGCTCGGTATAGGGATAGCGACGTATACAATCTTCATAGGCTCCTCGGACTCCGCGGCGGCCGTTTTGGTTCCCATCGCGGTGATGATGATAACTTTAGCAACGCGTGGATTGCTTGGCAAAGCTCTGCTCCGCGAAAGACTTAGCATAACTCGCATTTTAGCCATTGTTGCAGTACTCGCAATCTTCTATTTCACTGCTAATATCAGTCTCCCGACATGGGTATGGGCACTGGTTATCGTATTCAGTCTATCTTATGCGTGGCTGAGAGACATAGGTAAAGTACCGTAATTGTAAAAATCCCCGAATCAGCTAAAGCTGATTCGGGGATTTTTCAAAACCAAAAAACACATCTAATTTTTTCATGTTCGGGCTTAGAGATCACCTCTTTATCAGAATTTGCTCGTTAACTGCAGAACCAAACAAGCTCGCCTACCGGCTTGACCCGTGCCGAAGGATATTTCGAATTCGGACTCCCTTCCTCCGCCAATACATCTTTCAATATTTCTCGCTTTCCCGCACCGGCGACGAGGAAATAAACGTTCCGAGCATTATTAAGAACGCTCATGGTAAGCGAAATACGAATTAGCGGCTTCACCGGCGATTCGGTAACAATGACTGTTCCTTCCAGTGTCTTTTGGGTTGGCGTCGCTGGAAAGATGGAAGCCGTATGGCCGTCACCGCCCAAGCCAAGGAGGATGAGATCGAAACTCGGCACGGATTCGCCGAAGAACTCGAGCAGCGTTTGGCTATAATCCTCCCGCGCCTCTTCGGGATTGGGAAACGATGTCGGTATGGGATGAACGTTCGCTTCCGGAATCGCAATCTTGTCCAGCAGCGATTCTTTCACCATGCGATAATTGCTCGCTGGATCGTCGTGCGGCACGTAGCGTTCGTCGCCCCAGAAAAGGTGGGTGCGATTCCAGTCGATGGTGGTGCGGTATTCAGTTCCCAGTAGTTCGTAGAGCGGCTTTGGCGTTTCGCCACCCGAAAGGGCTACAGTAAAGCGGCCGCGCTGAGCGATGGCTTCTTGGGAAAGCGCGGCAATGCTTTTTGCGGCGGCAGTGCTTAGGAAAGCGAGGGATGGGAAGGACTGTAGTGACACGGCTTAATCAATAATATGGGTTTGGCTGCTCCAGATAGTTCTGGGCGTAGTCTTTTATTGAGTCTTCCAATTCCTGGAAGGGCTTTGCGTACCCAGCCATACGCAGCTTGGACATATCCGCTTCGGTGAAATACTGGTACTGCTTTCGCACATTCTCCGGCATGTCGATGTAAATAATGTTCCTCGGCTTGCCCATCGCGTCGAACATGGCGTTCGCCAGGTCATTCCAGGAGCGCGCCTTGCCGGTTCCCAGATTGAAAATGCCGTTCACGCTCGGGTTTTCCAGCGCCCACATTACCACATCCGCCGCGTCCATCACATAAATAAAATCACGTTTGAATTCGCCGTTCCGATACTGCGGATTCTCAGACCTGAATAGCCGGAGCGCGCGCGTTTTCGTAATCTGGTGATAGGCCTTAAATACCAAGCTGGCCATATCACCCTTGTGATATTCATTTGGGCCGAATACATTGAAGAACTTGAATCCGCAGCAGCGGTCCTGGCAGCCCTGATCGAGCAGCCACACATCGAATTCCTGCTTGGACTGCCCGTATAGGTTCAGGGGCTTGAGCTTTCGAATCACCTCTTCGGAATCGCTAAAGCCATTGGAACCATTACCATACGTTGCCGCGCTCGATGCGTAGATGAAACGCTTACCGTGCTCGAATGACCATTCGGCGAGTGTTCGGCTATAGTCGCGATTATATTTATCGAGGAGCGCCTTGTTCGTCTCGGTCGTCGAAGTGATGGCACCAATGTGAAGAATTGCTTCGATATGTGAAGGATCGAGAAGGCGCAGATTCTCAATAAAACGGTCCCGCTCCTCGAAACGATACTGCTTCCCTTCCAGATTGCGAGAGTGTTCCATAGCCGAAGCGTCAACGACGAGTACATCCTGGTGCCCGGCTTCATTCAGCCTGCGGAGCAGCACGCTGCCAATAAATCCCGCGCCGCCGGTGAGGATAGTCATAGGCTATTCCACATCGTTCTGGACAGCCGAGGACGGATGTCCGACAGCGGCCGGGGACGGCCGCTCCACGCTTGCACAAAGTCCTGGAGAGGAATCACCTTACGCCGCAATTGCTTCGGGAAGTTTTGTCGAGAGTTTTCGCGCTCCGCGCGCCTTCCAATTGGCTTTGTGGTACGCGTAGCTCGCCAGCAGCGGCAGCGCAATGGTCGCTTCGCAATAGACCATCTGTTCGTAGGTGGTCGAGACCTTACCCCAGGAGGAAGCCTCACGCAATGTGGAACCCGAAAGCGCGCCATCGCGCTCATCGGCAACGGTAACCTGAATGGCATACTTGTGCATCGGCGCTTCCTGACCGAGTAATTCTGCCGCGACGACAATATCCTGCGCGAAATTTTTCGGCACCCCGCCGCCGATCATGAGGAGCCCCGTCTCTTTGCTCGCGAGTTTTAGCTGTGTGAGTTCCAGAAAATCTTTGGCGGAGTCGATAGAAACATGCTCCTCGGGATGCGCGGTCTGGTGCATGACCAGCCCAAATCCCGCGCTGCAATCGCTGAAGGCCGGAACGAAAATCGGCACATCGTTACGGAACGCGGAAAGGACGATGGAAGTGGCCCCCTGCTTCTTCTCATCGAGGTACCGGCCCATTTCAGCAATGAACTCCCGCGAAGAATACGGCCGCTTCTCGAGCGAATCGGCAATCTCTCCAATCGTATGGTCGCATACGCGAAGTTCATCTTCGTCGATGAGGGTGTCATAAATACGGTCGATCGCCAGATTGCGCAATTGGTTATCGTCGAGGGCCGGCGAGCCCTGGTAATGCCGGAACCCCAGGGCCTCGAAGAAATCCTGGTCAACGATATTTGCCCCGGTCGAGACAATCGCGTCCACCATGCGGTTCTCGACGAGATCGATCACCACTTGCTTCAGCCCCGCGCTGATGAGCGAACCGGCGAGACACAGGATAATGGAACAATCTTCGTCTTCAATCATGCGCGCATAAATTTCGGCGGCCCGGTTTAGGTTGCGCGCCTGGAATGCCGTATGCCCCATGGCCTCTACGATAGGCACGGCATTGAAACGCTTGATGTCAATATGCTCGACAGTCTTTTTGAATAACTCTTGCTTGTTCATAAGATTGAGGAATGGAAAAACTGAGAAATTATTGTTAGGGTTCTAAAGTGACGTATTTTTGTAGCATCAGTCTAAACTCTTCCCTAATTCGTATGACAAATAAAACTGAACTCTTCTCGGAAAAGGTCGGCGCTGGGAGCCGCACCTATTTTTTTGATGTGAAAGAATCATCAAATAAAAGTAAATACCTAGTTATAAGCGAGTCCCGAAAAGTTGGCGAAAATCACGAACATAATCGAGTTATGATTTTCGACGATGATATTGTAGCCTTCAGCAAAGGTTTTAAGAAGGCATTTTCGTTTATACTCAATGAAGTTAATTCATAAGAACTCCTACTTCAATGCCTCCGCTTGTTCCGGTCCCCACGAGCCAGCCGGATAGGGATAAATCGTGTGGTGCGTGTGCAGCACCGGTGTGTACAGCTTCCAGGATGCCAGCGTTTCATCCGCAGAGACGAACAGCGTTTGGTCTCCTTCCATCACATCCAGCAGCAGCGTGTGATAGGCCTCCGGAATTGGGCCGAAAGCTTCGGAGTAAGAAAAGTGCATCCACTCGGACTGCACGGCCATTTCCGTTCCCGGCTTTTTCACCTGAAATGAAATGCGGAATCCCTCGTTCGGCTGAATGGCGATCACGAGCACGTTCGGATGCGTCTCGTTTCCATCCGTCGCCTTGAAGAGCGCCACGGGTGGGCAGCGGAAGGTTACCACAATCTCCGATTTTCGTTCTTTGAGGCGCTTGCCGGTCGTAAGGTAGAACGGCACGCCATGCCAGCGCCAGTTATCGACCGACATTTTGATTTTTACAAAGGTCGGCGTTTTGGAATCGCGGCGTACCCCTTCCTCCTGATGATACCCCCGCACTCCATTGCCGCCAAGTTCGCCGGGACCGTATTGGCCGAAGACAACGTCCTCATCTTTAATGGGTGCAATCGAGTGGAGCACCTTCACTTTCTCGAACCGGAGTTCGTCTGCTTTAAAGGCAAGCGGAATTTCCATAGCCGTGAGCGTGAGGAGCTGCGTCAAGTGATTCTGCACCATATCGCGCAAAGCACCGCTCTTTTCGTAGTAATCCGCCCGCGATTCGATCCCAAGCTCTTCGTCCACGTTGATTTCGATTTTCTCGATCTTCTCCCGGTTCCAGACGGATTCGAAGAGTGAGTTCCCGAACCGAAAAGCCAGCAGATTCTGCACCGTTTCCTTGCCGAGATAGTGATCGATCCGATATACCTGCGCTTCCGAAAAATACTGGTAAATCGTCTCGTTGAGTTGAATCGCCGTTTTGAGATCGCGGCCAAAGGGTTTCTCGATGACTAATCGCGTCCATCCGCCGGATTTATTAAGTTCCGCTACCCCCAGTGATTTAATCGTTGGTTCGAACGACGGCGGCGGAATCGCAAGGTGGAATATGCGATTGCCTTTTAACTTATGCTTTTTTTCCAGGCTAAGGATTCGCGAGCGCAGCTTCGAGAACTCCGCCTGCGTGCCATTATCGATTCCCTGGTAATAGACCATGGAGTCGCACCACTTCCCAATCTTTGCGGAATCGCTTACGCCAGCCTTTTCGACTGCTTGCTGCACATCCTTTCGGAATCCCGCGTCGTTTTTGTTTTTGTTTCTGCCGATGCCGAGAATAATGGATTGATCCGGCAACTGATGCTGGGCGGACATCTCATACAGAGCCGGAAGCAACATGCGGTTGGAAAGGTCTCCCGTCGCTCCAAAAATAGCGATGATTGCTGGTTCCAGTTTGCGTGCCATGGCCGGTTACTCCTTGGTAATGGCGTGACCGCCAAATTCATTGCGAAGCGCAGCGAGCAATTTATCGCCAAACGATTCTTTCTCCCGCGAGCGAATGCGTTCCAAAAGCGATAAGGTTATGATGGGTGCTGGAACATCCAATTCGACGGCTTCGAACGCCGTCCAGCGGCCTTCTCCGGAATCGGCCACGACCGGCGCGATGCCATCGAGCTCCGGATTTTTCTCAAGCGCGTCTGCCGCAAGATCGAGTAGCCAGGAACGAATGACCGTTCCATATCGCCAGATTTCCGCGACCTGATGCGTATCGAGCTTGAAATCCGGCTTGTGCTTCAGAACCGAAAACCCTTCGGCATACGCCTGCATCAGACCATATTCGATCCCATTGTGGACCATTTTCACGAAATGTCCCGCGCCGCACGGCCCAACATGTCCCCAGCCTTTGTCCGGTGCCGGCGCAAGTGCTTCGAAAATTGGGGTAAGGGATTTCACAACAGTGTCGTCCCCGCCAATCATCATTCCATAGCCAACGTCCAAGCCCCAGATTCCGCCACTCGTGCCGCAATCGACGTAGGCAATGCCCTTCGCGCGTAGCATTTCCGCCCGGGCCATCGTATCTTTGTAAAATGAATTTCCGCCGTCGATGATGACATCTCCCTTTGTGAGCAGCGGTGTTAGTGCCGCTATAGTTTCGTCCACGGGCTTGCCGGCAGGGACCATAAGCCAAAGGATTTTTGGCTTTGGGAGTGCTCCGACAACCGACGCCAACGATGCGAATGACGTAAGGCCTTCGGCTTCAAACTTATTTCGAGCGTCGGGGCTGGGGTCATATCCCACGACTTCATGCCCTCCTTTGTTCAGGCGCTGGGCCATATTGGCCCCCATTCGGCCTAAGCCGATCATTGCTAAGTTCATGATGCTATTGCTACTTCGTAATTGGTTGCTTCCCACTCATTGCGCTCGTTCCAAAAAAAGGTAAAGCGAATGGGCCCGTGTGAAGCACCTGGTGGATGAATATCGACAAACTCCACGCCTATCTCGGCGTGTGAGCATCACTGTTCCTACTTCTATTGTCGACCGGCCGATCCGGCCCCAAGGAGTGACACCGATGAACGGACGCTTCCCGCTCGCCGCGCTC
>JAKAIL010000291.1 GCA_021825235.1 Bacteroidota bacterium | reverse complement strand
CGATCTATTGTTATCCCAGCGAGAATAGTAGCATTTGCGCCGATGGACGCGCCTTCCAATATGTGAGTCCGAACCGGCTCAGGATGATAGACTTTGCTGCGCGGACGAATGTCGTTCGTAAAGGCCACGTTCGGGCCAACGAA
The DNA here is from genome assembly GCA_021825235.1 of Bacteroidota bacterium. Classification (GTDB taxonomy): domain Bacteria; phylum Bacteroidota; class Ignavibacteria; order Palsa-1295; family Palsa-1295; genus PALSA-1295. The sequence continues at coordinate 3,969 of JAKAIL010000291.1, read as the reverse complement.
AACGCTGTCGCCGATTTCGACGCCGTCCCACACGCTCACACCATTCTTGATCGTGACATCATTCCCAATGGTCACGCCGGACTCGATAAAGGAGTGGTCGCCAATGTTGCAGCCCTTCCCTACTTTCGCGCCGTTCATCACATGCGCGAATGCCCAGACGCGGGTACCAGGGCCGAGGTCTTCGGATTCCACGAGGGCGTTGGGGTGAATAAAAACAGATTCCGTCATGATTATTTCAAGCGAGCATGCCAATATCCCGGCCTTCGAGCGAGATGAGCGGCAGCCATGATTTGAACTTCATCGCCTTTCACACGATAATACAGCGCGAATGGAAATTTATCCAGAAATTTGATACGATGACCACTTACGTCGTCAATCTTATAGAGCGTAGGATGTTCGGCGATTTCAAACGCCGCACGCTCGATCTCTTCTTCAAAATCGAAAGCAGCTTGCGGACTCGCTTCAAGATAATAGAGAGCCGATTGAGCGATCTCAGTCTGGGCGGGAGAAAGAAAGCGAACTTTCACTTCCCAATTAACGCGCGAAGGTTTCTAAAAACATCCTCTGCGTCGATTGCTTCAATTTCGCCTCTGTCATGAGCATCAGCGCGTCGTTTGGATTCGATGGACCACGCCTCGCGATGCTCCGCCGTTTGCCCGAGCTTTTGCACAAGTCGTTCCGCTAAAAGAAACTGGCTATGCTCGTCCAGCTTTTCCGCTTCCTGAGTAACGTATTCCAGTGCGCTCATCCAAAATGAAACTTATTCCGAGCGGAAGGAGTGCCCCAGGGACAAACTCAGAGGCGGAGTGATATTCTGAAAATATGCAGGACGGGCTCCATGTGCGTGGCAGGCGGATAATCCGAAACCCCTTCAAGTGATCGCCTCATGCCCGCCTACGGCTGCAACATAATCGGCAGCGTTTGGACGTTGCCATTCATCCGCAGCACACAAGCGCGCACTCAGTTCGCCCTCTTCGTTATCATCTCCAGCAGCCTAACTACCTCGACGCCAATCTTTCCGCCATTAATGGGTTCCTTGCCGGTTTCGATGCAATCGACGAAATGGCGGCACTCGGCGGCCAGCGGTTCGTGGCGCGGGAGTGTCGGGATAAAGATGTCGCCCGGACGGTAGGTAAGCTCTGCGGCCTGGGATTCGTCCGCGCCAATGCGGGTATCCACGCCCTGCGAATAAATTTTGATCTTTTCCGATGGCTGCATGTCGTCGAACACGACTGTTCCGTGCTCAGCGGAGATTTGCATGAGCCGCACTTTGTTTGACGTTACCCAGCTTACATGCACGTGGGCTGTTACACCACATTCGAATTCGATAAAGAAGTGCGTTAGATCGGCAAGTGAGTCCTTCACAAAACTTCCCGACATCACGCGAATAGAACGAACATCCGTCGGAAGCTTTGCCTGCCAAAGAATATAAATGAGGATCGAAAGGTCGTGCGGTGCGAGATCCCATACGACATCCACCTCCGATTGCGGCGGACCGAGATTGATTCGAATCGAATCAATGTGAAAAAGCTTTCCCAACCGCCCGCTTCCAATGCGCGCCGCAAGCCACTCGACTGCCGGCGAGAACTGATAGACATGGCCGACCGTAAGTATTCGATTAAGAGAATCTGCAAGCTCCTTCAGACGACAGGCCTCATCATAGGTGTATGCAAGCGGCTTTTCAATCATAGCATGCTTCCCAGCTTCTAAAACTCGGCGCCCAACATCATAATGAGTCGGAACGGGAGTGGCAACGGCAACAGCATCAATGGATTCATCGCGCAATAAATCATCCATATCCGAAGTCACGCGAATATGGGGATATCGCTTCTCGACAAATTGAAGACGCCCCTGTTTGCGATCGGCAACCGATACAATGGCCGCCCCTTCCGTATCATTGAAAGCGCGCACTAAATTCGATCCCCAATAGCCAGCCCCAATAATTCCAATTCTTACCATTCCGTCTCAGAACTTTGATGAAGGTGATTTCTTTGATGAGATGCGTGGTTGAGTTTCAGATTAGAACCGATCATTATGTAATCAATAAGATCATACCTATCACATAAATCACAGTTCAGATGCTATCCTCCACCTTTTCCGGTGAGTACAACACCGACGGTCCGCAGAATAATCGCCGAGTCCAGCCAGAGCGAGATATTGTGGATATAATAGAGATCGAGGATGACCATATCGTTAAAGCTGACGGCGCTGCGGCCGCTGACCTGCCAGAGTCCGGTCATGCCGGGCCGTGTGGCAAATCGTTCCTTGTGCCAACTGGCATATTCTTCATATTCGTACGGCAGGCAGGGCCTCGGCCCGACGAGTGACATATCGCCTTTTATCACATTCCAAAGCTGGGGTAATTCATCGAGCGAATGCGTTCGCAGCCACCGGCCGATCGGTGTGACGCGCGGGTCCGCTTCGAGCTTTCCCGTGGGGCGAGAGCCGATGCGAATGTGCTGGGCAACATGCTCGCGGTGAACTTCATCATTCCTTCCCAGGTACATGGTCCGGAACTTATACCATCGAAAAATCTCTCCGGCTTGCCCTACCACATCCGTCTCATAAAACAGCGGACCTTTACTGGTGGATTTGATGATGATTGCTATGATCGCAAGAAACGGTGAAAGCACTACCAGCCCAACCATGGCAGCGATAATATCGATCACTCGCTTCAGATAGCTTGCGTAAAATCCATACATGCCACGCGAAATCGATGCCGCCGTGACATGGATAAATTCCGATGTGCTCTTGGTAACCCGTTCCTGGATGACTTTGAAGTGATCGCTCAGCAGATGAATGGGAATTCCAAAATCCGTTGCCTCGGAAATAAGCCGGACGACTTCCTCGTATGGTAAATCATTCTCGGCGACGACGACTTCATGGATATTGTTGGCCGGAACATATTCCCGCAACATTGGAACGGAACTCATTACGGCCACTCCGTTGGAATGGCCGGCGAATACGCCAGTTTGGTCCACCACGGCTACGATTTCGAACGGTCTTCCCTTCCCTTCCGGGGATTGCGAGAGCAGTTCCATCGCTTGTGCGCCCGTTCCGACCAGGAGAATCCTTCGGACTTCAATACCAGAAATGGCCGGAAGCAAAAAATTACGAAAGAGCACAACACGGAAGAACGATAAAAATACCAAGGAGGACACGATAAACAAGAGCAAGTTGGTACGGCTATGCAGTATCCATTCCTGACGAATGAAGAAGAGTACGGCTATGAGTACGAGCGCATTGATTATGAGCGCGCGAGAAAGCTGCGCGAATTGCATGATGCCGGTGGAATAGACCTTCGGCTTATAGAGCATGTGCTGCCGAAACAGGAGCACCAGGATTGGGAACGAAGCATAGAGGATCGCAATGCGAAGGATGTATTCCCCGAGGGAGTGCTGGAGGTCATAATCGTCGAATCCGGTAAAATAATGAAGGACAAGGGTTGTAATGGCCGCAAGCGTTATCGCGACCCAATCCAGGATAACCAAAGTAACCTTGGGCCAGCCGTGACGACGAATGGTGGCTTCAAAAATCACTACGCGGGTTTCCCTTCGTAAAATTGTTGGATGGACTCTGCCACAAACTCCATTTGTTCCTTCTGTAATTCCGGATACATAGGAAGCGATACGATCTGTTTTGCCGATTTCTCGGCACGCGGAAACGCACCCTCCTTATACCCCAATGAGGCAAAGCAGGGCTGAAGGTGCAGTGGAATGGGATAATGTAACCCGGTCCCGATTTCTTTCTGTTCGAGATAGGCGCGGAGCTTATCGCGCTCCGGGACTTCGACGACAAAGAGATGATACACATGTCGTGCCCCTTGTCGAACGCGCGGGAGCACGACTTGTGGAATTTTGCGGAGTAACCTACCATAGTAGTCAGCATTCACTCTGCGCGCTTCCGTCCAGGCATCGAGGTGCGGAAGCTTCGCACGCAGAATAGCTGCCTGCAAGGCTTCCAGAGATC
>JAKAIL010000290.1 GCA_021825235.1 Bacteroidota bacterium | reverse complement strand
CCGATCTATCCATTGGTAGCCATGAAATAACGGTAGTAATCGATCCATACCATACGATCCCGGAAAGTTACCGAGGCGATGATTCTGCAAGCATTCAGGTGCTTGTAAATGGCTTATCGACCACGCCATTTTATCCATACGAAGGGTCGCGTGGTTTCTGCGATATCGGTCTAAACTCTGTTCATTTCGTTGTGCTCGCGCCGGCAGGTTCCGGAAGCGGGGACCTGGTGGAACTGGAACTCGATACGACACAACAGTTCTCCAACATTCTCGTCGATCAAAAAACGAGTATCGGCACTTCGTATTATGTTACGTTCGATATTTCGCTTCCACCAGCGCCTGTGCCCTGGTCCACGGTCTATTGGTGGCGCAGCCGTGTCGTTCGCGCAAACGGGGACACGACCGATTGGCAATACGCTACATTCAGCACTGGCTCCGCGTCACGACCCGAGTTTAGTTATACCTCGCCAGAGCAATTGAATTCCACTATAATCTCTGGATTGTCGCTGGATTCGCGAGAAGCATTGTATTTGCCAATGCAGGATACGATGCGAATCGAAGCAATATCTCATGGGCCGGACGATGCCGATTTGGGTGGCAGTTTTACTCCGTATGGGCAAATCAATATCAATGGCTTATCATTTTATGTAATTTCAGGGTTTGAAGGATATGCCATACTAGTGTGGACGCCCGACGGAACCCAAATCGCAGAAGTGAATGAGTTTGATATGCCATGGCCAGTTTTTTTGAATGGCCCCAATGTGGAACACCTTCAGGATTCTATGGCTGCGAGTTTCGATTCCGTTTTAAATGCAATTCCAACATCGCGGCGCGTTACCATACTGACACTGGGGGAAGTGGATTACCCCTATTTTATTGATTCGACTCGTTCCGCAATGCTTACCCTCGGTTCTGCCAATGGGTTGGTTCCACCATACAATGGGAGCTATGCACTTATTGGGGAAAAAGGATCGGTCCCTGGAACGGCCAAGGAAGGTAGTGCGCCAGATAATTCTCCGCACGGAACTCATATTTTCGACACCATCATCACCTCTGGCACCTCCGGGCTTGCTCAAACCCCTTTTACGGCCGTTGCTAAGGACTATGGTTCGCTTACCTGGACTGGAGACCCGATTCCGAGTGGTAGCGATATTACTTTTAGCGTCCTCGGCGCGCGGCGTGATGGGTCCGGAACCGATCTCGTAAGTACCTTCCATGCCTCGAGCGGGAATTCGTTCAGTCTATCGAGTATCGATCCCCGAGTGTATGATCGTCTGGCAGTCCGGATGAATTTTGTTCGTACTTCAAACGCGACAGGAAGCCCGGCGCTTTTCGGAATTCAGCTTCAATATGATGCCGCGCCGGAACTACTGTTTTCGACCGATTCCATTCTGACCTCCCCGAAGTTAACCAATGCTGGTGCCCTTGTTACGGCGAGTTATACCGTTTCTACGCTCACCTGCACACCAGCCGATTCGGTCCCGCTCATCCTTACACGTCAATATCAAAGCAAGACGGATACCGTCGCGACGCATCTCATCACGATGCTGGGCGGCCATGCTTCGCAAGCCTATACGGATTCCATTCAAACCGCGAATGAGTTGGGAACTGTGGCGCTTACGGCGACCATAAATCCTGGCGAAGCAGTTAACGAGCAACTTCTCTTCAACAACAGCATTGCCGGTTCCTATACTGTGACTCGCGATACCACCAAGCCCTCTATCGACATTCTCTTCGATAATCGCAATATCCCGCCGGATGGGTATGTTTCGAGCAATGCGGTTATCAAAATCGAGATGCTCAGTTCGAACCCACAGAGGGATACATCGCACGCCTCAATTGTCGCGGCTACACTCGTCAATATTAATAATCCATCGCAGACGTATCAGATCACTTATTACAGTGTGCCGCCTGGATTCGAACAGCCGGAATTTGGAAGCTTTCCTACAGGTCCAATTCAAGCGTATCTACAGTTCCGGCCAAGCTCACCCTATCCTCCGGGACAGTGGGTCCTTACTGCCGCAGTCACCGATGCCAGCGGCAATACCGATACACTCGAACAGCAATTCACGATCAGCAGCACGAATGGCCTGGAGCATGTGATGAACTATCCGAATCCGTTCAAAGATAAAACGGATTTTACATTCGTCCTGAGAAATGATAATCCGGTGGATGTGAAGATCATCGTCTATACGATAGCGGGCCGTAAGATTCGCACGCTCACGCCGCTCGAAACCCACGCCGGATTCAATGCGGTCGAGTGGGATGGCCGCGACGAGCGGGGGAATGAAGTCGCAGATGGGACGTACCTCTATCGCGTCATCGTCAATGGAAAGAATGGCGATAACACCTCCGATGCCGTGACCCAAAGTGCAGTACGTGATCGATAAGAGTCAGCACCTGGATTACGCGGATTGGATTTTCGGGATTATTTTTGGCAAAGATGTATCAAGGCATAAATCCGACGCTGTCATTCCATAAGGCTGCCTAAGGTGTCCGATCTGCTTGTTCATCTGTTAGCAACCCCGAAAATCCATCCAATCCGCGTAATCCAGGTGCTGACTTAGCACTTAAGCACATCCGCACTTGTTAACTTGGCATTGGGCGCTTAGTCTCAGCTGGTTTAGAGCGTCTCGTTTACACCGAGAAGGTCGGGGGTTCGAGTCCCTCAGCGCCCACGCGACAGAACCGGAATTTCGCAGATTAGATGGATTTTTAGGATTGCCTATACATATAGTAATCCAGCAATTCCATCTAATCTGCGAAATCCCGGTTCTGTAGTTTAATAAACCTCCAAGTACCGGTCCAGCTCCCATTTCGTCACCGAAGTGCGGTACGAATCCCACTCGGACTTTTTCGCTTCAGTTAGCTTCTCGACACAGAAGCTTCCCAGCGCATCGCAAATGACCTGGTCTTTGTGCAACTCGTCGAAAGCGTCCATCAAGCTCTTAGCTACCGTGGTAATGCCACGAGCCGCTGCGGTTTCATCGGTAAACTCGAAGATGTTTTCTTCGACAGGCGCTGGAGCTTGCAACTTTTGTTCGATACCGTCGAGGCCGGCTGCAAGCATGACTGCAAATGCCAAGTACGGATTTGCACTCGGGTCCGGGCAACGGAGTTCTGCGCGCACGGCCTTTTCGCGCCCTTTTGTAATACGTGGGATGCGAATAAGCGCGGAACGATTACGCTGCCCCCAGGCGACATACACCGGCGCTTCATATCCCACCACAAGCCGCTTATACGAATTTACCGTCGGATTGAGCACCGCGTTCATGGCGCGAATGTGCTTTAGTTGTCCGGCGATGTAATGCTTCGCAAGCGCGGAAAGTTGGTATTCGCCGTCTTTGTCCTGCATTAAATTCTTTTTCCCATCGGTCGAGAAAAGCGACTGGTGTACGTGCATGCCGGAGCCGTTAATGCCCGCAATCGGCTTCGGCATAAAGGTGCAATGCAAGTCATACTTCATGGCAATGGACTTAAGGGCATATTTCATAATAATCACAATATCCGCGCAACGCAGAGCGTTATTGTACTTGAAGTCAATTTCGTGTTGTCCGATAGCGACTTCGTGGTGGAGCGCTTCGACATCGATGCCGAGTTCGCCCAGCGCAAATGTCATCTCTTTGCGAATTTCAGAGGCAAGGTCGGTCGTTTGGTCGAAATAACCAGCCGTGTCGTGGGGTAGTGGAGCGAGGGAGCCATCGGCATCCTTCTTAAAGAGGAAAAATTCGAGTTCCGGACCGGTATTGAAGGTATAACCCATATCGGCGGCGCGCTTGAGTTGGCGCTTCAAGATTGCGCGTGGATCGCCTTCGAATGGGGTTCCATCCGGCATGTAAATATCGCCGATGATTAGCGCCGTAACGGCCCGTGTGTTCTTCGACCACGGAATGACAGTGAACGTATCGAGGTCCGGTTTCAGATACATATCCGATTCCGAGATTCGTGCGAACCCCTCGATCGAGGAGCCATCGAACCATACGTTGTCATCGATCGCATCTTCGAGTTTGGATACCGGAATGGTGAGCGCCTTCATCACACCGAGCAAATCGGTGAACATGACGTTGATGAATTCGACTTTTTGTTCTTTGGCCAGCGACAGTACTTCGGATTTAGTCATAGTAACGAATAATAATGAG
>JAKAIL010000289.1 GCA_021825235.1 Bacteroidota bacterium | reverse complement strand
GTGCCTCCTGAATCTCGCGAGAAATATGGGTTGCAGCTTCCCCAATCTTTATTAGTTCATAGAGCAATGCACTCTGATCGCGACGATTCTGTGCAAGCCGTGCCAGCGATGAGATATCCCGCACAAAATCCGTGATTAAGTCGCAGCTTTCTATTATGTCGGAAAGTCGTTCGTTATCCGATCGCATAGAGTGGGCGTGCTTCGGTGAGAACTTGGGCTTTCAGTCGCGGTTTGAGTCCGCCTCTGGATACTAAGTCCACCGGTGTACCAAGCATTTTTTGAAGCTCCAGTTGCAATTCGCTAAATTGAATGAGGTCCACATGGGAATTGGGAATAAAATCGACCAGCAAGTCCACATCGCTGTCCGGCCGGTTATCGCCGCGCGCCCGCGAGCCAAAGAGCGATAGCTCTTTGACGTGATACTTCCGTAACAAGTCCGTAAAGGCCGGTTCGGGAACGGTGATGCCGTCTAAGTGCATGATTGCGCTAACAGGGTGTGGGCTGCGGCAGTTTCAAACGATGTATCTCGAGCTTATCCGGTCTATCGCGCGGCTCACAGTGAGACGGCACGGCACAAACAGCAAATCATTCTCCACTTCGATCCTTTCCAAACTCGCTCGACAAAATCAATCGAACCTGACCGAGCAGTTTTGGCACATCACGTATGGACGTTTCCCAAACCAAAGGCCAATCGATTCCAAAATAATCATGAGCAACCACATTTCTGAAGTCTATGATTTCACGCCACGATATTTCGGAATATTTCGACCGTAACACTTGCGAGACATGATTAGCCGCCTCGCCAATAACAAGCAATTCGTGCAGAATTCCACTTCGATATACATTGCTTGCGAGAAGGTTCGCGTAGGTATTGACGTCTTGCGCATATTGAAGGACAAGTTCGCATGATGCCTCCATATCCTGCAATCGTTCTTTGTCAGAGCGCATAGATTATTCTGGCATCGTTAAGCACGTTGTCGCGAATACGCGGCTTCAACCCTCCTTTGGATACAAGGTCCACTTTTATACCGAATAACTCCTCTAGGTCTAATTTAAGAGAACTAAACTCAATCAGCGATGTATGCGAATCCGGTAGGTATTCCACCAGCAAGTCCACATCGCTGTCCGGCCGGTTATCGCCACGCGCCCGCGAGCCAAAGAGCGATAGCTCTTTGACGTGATACTTCCGTAACAAGTCCGTAAAGGCCGGTTCGGGGACGGTGATGCCGTCTAAGTGCATGATTGCGCTAACAGGCTATCACTTGCGCCGGTTTCTTCGATGCACATCAGGCCTTTTTCACCACTGCAATCAGGTGTGTTCCGCCATCCAGCGCACCAGGTTCGCGACAGGCCTCAAGTTCAATTTCTAAAAAGCGATTCCAAACTTCGAGATCGTCCCACCGCTGGTCCAGCACGGTTTCACCAGCGTAGGCAAGAAAATTCGAAGCGCTCATGGCGACCACCTCGCAAGAATGGTGGCGGAGTATCTCCTTTATCTCCGATGCACTGAACATGCGGCACCGATGTCCTGTGGCACTGTAACGTTCATCGAGAAGCCCGGTATAATAGGGATCGGCCAAAGCTCCGAAGCCAAAGTGATCCGTAAGTTCCACCACCTGCGGAAAGAAGTTCCGAAGCGAGCCAATCCTCGACATCACACTAAATACCAGATAGCCGCCTCTTGTTGTCACCCGCAGGCATTCGCGAATCGCATCATCGATTCGATCAAGTGCATAACTGAGTGGCCCACCGTACGCAACGGTGACATCGAAGTTCCCATCGGAGAAGGGAGCGAGATCGACAATATCGCACACAACCCGTTTTCGCACCGAGGGTTCGAATCCGGCTTCCGTAACTTTTTGCTTGTTGAGTGCAAGCTGGACCCTGGAAATATCGGCCACCGTCACGTTGGCTCCGAGGCGGGCCATTTCGATGGTAAAGCGGCCGGGACCCGCGCCAATATCGAGGACTTCATTCCCCGCCCTCACATACTGACGGAGGTAATGTGTATGGACGGCGAGGCTCACTCGCGTGGCCGCATTGCGCGCAAAGCGTTCCCATTCACGCTCTGCAAGCGTATCATAGAAATCCTCCGTGTGGGAGCGGTCATAGCGCATGCCCCTGCAAAAGCGCACGCGCTCGAATAAGTTTCTGCGCTACGCCGTCACCAGTTCCCTCAGCTTCGCCACCAACGCATCGACATTCTTCTTCGCATCGCCAAACAACATGCGGGTGTTGTCCTTGTAAAAGAGAGGATTGTCGATACCAGCGTAGCCGGAAGCCATCGAACGCTTCATCACCACGGCGGTCTTTGCCTTCCACACTTCGAGCACCGGCATTCCGGCGATGGGACTCGTAGGATCCTCGAGCGCCGCGGGATTGACAATATCGTTCGCACCAATCACCATTGCTACATCGGTCGTTGGGAAATCGTGGTTGATCTCGTCCATCTCGAAGACGATATCGTATGGAACATTTGCCTCGGCCAAAAGCACATTCATGTGGCCGGGAAGTCGGCCGGCAACGGGATGAATTCCAAAGCGCACGTTCACACCGGCATCTCGTAGAAGTTTCACCATCTCGGCAAGCGAATGCTGTGCTTGTGCTACTGCCACGCCGTATCCCGGAACGATAATGATGCTCTTGGCTTCGGAGAGTAGGTCAGCGGTTTCGTCCACATTAATGGGCGTTACCTCGCCCTGGGGCTGCGCACTACCACCGCCCGGTGCCGCGCCTTCGCCCGTTCCGAATCCACCAAGGATGACGCTGATAAATGAGCGGTTCATTGCACGGCACATGATGAAGGAAAGGATTGCGCCGGAACTTCCAACCAGCGCGCCCGTCACAATCAGGAGATCGTTACTCAGCATGAAACCGGCGGCAGCGGCGGCCCATCCGGAATAGCTGTTAAGCATCGATACAACGACCGGCATATCCGCGCCGCCAATTGCCATCACGAGATGGACGCCGATAACGCAAGAAATCGCGGTCATGATGAGGAGCGGAGTGAGTCCCTCGCCACCGGCCACGTTAGACATGAACATCACGCCGAGCACCACCGAAGCGACAATCATCGCAAGGTTAATGAGATGGCGACCGGGAATCAGCATCGGCTTTCCAGAAATCTTTCCGCTTAACTTCCCGAATGCAATGATGGAACCCGTAAATGTGAGCGCGCCAATGAACACACCGATATAAATCTCGAGATAGTGGACCGTGAGGTCGCTCGCTGCAAGTCCATGCGTGCCGCCTAAGTAATTGCTGATACCGACGAGCACCGCCGCCGCTCCCACGAAGCTGTGGAGCATCGCGACAAGTTCGGGCATCGAGGTCATTGCAACACGCGAAGCGAGGAACGCTCCGATGAGCGCGCCGGGAATAAGTGCGATTAGCAGCGGCCCGAAGCCCGCAATAGGAATGAGGATCGCCGTCGCGATAAGCGCGAGCAGCATGCCAATCATCCCGAACAGGTTCCCGCGCCGGGAGGACTCGTGCTGCGAAAGCCCGCTTAAGCTCAGGATAAAGAGCGCGATGGCTACAATATAACTAGTGGTGGCAAAGCTTGTATTCATTTTGGGGGAGTGGATAACGGAGAGTGGATAACGGATATTGACTTATGGATAATACTCTCGATGCACTACGCATTGTTCTTGGCGGTCTTTATCGAAGCAGTCAGGATGCGAAGTAATTCTTCACAATCTTTCAGCAGTGACTCAACCTCGGCCGGAGTAAGTACGTCACTTTCCTTAAAGAGCCGGAGCCAATAATGCGTTTCAAAAGCCTCCTTATTTGCAATGCTTAACTTGTGAATAAAATCTGAACGAGACTCGGCCTGGGTCGCCTCTTCGATATTCGCCCCGATGGAAGTCCCTGACCGATAAATCTGTTTTGTCAATGTGAATTCGTGCTTCACTTCTACAAAATGCTTGTAAAGTTTGACGATTCGAACCGCAAACTTAAATGCTTTCTCGCGTAGTATGCTGTCACTCATGAGAACACTTTCGAATTATTCACTATCAACTATCCATTATCCACTATCAACTACCTTCTGAACATCTTCAGCATCCTCTGGGTAACCAAAAAGCCGCCAAAGATATTGATGCTCGCTACGAACACCGCGATCATACTGAGCGTGAGCACGATGGACGGAA
>JAKAIL010000288.1 GCA_021825235.1 Bacteroidota bacterium | reverse complement strand
CCTGTGTAACGATCGGCGTTTGTCTTCTCGTGCTCTTACTTATGCGCCATAAGCAGGCCCAGCCCGGCATTACCGAAAATCCGGATCAGACTCCGTCCGCAGCGTCGGATGCACACGAGGAGCGCGGTGCGTTACCCTCATGAATGGGCCGGAACATTCCGAAGATAGTTACCTTACCGCGCAATCTTCGGAACGAATCTTGGAAATCCGAGTCGCGAAAGGAGAACATCCGGAACGAGCGGACCAATTTTTATCACGGCAGATTGCCAATAGCTCGCGCTCCAAAGTACAACATGCTATCGTTGCTGGCGCGGTGCTCCTCAATGGTAAACCGCTGGACCGTCCGTCGCATAAAATACGCGGAGGGGACTTTTTCCAAATTACGATTCCACGTCCTGCCCCAACCCATGCTGAACCGGAAAATATCCCGCTCGAAATTGTTTTCGAGGATGACCAACTGATTATCATTAATAAGTCGGCAGGAATGGTCGTTCATCCGGCGCATGGTTCCCGCAGTGGAACCCTGGTGAATGCGTTGCTTCACCACATCCGCGAGTTCCAGAAGCGGCACCCAGGCAGCGATCCGAACCGCCCTGGAATCGTACATCGGCTCGACAAGGATACTTCGGGCCTGCTGGTTGTCGCTAAGACCGACGAAGCACATCGCAATCTGGCAAAGCAATTTTTCCATCACACAGCCCAACGCATTTATAATGCGATTGTGTGGGGAAGTTTTAAGGAGCCCGCTGGGCATATCGAAACGCTGATTGGGCGGCATCCGCGAGACCGCAAACGATTCGCCGTAATAAACGAGCCGCCGCTCTACTTAAAAGAGAAAGATGGTGGCGGCGGCAAACATGCCATTACGGATTATGCGGTGCTTGAAGAATTCTCTGGATTCTCTTTGGTAGAACTCCGGCTTCAAACCGGACGAACACACCAGATTCGCGTACACATGCAGCACGTGGGCCATCCCATTTTCGGAGATGAAACCTACGGTGGCCGCGCGATGAACGTAATGCGGCAGGATATTCCGCAATGGAAATCGAAGATCCAGCATCTGTTAGCGAAACTGCCGCGGCAGGCGCTCCATGCCCGCACCCTCAGGATTAATCACCCAATGACGGAAGAACTTATGGAATGGTCGGTGACGCTACCGGAGGACATGCAAGAGACAATTAATGCTCTTCGGAATCTTCCTTCGAGCTGACACTTGAAATGTGCTGACGATAAATCTGATCAGCGGTTCTAACATAGCGGGAAACGTCCTTGTGGGTGAGGAGTCCAATGGCCTCGTTCATTGCCACCCAGCGATGGTCAATAAAGCCTTCACTTGTTCCTGGCTTCACAGTTTTAGTACCTACTGGTTCAGCCAGGAACCAGCTCACACTTTTTCGTACGAGAGTCCCGGCCTTTGGATATTGATAGGCCGTCGCACCCAGTGGAGCCAAGATCCTGCAGGTAAGTCCGGTCTCTTCAAATATCTCGCGAAGAGCAGTCTCAAATTCGTTTTCTCCGTTCTCGATGTGGCCCTTTGGTAAAACCCACTCATTTTCGCCGCTCTTGCGAAGTTGCTTTAACAGGAGGAAGAATGGTTGCTGGTTGAACCATTGCACTACGAGGCCGCCCGCTGAACGCTCATCAAAGTTTTGAGCTTCATTTTGCATCGCTGGCAAGGCTCTCAATAATCTTCCACTCCTTCTCCGTTACCGGTGTAATCGAAAGCCGGGAGCCTTTTTGGAGAATGACCATCTTCTCCAGCCCCTTCGTTTTGCGAAGCTCGTCGATGGAAACAGGTTTTTTCAGGTGTTTCTTATATTTTACTTCCACGCACATCCAAATCGGATTCGCCGGCGAAGATTTTGGATCATAGTGGCTGTCCTTGGGATCGAGCGCGGTTTCATCGGCGATAGGACCGCTTGCAATCTCGCAAATGCCCACTATGCTGGGTCGTGCATCGGTTGAACTTCCGCCCATATTCGAGTGATAGAAGAAAGCCAGGTCGCCCGGCTTCATCTCATCCCGCATATAATTACGCGCCTGGTAATTGCGAACACCCGTCCAGGGCGTTGTGCCATCGCGTTTCAGGTCGTCGATGGAATATGCCTCTGCATCCGATTTTAAAAGCCAGTATTTCATAAAGGTAACGAGGAATGAGTAACGAGTATTAAGCAGGAACATTCCTTGCTCTAAACGACTATACGATTGTCGCCAATGTACACTCCTTCATATCGGAAGCTTTTTGAGTCGGGAGAGCTTGCAAAGCGGGTCGAGCAGCTTAACCGAATGCTCGCTTCGTGCAATATTTGCCCACTCGATTGCCAAGTGAATCGTTTGGGGGGCCAGATTTCGCGGTGCTATTCTGCGCGCCTACCCATTGTTTCTTCGTATTGTCCCCATTTTGGCGAAGAACCGGCGCTCGTCGGCACGAAGGGAGTTGGTAATATTTTTTTTGGAAATTGTAACCTCAAATGCAGCTATTGTCAGAACTATGAGATTAGCCAGCGATGGAAAGAGGAACGAAAGAACGAAGTAACCATCGAGCGCTTAGCAGAAATGATGATCGAATTGCAGAAGAATCATGGTTGTCACTCCATAGGATTTGTTTCTCCGACCCATTTCGTTCCACAGATGGTAGAAGGAATTCTGGAAGCGTGTAAACTCGGCCTGACCGTACCGATTATTTATAATACGAATGCGTATGATTCTGTGGAAGTTCTTCGGTTGCTCGATGGTATTGTAGATATTTATTTGCCGGATATTAAATATGCCGAAGATGACGTGGGCTATCGTTATTCCGGCGTAAAGGAATATGTGAAATATTCACGAGAAGCACTTATTGAGATGTACCGGCAAATGGGGGATAATCTTTCGATCGGTGAGGATGGGCTTGTGAAGCGAGGTCTTATTATCCGGCATCTGGTTTTACCTAACGATTTAGCGGGCAGCCGTGAAACTCTTTCCTTCATTGCGGAACATTTATCGAATAAGGTAACGCTTTCCGTAATGTCACAATACTATCCGACGAATAAGGTTACCTTTGAGAATGCGGAGAAGTTCGAATCGCTGCAATTGCTCCATCGCCGCATACGCGAGCGGGAATATGACAAAGTTCTTGAACTGCTGGACGAATTTGGGTTCGAACACGGCTGGGCTCAAGAGTTCGAAAGCCAGGATTATTATCGCCCTGATTTTAGCAATCGCGAAACACCGTTTGCGCGGTAGGCCTACTATTTTCTGATCTCGCCAGTTTCCATGCTCCAGAAAAGGAGATCGAGTTCGTCCAAAGGAATCCCTATACGCTCTGCAAAACGTTTCCATTTTTTTTCAATCTCAAGGTAACGCTTGGTAGTAAGGCTTTTGGGAATTCCCGGCATCACTTTCAATCGCACAAGATGCTTAAGAATATGCCGGTCCAGAATCGCCAGACTTCGAACCCCAATATTACGCAGAAAATGAGAGGCCTCTTTCAATCCAAGCCCATTGACGTGAGCAAGGACCGCCCTGCGCTTTTCTCCTGCGGATAATAAGGGATTAGTCAGATTTGGCAATAAGTCAGAAAAGTTTTCGCGAATAGTTAGTAAGCGTTTTGCTTTCGTATTGTGAAAGCGAATGTAATGCTTGGGATCTCGCAAATAAGTCGTTGGATCGAATCCTACCTCGAAGAAACGGTCTCGTTCCAGTTCTGCAATTGTCTGCTCGGCGTTGGCGGCGCTCGATTGAGGAGTGAGGATACAAAATGCAAGCTCATAAAAATAGTGCGATTCTCGAATTTCCGAAAAATCATTCAGCCGCTGCCGAATTGCAGATCGGCGTTCCGCATACGCGGTCTGCCAGGGCTCGGGAAGGTTATTTGTTTTCGGCAAGGCGGTAGGCTCCTTTCCTGGTTCGGATAACAAAACCTTCTTTGGTTAGCGCAGTAAGGACAGTAAGGACGAAAGCGACAAAGGAAGCTTCTTTTACTTTTAACTTTCTTCTTAAAGTTGCCGTAAGAATTGGGGCGCTAACTGTTTCCGCATCAGCTACGGCTTTAAGGATTCTTCCTCGCCAGATACGTCGCGGTTCACCAAAATATTTTTTTTCTTTGCTCTTGCCTGGCGTTGGAGAAATCTTCATATTCCTTTTACTTGGGCACCATTGCCTTGCCGGGCACTGTGAACACTGCGGCTTATTTTTCGTACAAATCGTCGAGCCTAAGT
>JAKAIL010000287.1 GCA_021825235.1 Bacteroidota bacterium | reverse complement strand
GCCGGGCCGCTGGTGCGCAGTTCCTACCATGCCGAGAAGCATGTGTAAGGATGGTGTAGTGCGGAATTGCATTTCGCTCCCCTTTCTGCGGAATGCAATTTCGCAGCAAACAGCGTGATGATTGCAATTTATAACGTTCTCTTACCATTCCTTCTTTTCGGCGCCCGGCTCGCCGCGATATTCAATCCCAAAATCCGGCGCGGGCTTGCAGGAAGGAAATCGCTCCTCGAAGAAATACGCACGCATTACGCATCCACAACCATTCAGGGACTGCGCATTCTGATTCATGTCGCATCGTTTGGGGAACTCGAACAGGCAAAGCCCGTTATTTCGGCACTAAAGGCCAGGAATCCTGCTGCACACATCCATCTCACGTTTTTCTCCCCAAGCGGTTACGAAAACGCGATAGGAAAATACATGGATCCGGATTTGATTACCTACGCGCCGCTCGATATGCGCTCGGTGGTCTCGCGATTTCTCAATATGGTAAAGCCCGATCTCGTGCTCTTTACCCGTTACGATGTTTGGCCTAACATGGCACGAGAACTAAATCGAAGAAATATTACCGCTATTCTTTTTACGGCAACCGCGGCAGAAGGAGTTCTCCGCAAGATCCCGATTTTCGGAGGATTCTATCGCGATACCTTTCGTTCGCTTACCAAAATCCTCGCGGTATCGGATGAGGACCGCGAGCGGTTTCTTGCAATGGGATTGGAACCCGACAAGGTGGAAGTAGCGGGGGATACTCGGTTCGATCAGGTGCTGGCCCGGCGGAACGCGATTAACGCGAGTGGAGAGCAGGTATTGCCGAAAATGACGCGCGACAAGATCGCGGAACTCGGCACGCTCGTTTTGGTCGTTGGCAGTTCCTGGCCGAGCGACGAAGCCCTGTATTTTCCAGCCCTAAAAGAGAGTGTCGAGCGCAATGATAATATTCTCACAATCGTCGCGCCGCACGAAACCGGCGAAGAACGGGTGCGCAAACTCCTCGCTGAGTTCCCTGGTAACGCGCTTCGCTTGTCCTCGATCGAGGAATGGGCGGGCGAGCCTGTCATTGTTGTCGATTCGATCGGGAAACTGTTTGGGCTTTATCGCTATGCTGACGTTGCCATGATTGGCGGTGGCTTCGGCGCGGGTTTGCATAATATTCTCGAAGCTGCTGTGTGGGGAGTTCCCACGATTGTTGGTCCCAGGCACGAGAAATCCCGCGAAGTCGCCACCCTGATTGATCGTATCGCAGCCTTCGAGATCAAAACGACCCGGGAATTCGATTTCGTTTTCTGGCGGCTTGCGAAATCCGAAGACTTGCGCGAAACGGCCGGCGCTCAGGCCACGCATTTCGTGGAGGAGAATACCGGGGCAACCGCACGCATAATTCACGACCTCTCATAAATAGCTTTGTAGCGCTTGATCGCAGCCAGAATTCCCTCCGCATACTTCATCTCGCCGGTTTGGCTTTTTAGAATTGCTTCATCTTTGGGATCGCTGATAAAGCCGGTTTCGATAAGGACGTTGGGCATCGCTGCGCCGATGAGGACAAGAAATCCGGCCTGGGAAACGCCGTTGTCCGGAATCGGCAGACGCTTTGCGAGTTCCTGCTGGACGAGCGAGGCGAATTTCTCGCTGAACTTTACGTCCTGCGCGCGGGCCATCGAGGTGAGGATGTAGTCAACGTCCGAAAGATTTTGGTATTGGTGGTGGCCCGTCTCATATTTAATAACGGCATTTTCGCGAGCCGCAACGTGAATGGCGGCTTCGGTCTTGCCAGGCCGGAGGAAGTAGGTCGTAAAGCCGCTGGCGTTCGATGGTTTTTCGGGAGTGGAGTTGCAGTGGACGCTGATAAAAAGCTTCCCATGCGCCGCGTTAGCAATTTCACCGCGCCGATAGAGTTCCACAAAATGATCGTCATGCCGGGTATAGACGACCTTCACGCCGGGAAGCTCCTTGTTGATAAGCGCACCCAGTTTCAGCACGATTCCGAGCGCAGCCTGTTTTTCCATGTAGCCGCCGGGACCGATGGCGCCGGAATCCTTTCCGCCATGCCCGGCGTCGAGCACGATCACATCGAGCTTCGGCTTCGCAGAAGGGGAGGAGGTGGCATCCGACAGGTGGGTAGTACCTATCAGCGTGGGAAGAACGGCGAGAATCGCACAGAGCAGCGTTCGCATTGTATGCAAAAACCAAAGAGACTGGCATTCGCGTTCGGCAGGCGTAAGAAATCTCAACGTCATGGCCTGGTATCGAGATTGGTTCCGCGATGCGAATTACAACGTTGTCTATGAGCACCGCGACGAAAGCGAAGCCGAACGGATGCTCGATCTGATCGAGCGGACCGTTGGGCACGATACGCGGCGGCGCGTCCTCGATCTGGGATGCGGCTCCGGACGGCACACGATTGCCTTCGCCAAGCGGGGCTATGGCGATGTCACCGGAATTGATCTTTCTCCGGCGCTGCTCGCCCAGGCCCGAGCGGAGGCGGCGGAATTGGGCCTTACGATTCGCTTCCTGGAACGGGATATGCGAGATGTTCCGGAGGAGTCCTTCGATCTTATCCTGAACCTCTTCACCAGCTTCGGATATTTCGAAACGGATGAAGAAAATGCAAGCGTGATTACAAATGCTGCACGCCATCTTTCAACAGGAGGATGGTTCATTTTGGATTTTCTCAATCGCACATGGGTACGAGAGCATTATGTTTCGCACGATGAGCGGATCGCTTCCGATGGAACACGAATCGAACAGATCCGCTGGATTGAAAATGGACGAATTGAAAAGCGTGTACTCATTCGAAACAGGTTTGACGCGAAAGAATATGTGGAGTCGGTAAGGCTGTTTGAGCTATCCGATTTTGAGCGAATGTTCGAAGCCGCTGGATTATCGATCGTGAATTGTTTCGGTACCTACAAAGGCGCAGAATTCAAGCCGGAGACATCTCCGCGTTTAATTGTGTTCGCAAAATGATGCGCAGGCTCCTGATTTTACTTTTATGTAGTGCGACCCTTGGCGGATGTATCTTTGCCACACGGACGCCGGAGCCACCTTCGCAGTCCAACACTTTTATTTGGACTCCGGCGACAACGCCGGATTATCTGATCGCGAATATAATCGGAACGCTCAAAATACTCGATGCGCCGGATTACATGCGGGCGTTCATCAGCTCGAGCGATTCCGGGGCTGGCGGTAAGAGCTTTACCTTTATTCCAGCGCCAGGACTTGACCAATCCTCGCGGGGAATTTTTACAAGCTGGAATGTGCAGGCGGAAGGCGCCTGGGTTTCGAAGCTATCCTCGCTTCTGCCAGCCAATAGCCAGCTTGCAGTGACGCTTTCGAATCCCGCGACGAGCTTTAGCTCAGCCAATGCCGCGTCGTATTCGGCTAATTACCTGATTTCGATTCCAACGACATCTTCGAGTTTAGTGCCAAGCAGCGTATCTGGTTCGTTTCAAATGGAACTGGCTTTGGTTACGACGGACCAGGGAACGAGCGAATGGCGCGTCGTGTCTTGGTCCGATTTTCCATCCACCAGTGGCAGCACCGCAACATGGACCGACCTCAAGGTAAAGCTGTCATCATGAGAAAGGCCGCGATTGCGATGGGGATAATACTGCTGGTCGCGATTGTGGCCGCCTGCAATCCCTTTGCGCCCAAGTTGACCGAGACTCCGGCGACGACCCAGTTTGGGGATCCCCATACGGTTCCAGGATATTTTCAGGCCTTCAAATATGCCTATGAATTCCGAGATACAACGCTCTATGGCACCCTGCTTGCACCGGATTTCATCTTTAGTTACCGTGACTACAACCGCGGAGTGGATATTCAATGGGGCCGGGACGATGACATGCGGGCCACGGCAGGGCTTTTCCAATACGCTCAGGATATTTCCCTCCTGTGGGGCGATGCCATCGACTCCACTGGAACTGCTACCTCGTTCGATATTACGCTTGTGTTTTCGCTGGATGTGACATTCAATCCGGATGACATCGAGCATGTGGATGGCCGCGCGGTGTTCCATTTGGAGCGGGCGTCGCCATCCGATCCGTGGAAGGCCGGGAGCTGGCAGGACGAATCCAATTTGTAGGAAGCCCGTAGATATAGCGCCATGCCGCTCGCCAGCAGCTTATCCGTGGCCCTTCGACTGGGTCCCACACAATTTCTTGGACTTGCCTGGCGCAAGTTCCGAAAGCGCGCGGGGTATAATCGGATGCTGCGAGATG
>JAKAIL010000047.1 GCA_021825235.1 Bacteroidota bacterium | reverse complement strand
CTTCGGCACGAACCAGCTTTCGCAGTTCATGGACCAGACCAATCCACTGGCCGAAATGACGCACAAGCGCCGTATGTCCGCGCTCGGACCGGGCGGTTTGACGCGCGAGCGCGCGGGCTTCGAAGTTCGCGATGTCCACTACACGCACTATGGCCGGCTGTGCCCGATCGAGACGCCGGAAGGCCCGAACATTGGTCTGATCTCCTCGCTCGCTGTTTATTCGCGCGTCAATGAGTTCGGGTTCCTCGAAACGCCGTATCGCATTGTGAAGAACGGGAAAGTTACCAGCGAGATTGCCTATCTCAGCGCGGACGATGAGGAAGACAAGGTCGTTGCCCAGGCCAACCAGCCCCTGGACGACAAGGGTCATTTCGTTGGCGACCGCATCAGCGCCCGGCAATATGGCGATTTCATCGTCATTAGCCCGGACAAAGTACAGTATATGGACGTGGCGCCGTCGCAGATCGTCTCTGCGGCTGCCGCATTAGTTCCGTTTCTCGAACATGACGATGCGAACCGCGCGCTCATGGGCTCGAACATGCAACGCCAGGCGGTGCCGCTGCTGCGGCCCGAATCGCCGCTCGTCGCGACCGGCTTCGAAGGCAAGGTCGCACGCGATAGTCGCGCGATCCTGCTGGCCGAGCGCGACGGCGTGGTCGATTATGTCGATTCCGATCGCGTCGTCATGATTTATGACGATGAAGGTTCCCGTGACGAAATCCTTGCGAGTTTCGACGACCGCCGTCATCGCGAATACAAGCTTACGAAGTTCTTCCGCACGAACCAGGACACCTCCATCACGCAGCGGCCCATTGTTCGCGAAGGACAGAAGGTGAAGAAGGGCGATGTACTGGCCGATTCCTCTTCGACCGAGGGAGGGGAACTTGCGCTGGGTCGCAATGTGCTCGTAGCGTTCATGCCCTGGCGCGGATACAACTTCGAAGACGCGATCGTCATCTCCGAGCGCGTTGTTTCCGAAGACATTTACACCTCGATCCACATCGAGGAGTTCGAGCTCCATGTCCGCGATACGAAGCGCGGCGAAGAGGAACTTACGCGCGAAATTCCGAACGTTTCCGAAGAAGCCACGAAGGACTTGGACGAGACCGGCGTCATTCGCGTGGGTGCCGAAGTAAAAGAGGGTGACATTCTCATCGGGAAGATTACCCCGAAAGGCGAGACCGATCCGACGCCGGAAGAGAAGCTGCTCCGCGCTATTTTCGGCGACAAGGCCGGCGATGTGAAGGACGCTTCCATGAAGGCGCCACCGGGAATTAAAGGCGTCGTCGTCGATACCAAGCTCTTCTCGCGCAAAGGCGTGAAGAAGGAAGGCGAGGAGAAGCGCGAGGAAAAACGCCGGATCGACCAAATTGATAAGACCTACAAAGAACAATTAGACGATGCGAACCGCAAGCTCGCCGATAAGCTCGTAAAAATCTTAGATGGCGAAATCTCCGTTGGCGTGCGCGATCTGGACGGCGCGACCGTGATCCGGTCCGGCGTCTCCTTCAAGCACGATACGTTCCACTCGCGGCTCGATGAATTGGAGAAGCTCTCGGTAAGTACCGACTGGCTCGAAGACCGCCGCAAGATGAACCAAGTTCGCCGCGTGTATGAAGGATACTGGGTAAAGCGCGAGGACATCGACGCCGATGTCCGGCGGGAACGTTCCAAAGTGGGTTTAGGCGACGAACTGCAGCCGGGTATTATGCAGATGGCGAAAGTTTATGTTGCAAAGAAGCGTAAGCTATCGGTCGGTGATAAAATGGCGGGACGCCACGGTAACAAGGGCGTGGTCGCGAAGATCGTGCCGGTCCAGGACATGCCATTCCTTGCGGATGGAACTCCGGTGGACATCGTGCTGAACCCGCTCGGCGTGCCAAGCCGTATGAATATCGGGCAGCTGTACGAGACGGCCCTCGGATTCGCCGCGAAGAAGCTGGGCGTTCGATTCGAGACGCCGATCTTCGATGGCGCGCACTTCAACGATGTGCAGTCGTACCTCGGAGCGGCAGAACTCGATACCGATGCGCGTACCGAACTCTACGATGGCCGCTCCGGTGAACGGTTCGACCAACGCGTGACCGTGGGCCAGATCTATATGATGAAGCTCTCGCACTTGGTGGACGATAAAATCCATGCGCGTTCCATCGGACCATACTCCCTCATCACCCAGCAGCCGCTCGGTGGTAAGGCGCAGTTCGGCGGTCAGCGTTTCGGAGAAATGGAAGTGTGGGCGCTGGAAGCATACGGCGCCGCCCACGTGCTCCAGGAAATCCTGACTGTGAAGTCCGACGATGTGCCGGGCCGTTCGAAGGTCTATGAAGCCATCGTCAAAGGTGAGAACATGCCGGAACCCAGCGTGCCGGAAAGCTTCAGCGTCTTGGTCCGGGAACTCCAGGGCCTAGGCCTCGAAGTCAGAATCGATTAACGAAATGGAACCCTCTCCCTTGGGGAGAGGGCAGGGTGAGGGAGCGCGCCCTCACCCCAACCCTCTCTCCAAGGGATCTCTCCAAGGGAGAGGGAGTAGTAGTAAGAAGTTTTAAGGTATTACAATTAGGAGACATTATGGCTTACATGCTGCCGCAGGAAGTATCACTTCACAATTTCGCTTCGATCTCGGTCGGGCTGTCCAGCCCGGAGTCCATTCTGAACCGGAGTCATGGCGAGGTAACGAAACCGGAAACGATCAACTACCGCTCGTACCGCCCGGAAAAAGACGGCCTCTTTTGTGAGAAGATCTTCGGACCGACTCGCGATTGGGAATGTTATTGCGGAAAGTACAAGCGTATTCGATACAAAGGCATTATCTGCGACCGGTGCGGCGTCGAAGTAACGACGAAGTCCGTTCGCCGCGAGCGCTTCGGACACATCCAGCTCGCCGTGCCGGTGGTGCATATCTGGTATTTCCGTTCCTTGCCGAACAAGATCGGCCATTTGCTTGGCCTCCCGACGAAGGACTTGGAGAAGATCGTCTATTACGAGTCGTATGCAGTCGTAAATCCGGGGCCGACGGGCCTGCCGGCGCGCCATCTTTTGACGGAAGAAGAATACTTCCGCATCTTAGATTCGCTCCCCGCGGGGAACCAGGAGCTTCCGATCGACGATCCGAACCGGTTCGTCGCCCTCATCGGGGGCGCAGCCATTAAGGAACTCTTGAAGCGCATCGATGTCGAGCAGCTTTCGCTGGAACTCCGCCGTGCCGCCCGCGAGGAAACCTCCCAGTTGAAGCGGCAGGACGCGCTCAAGCGTTTGCGCACCATCGAGGCATTCCGGGAGGAAGAGGGCAAGCCCGAGAACAAGCCGTGGTGGATGGTCATGGATATTGTTCCCATTCTTCCGCCGGAGCTTCGGCCACTCGTGCCGCTCGAAGGCGGGCGCTTCGCCACGAGCGATTTGAACGATCTGTACCGCCGTGTGATCATCCGTAACAACCGCTTGAAGCGTCTGATGGACATCAAAGCGCCGGAAGTTATTCTCCGGAACGAAAAGCGCATGTTGCAGGAGGCCGTGGACTCACTGCTCGATAACTCGCGCCGTGTTTCTGCCGTCCGTTCGGATACGAGCCGGGCACTAAAATCCCTTTCCGATACACTCAAAGGCAAACAGGGCCGGTTCCGCCAGAACCTGCTCGGAAAGCGCGTGGACTATTCCGGCCGCTCCGTTATCGTGGTCGGGCCAGAACTCAAGCTCCACGAGTGCGGACTGCCGAAAGAGATGGCCGTGGAACTCTTCAAGCCGTTCATCATCCGCAAGCTCATCGAGCGCGGTATCACCAAGACGGTGAAGAGCGCCAAGAAGTACGTCGAGCGCAAGACGACCGAAGTGTGGGATATTTTGGAGTCCATCATCGATGGGCATCCCATCATGCTGAACCGCGCGCCAACGCTGCACCGTCTGGGTATTCAGGCCTTCCAGCCGCGCCTGGTCGAAGGACGCGCGCTGCAAATTCACCCGCTCGTGTGTACGGCGTTCAATGCCGATTTCGATGGTGACCAGATGGCCGTACACGTGCCCTTGAGCTACGAAGCACAGCTCGAGTGCGCCGTGCTCATGCTATCGAGCCACAACATTATTTCGCCGCAGAACGGCGAGCCGATTGCGGTTCCCTCGCAGGATATGGTACTCGGCGCGTATTACCTTACGAAGCACCGCGATGGCGTGCGGGGTGAGGGAATGCGCTTCTCCTCATCCAAGGAAGTCATCGTTGCCTACAACTTAGGCCGGCTCGATCTCCATGCCAAGCTCCACGTTCGCGTGGACGGCAAAATGATCGAGACGACGACGGGCCGAGTCATCTTCAACCAGATTGTTCCGAAAGAGCTTGGGTATCTGAACGAGCTACTCACGAAGAAACGTCTTCGCCAGATTCTGGCGGTGACCTTCCGCACCGTCGGTAACTTAAAGACCGTCGAGTTCCTTGACAAGCTCAAAGAGCTGGGCTTTGGCTACGCTATGCGCGGCGGACTTTCCGTTGCCCTTTCGGATATTATCGTTCCGAAGGAGAAGGACGAGATTATCACCAAAGCGCAAAAGCAGGTGGACGATGTCCAGGACAAATACCTGAACGGCTTCATCACTTCCGGCGAAAAGTACAACAAGGTGATCGACATTTGGACGCGCGCCACGAACCGCACCGCAGATAAGCTCTTCGATACCCTTCAGCGCGACCGCGATGGCTTCAATCCGCTTTATATGATGGTTGATTCCGGGGCTCGTGGTTCCAAGGAACAGGTGCGCCAGTTAGCCGGTATGCGCGGACTCATGGCCAAGCCGCAGAAATCACTATCGGGACAAACGGGCGAACTCATCGAGAACCCGATTATCTCGAACTTCCATGAAGGGCTTTCGATCCTCGAATACTTCATTTCCACGCACGGTGCGCGTAAAGGGTTGGCCGATACTGCTCTGAAAACCGCAGATGCCGGATATCTCACGCGCCGCCTCATCGATGCCGCGCAGGACGCGATCATCGCCGAGTTCGATTGCGGTACGATTCGTGGCATCCCGGTGAGCGCGCTTAAAGAAGGGGAGGACGTGAAGGAACCGCTCGCCGAGCGTATTCTGGGCCGCGTAACACTCGATCATATCATTGACCCGCTCACGCAGGAAGTCATCCTCGAAGCCGGTGGAATGATCGATGAAGATGTTGCCGCGCGCATTTCCGCCACGTCTATCGAGACGATCCTGATTCGCTCGGTACTCACCTGCGAATCGCGCCGTGGTGTGTGCGCCCAGTGCTATGGCCGCAACCTCACGACGCACAAGATCGTGGAACTCGGCGAAGCAGTGGGAATCATTGCCGCGCAGTCCATCGGCGAGCCGGGTACGCAGCTTACGCTCCGTACCTTCCATACCGGCGGTGCAGCTTCGCTCATTGCCTCGCAATCGCAGGTGACGAGCAAGTTCGATGGAACCGTGCAGTACGAAGACATGAAAGTCATTACGAATGCCGATGGCGAGCTTACGGTGCTCAGCCGCTCCGGCGTCGTAAACGTGCTGGACGAAGACAACCGCGTCGTCGGCAAATTCGAGGTTCCCTATGGATCGCGTATTCTCGTACAGAATGGCCAAACGGTTACCAAGGGCGAAATGCTGTATGAGTGGGACCCGTACAACGCGGTCATCATCAGCGAGCATGCCGGAACGATTCGCTTCAAAGACTTTATCGAGAACGTCACCTTCCGGCAGGAAGCGGACGAACTTACGGGTAATCTGCAAACGCGCACGATCGATTCGCGCGACCGCACAAAATCCCCAACGATCGACATTGTTGGGCCGGATGGGCACATCATCATCAACTATATCATTCCGAGCAACGCGATCCTGCAAATCCAGAACGGGCAGGACATCGAAGCCGGAACGGTACTGGTGAAGATTGCTCGCGAGAGTGGCAAGCAGCGCGATATTACGGGCGGGCTGCCGCGCGTTACGGAACTCTTCGAAGCGCGCTCGCCAAGCGATCCGGCTACGGTTTCGGAAATTGATGGAACGGTCCACTTCGAGAAGCCGCGCCGCGGTTCCCGCGTCGTCGCAGTGACCTCGCACGATGGTACCGACCGTCGCGAGTACACGATTGCCTTCGGTAAACACATCCTCGTCCAGGAAGGCGATACCGTCCGCTCCGGCGAACGCTTAAGCGACGGAGCCATAGACCCGCACGATATTCTCGCGATTAAGGGTGTTGCCGAAGTGCAGCAATACCTGGTCAACGAGATTCAGGAAGTGTATCGTATGCAGGGCGTAAAGATTTCGGATAAACACATCGAAGTGATCGTCCGCCAGATGCTGGGTAAAGTGCGCATCACCTCCTCCGGCGATTCGCTCCTGCTCGTCAACGACGAAGTGGACAAAGTAAAGGTCGCGGAAGAGAACGACATCCTGATGAACTCCGTCTTTGTTACCAAACGTGGCGATGCGAAGTTCAAGATCGGCCAGATGGTGGACAAGAAGCGTTTCAAGGAAGTAGCTTCGGAACTGAAGAAGAAGGACAAGACGCCGCCCGAAGCGCGTCCGGCAGAGCCGGTCTATGGCGAGCCGGTGCTGCTCGGAATCACGCAGGCGGCCTTGCAGACGGAGAGCTTCATTTCCGCCGCGTCCTTCCAGGAGACGACGAAGGTGCTCACCGATGCTTCCATCCACGCCAAGATGGACCACCTGCTCGGCCTCAAGGAGAATGTTATTGTCGGACATCTCATTCCGGCTGGCACAGGACTCCCGAAGTTCCGCGAGCTGATCGTCATTCCGGAGGAAGAAGCCGGAAAAGGCGCGTTCGGCACCGATGGCTGGATGGGCGCGGAGGAGATCGCGCCCGTCACGATGGACCGCCCGCCCCGCCGCGAGCGCATGGCGGTGGCCTAAGGCGCATTACAAGAGAGACTCACTGCGTAGCTCGATCGGGAAACCGGTCGAGCTACTGCGTTTAGAGGGGTTTGCAGTTCATTGGTGACCCAGAGAGAATTGAAAGAAGAAAGAGCATGTGCGAAAGGCTTACTTGCGCTTACTCACGCTCTTACTCTCTTATACTTTCTTTCTCTTACTTACTATCTATCTACGGTCACCATAGGGCAGAATTCCCCGTAAGTCCTTTGTTTTCAATTGTTTCTCTTTGAAGTCTTTTCTCCGTCGTGCCATAACTGTTCAACGATGATGAAACAAGTGCGTACAGGATGAGGCTCGAAAGAGAAGCAGTTGCTCACCAGCTGCGTGTTATGCGCGTTGCTTTCTTTTCGTCTTTGGCGTCCTAACCTTCGCGCCGGGTTGCTACTTCGTACGGCTCGGCCTCGCTGTTGCGAAGTTTGTCGTGGCTCTTAAACCGTATTTGGTGCCCTAATCACTTAATAGTCCTTGAAAGTCCCTTGGTGTCCCTTTAGTCCCAAGGGACTGCACGGACGGCAAAGACGCAAAAGAAGGTTATGGTGGCTGACCTATCCCTTCTCTTCGGGAATGCCAACCTATTGCTTCTGGGTTAGCTCATCATGCCGCTGCTCTCCAATCGCGCGATAACCGAAGGCTTTGCTTCGCTTGAAGCCGAGGCGCGCCGACGCGTAGCGGCAGGCGATACGGCGAGTTGGGTGCTCGTCGTTCCGAACCGCATTCACCAACGCCGTTTGGAGCGGGAGTTCCTCGCGGCAGCCGATGGGCGTGCCATCTCCCGGCTTAATATCCTCACACTCGCCGATTTAGCCGAGCGGCTGGCCCAGGTTGGCTTTCCGGACCTCCATACGATTGACGACAGCCAGAGTGCCGTCCTGATTGAACTTTCGATCCGCGATCTGCTGAAGGAAGGGAAGCTGACCTTCTTCGAACGAGGCGGTTATGCGGCAGATAGCGCTTTTCCTGTTCCCCGCGGGACCTTCGAGTTAATTGTTAACACAATCCGGCAACTCAAAGAAAGCGGGGTAACTGCGGCGCATATTGAAACCGATCTCAAGGATGTTCGATCCAGGAAAGGCGAGACGACCGAAGCCCGCCGGGCCGCAGACCTGCTCGAAATCTACAAGGCCTATCAGGAGCGATTGCATGGGCAGTTTATGGATACCTATGGGCAGGTGCTGCTCGCCAACGAGCGCTATGCCGATTCGAAGAATCCAATTGAAGCGGACTTTGGCAATGCCTTTCCCGGCGTGCAGGATGTTTTCATAACCGGCTTTTACTATCTCGAACCCCCCTCCATCGCACTCATCGCGAAGCTCTCGGAAGTTTCGGGTCTGTGTACGACCATCGAGTTGGAAGAGAGCAATTCCAATAGGCAGCTTTTCGAAGGGCTGATGCTCCTGGAAGATCAGCTCCTTGCTCAGCGGTTTCGCAGCACGGAGCGGACCGCGCAACAGCGCACGGCACTTGCGGAAGTCCTGGCTCGCCGGCTGTTCCAGTTCACCGAGGAGGGAACCGAACGGCCCGATGCGCCGGAGATAGAATGCTTCGCTGCCGCAGACCCGATGAGCGAAATTGAAGAGATTGCCCGGCGGATAAAGCTCATCTACGAGGAAGACCCATCGGTGCGGGCCGATCTTTCGCAGGTTGTCATTGCCACGCCTTCGGCGGAAATGTACACGCCAATCTTCGAGGAAGTGTTCCGGCGGCACGAGATCCCGGTGGAAATTGCGGACCGTAATCATCTGGACCGCTCGCCGCTCGTGCTTTCGCTGCTGGCGCTTTTGGAACTGGGCCGGAGCCATTTGCGGCGGAGTGACCTCGTCCGGGTGTTGTCCAGCCCCTACTTCGTCTTCCGAAGTGCGAGCGGAGAACTGCTGGACTCCCGGAACCTGCTCGATGTGCTTACGCGCTACCATCCGACCGGGAACTGGGAAGCGATTCTCCACTCTCTCGCCGCGCGGGGGGACGAAGCGGCCAAGCGGAAGAGTGAAGCGGAAGATACCTCGGATTTCGAGCGCGAGGAAGCGGAGGAACGGCGCATTAGCAGGGCCATTCGCGATTTTCACGCGCTGCTAAAACTCGTCCGCCCATTTACGCTTGAACTCACTCCGCCCGAGTTTTGCACATCCTTGCGCAATTTGCTCGCGGAGTTACGTGCCTCAGAACGTCTGCTCGCGTCGAGCCGCGTAACGCAGGCAATGGGCACGCTGGAACTCGATACGCGGGCCTACCGGGCGCTTGCGAAGCTGCTCGAAGAACTGGAATCGCTCTTTCGAATGATGGGAATCGCTCCGGAGAAGCGTTCCATCGCTTATTATGAACAGCGCTTAAAGGCGGCGCTGATTCTTCGGCGCTATTCCGCGCGTACTCGTTCCCACGCGGTGCTGGTTACGACGCTTGCACAGTCCATTTCACTTCCCGCGAAATACCGCTTCGTGGCCGGGCTTTCGGAGGGCGTGTTTCCTGCGCCCTATCAGCCGCAGGTGTTTCTAACGGGCTCTATTCAAAAGAAGGAACAGGATCAACTTTTGGAGGACCGCGTCCTCTTCTACCAGGCCATTACGAACTTCGAGTCGCGATTGTTCTTAAGTTACCCTAAGCGCCGTTCTGGCGGTGCGGAGCAAAACGCTTCGAGCTTCCTCGATGCGCTTAACGAAGTCGTAGCAATCGAGGAGGCGAAGCCGGCTTCCGGTCTATTCTCGTATCGCGATGTTTATCGCGCCACCCGTGAACTCCCTCCGGCGTTTCTGGAATCGTTCGCGGATGCTCGACCGGAACCGGTGTGGCTGCGGGCCATGCGAGAGCAGGTACCGCATGGAGCCACAGCGATTTCGGCGCGCCGTCTGGCGGAGGAGTCGAGCTTCCAGGGATGGATCGATCCTGCGCAGTTGGAAGGGCGCGAGCGCGAATCGCTCGATTCGAACCGGGGGCGTGTCTGGTCTATTACCCAGCTGGAACGCTACGCGAACTGCCCATTCCACTTCTTCGCGCATGACATTCTGGGACTCAATGTGGCGGAAGAACACGAGGAAGGCCTGGATGCGCTCGACAAAGGCTCGGCATTACACGAAGTCCTGCGAAAGTTCTTGCTCTCCCGCCGCGAGCAGAAGCTCGAACCCATTCAGGACGTGCCCGAACATGCCTTGCCGGAGATCGAAGCAGGCATCCGCGAAATGGCCGCTGCTTACTTCCAGCGCATTGCCCGCGACCATCCCTTCTGGCGGATCGATTCCGAGCGGTTGCTTTCCACTGACCGGCCCGGTGGCAGTATCTTCCAGCGCTTCCTTCAGAAGGAGCGGGAACTCGCGAAGTACCGGCCACGGCCGGCTTTCTTCGAAGTCAGCTTTGGCGGAGAAGGCCGGGCACGGAAATCGCCGCACGATCCGGAACTGATGCGGCAGGAACCGATGGAGCTGGGCGGCTTGAAGCTGCGCGGAAAGATAGACCGCATTGACGTTGCGCCGGTTGCATCGGAAGATGGCGATCTCTTTACGATCATTGACTACAAATCGGGGAAGCGAACTGCGAGCCGCGCCGAAATCGACCGTGGTCTTTCGCTCCAGTTGCCACTCTATCTCCGTGTTGCCGAGGACTTGCTCCGAAGCCACCTGCCGGAACTGAAAGGCGTGGCGGCTGCCGCGCTATATCAAAAGGTGGGGGAAGAGAAATCGCCGCGTAAACTCGGCCTTGCGGTCAAGGCTTACGCGAATGAGGCATTCGAAAAGGAGTTACGAGGAAACGGTTTGGTCGAGACACAGGAGGAACTGGCGGCGATCATGGAAGAAGCCATCCGAAAGGCGAAGATCTACGTGGAAGGCGTTGCCGCAGGCCGGTTCCCACTGGCCGAATCGGATTTGCTCGACCAGTGTAAGCATTGCCATTATGGCGCGGTGTGCCGCGTCCGCGAAGCGGAAGCGGCGGGCGTCCTGCGACGCCCCGCGTAAACGTCCTCAGTGAATCTTCTCTCCGCCACCGGGAACGGATTGCGGCGGGCTGGTCCGGAACCCAAACGGATGCTCGGCCTGCCGGTCGGTCTTGATCTCGCCGTACTGAGCTTCGAAGCGGTCTATATTCTCCTTCATTGCATTCAAGAGGAGCTTAAAGTGCTGCGGCGTCATGATAATACGGGCATGTACGCGCGCGCGGGGAACGCCCGGCGTGACGCGGGTGAAATCCAGGATGAATTCGGCCGGCGAGTGCGTGATAATCGCGAGGTTCGAATAAATGCCTTCCGCTTCCTTTTCGCCGAGCTCGACCTGTAACTGTTGTTGAATGGGGGCCTGTGGTGGTTCGTTTTCTGCCATGAGATAGTAATGTGTGGTCGTGTGGGGGCGGGAGTATACTCCGCCCCCACACGATTTAGTTCTAATTTATCGTCCTTGTTGCTTTAGTTGATCGGATTTTTGATAGGCGGCTTCGGCATCCTTGGGCCGGTTGGCGCGCGCATACACCCGTGCGAGGAGGTCCCAATACTCGTGAGTATTTGCCTCCGGCGTATTCTTAAGCGCTTCGATGTCATTAACCAGCGAAATGACTTTGTCCTTCTGGTTCAGGATGTCGTAGTTTTCGACTAAGTTCATCAGCGTCTTCGCATCGCTTTTGTTAATGGCGTGGAGCTTTTCGAAATAGCTGGTCGATTGTTCCAGATCCGCTTTATACGCGGGGTCTTTGGCGCGCTGCTCGTTGACGGCACGGTTCTTATAGGCCGCAGCGATGTCGAACAACGCGGACTCGTTGTTCGGGTTGAGCGCAAGCGCCTTCTGGAATGCATCGATGGCACCGGCATAGTCGTTCGCATTCATGAGCAGCGTACCATACGCCACATACATTGGGGTGGATGGGTGCTGCGAGAGAATGTGCTCGTAGGCTTCTTTGGCCTTGCTGGTCTCATTCATCCGGGTGTAAATGTCCGGAATGGCCTGGGAAGCAAATTCGTCGCTGGGATCGATTTGCTGTAAGGTCATGAGCAGGGGAATGGCCTTGTTGAATTGCTCGCTGGCGGCCATTTTGTCGCCCCGTTGTTGGGCGGCAACGCCGTTCTGGTAATAGTTATTCGCAACCAGAGAATAGGCCTCGGTGGAAACGCGCACCGGCTGCAGACCGACGGCATCGTCCGCAGAGATACGCCAGCCGGTAAGTTGCCAATTGTACGGCGGCTGGTCCGAATGCTCGAAGTAAACATAAGCCTGCTTGCTCGGATAGACATAGACAAGCGCACTATCGCTGCCTCCTAAGGAAACGTACTGCTGCCGTGCCGGAGCGCCACCAATCGCTCGCTGGACGGCGTCGGGGGACTCGTGGAGCATGAGGCCCATCGAGACGCCCTGATTATACTCCGGGCTAACCTGATGGATCTCCGTCTCATAGTTTTCGAGTCCTTTCGCGGTATCGCCGGCAGCGTAATAAACAGTGCCGAGCAACTCGTAGGTCTCCGGCTGGTCCGGCTCGAGTTCCCGCGCGCTTTTCAGGTAGCCGAGCGCGGCCTGTTGGGCCTCCTTCGAATCGGGGTTTGCATTGTATGCGCCCAATCCGCCGTTGTATAACTCGACCCAGGTGTTGTGCTTTAACTGCTGGAGTTCCGCCTCGTGCGTGACGGAGTAGTGCATCGCTGTATCGATATTCTTAGCGATCTTCTCGTATTCTTTCAGGTCGTTCAGGTTCATCATGTAGAGATACCACGCTTCGTCGTTCGTGGGGTCCTCGGTGATGGCCTTTTGGAGCATTCGATCGGCCGAGATGTAATCGCGGCGGTTGCGATAGAGCTTGGCGCTCTCGACATCGGCCGCGCCACAACCGGCCAGTTCCAGGGTAAAGGTGGCGAGTAATGCCAGAAGTAAGGTCCGTTGAATCGTCTTCATGTTCAGTGTTATAAAACAGGTCGCCGGTAGGCCCGGACGTTCCGGTGACGAAAGGTAACCTTCGTCACCGAAGCGTGATGGCTGAAAGTTATGCTCGGGCTTCTTCCTGCAACATGTGCGTGAGAAGCCGTACGCCCGTACCGGTGCCGCCTTTCGGCGCATAATCCGTTGCAGCGTCCGCCAGGGCGGTGCCCGCAATATCCAAATGAACCCACGGATAGTTCGTGAATCTCTTCAGAAACATGGCCGCCGTAATCGCGCCGGCCCAGCGGCCGCCCACATTCTTGATGTCCGCGACATCGGATTTAATTAGCTCATCGTATTCGTCGTAGATCGGCAGTTCGCAGACGCGCTCGTACGTGGCATCGCCGGCGCGCTTCAGGCGCTCCATCATCGAGGCATCGTTACCCATCATGCCAGTCGTCACATGGCCGAGCGCGACGACGCATGCGCCCGTAAGCGTTGCAAGGTCAATGACCGATTTCGGCTTGTACCGCTCCGCCCAAATAAGCGCATCGGCCAGCACCAGACGGCCTTCGGCATCCGTGTTATCCACTTCAACGGAAAGACCGTTCGAATAGGTCAGGATGTCGCCGGGGTGCATTGCCGAGCCGGACGGCATATTTTCCGAACTGGAGACCAATCCAATGACATTGACCGGCAGCTTAAGCGAAGCTACGGCCTTCATCGTTGCAATGACCGTGGCCGCGCCGGACATATCGCCCTTCATTTCGCCCATGCCCGCGCCGGGTTTGAGCGAGATTCCGCCGCTATCGAAGGTAATGCCTTTGCCCACGAGCACGATGGGCTGCGTTTCCTTACTGCGGGCACCGGAGTATTCCATCATGATGAACCGTGGTTCCCGCACGCTGCCCTGGTTTACTCCGAGAATGCCGACCATCTTGTTCGCCTGGAGTTCCTTCGGTCCGAAGACGGTAACTTTCACGCCGTGCTCCTTGCCGACGTCCTTCGCCCAGGCGGCCAGCGTTTCCGGGAATTTATTGTTGGAAGGCTCATTCTCCATATCGCGCGCGAAAATGGTGGCTTGGCAGATGAGCTGCGCTTCTTCCATGGCGGCCTTCACTTCGGCGCTCGTGGAGCCGTGGAGGCTGCCCGAGTCCTCGAGGATCGTGACGGATTCGAGTGGAACTTTCGGCTCTTCTTTCTTGAAAAACTTGTCGAATTTATAGAGGCCGAGCAGGGTGCCTTCGGCATACGCGGCTGCGATTTCTGCGCCCGATGCGCCTTTGACCGCCGGCAGCATCACGGCGAGCGATTTGGATTTTAGCGCCTGGGCCCGCTTCGCGGCACGAGAAGCGGCACGCCGGACGGTTTCGAGCGAGAGCTTTTCCTTTTTGCCGAGCCCGACGAGCAACACCCGTTTGGCCGCGGCTTCCGCGCGCTTGGGATAGAGCACGAATAGCTCGTCCTTCTTACCGGCCATGTCCCCGGCGCCCAATAAGGTTTCGGCGGTCAGGCCCACCGAGGTTCGGCCCAGGGATTTAAGGGTTTCACGGAGTTCCCGTTTGTCTTCGGGCTGAAACATGGCAATGGCGGTGGCGCGAGCTCGCTTCCAGGTAGTCTTCTGAACGCTAAAATTCATGTCGATTCGAGTTGTAAAAAGTGACAGATAATTCCCGAACGGGCGGAAACATGCTGCGCCAAGCCCCAAGGATGGGCGCACATGGATAATTTATCCTACAAACTTACGAAATTTAGGGGGCGGGCGGCTCAAAACGGGCCGGAAGGCACCGGGAATCGTAGTGGCGAAATCGTTGTCCTATAGTCGTCAATTATCACTCGTTGTGAATCTCTTATGAACACTCGAACGGCTACCTATCTGCTTCTCTCTCTGATTGCTTTCGTTCCAACGCTCCGCGCGCAACTCGTGCCGCGCACCGTACTGCTCGAAGAGGGAACGAACTGGGGCTGCGGGCCCTGCGCCGCGCTGAACCCCGGCGTGGAATCCTTTCTCAATCAGCACGAAGGAAGCATTATCCATCTTGCCTATCATCCGTATTGGCCGGATGCTGCGGACCCCATGTACGTAAACGATCCCGGCGATAATAACGCGCGCGTCGTGACCTATTATAGGATCAGCGGAGTTCCCTCGGTTATGTTCAATGGCTGCAATCCATTCGAGCCCAGCTCTGTGCCGCAGCTCGAAGCCACCTTCGATAGCTGCGGGAGCATTCTGAGCCCCGTTGCACTCACCGTGTCGCGATCGGTGAATGGCTCGACGGTTTCCGTACTCGTTGCTATCCATCCGGTAGCCAGCCTGGCTTCGTACACGCGGCTGTACCTGCGCGTGGCGGCGGTCGAATCCGTAGTGCCCGGGCCGGGCCCGAATGGCGAGAAACAGTATATTCACGCGATGCGGCAGATGTTGCCCAATTTCACGGGCACGCTCGTACACCTGGGAACCACCGATACCGCCTTCCATTTTACGTACGACATCAAGCCCAGCTATAATCCCACGAACCTCTATGAGGTCGCGTTCCTCCAAAGCGATGCGGACCACAATGTGCTGCAAGCGGCCACGGACCAGCCGGAATTTATGCTGACGCCGGAACCGAGCACGGAACTCGTCCAGCGGACTGCTTCCGGCACCGCGGATTTCCCGTTCACTCTAAGTTCCACCTTTACCAGTCCGATCGCTGCAACAGTAACGTTTTATCCCACCTCCAAAACGGTGTGGCCAATTTCGATTAACGGCACGCCGCTTTCTGGCGCACAGCCGCTTACGTTATCGCAGGGAAGCACACAGTCGCTCGATGTTTCCGTTGCGGTCGGGCAGGGAACCTATATGAGCGGCATCCTTGCGGTTTCGACCGTCCAGAATGGGGACACGCTGACGGCGTCCTATCCGCTGAAGGTGATTTCGCCGGCGGCGAAAGTGGCGTTTGTGGATGTGGCAAACGATTCCGTGCGTTCCTCCTACACGCTGGCTACACTCGATGCGTTGAACGTGCCGTATGTGCCGCTGACAAGCAACGAAGCGGAGTCCATCCATGGCTGGTCGGCGGCGGCGTTTCCGGAAATGGTCGTTGTCGCGAACAAATGGATCGTCACTGGCGACGACAAAGCCCGCATAGCTGGTTACCTGCAGAGCGGTGGGCATCTATTCCTCACGGGCGGCGAAATTGGCTTCGGGCTGGCAGACTCGCATTCCAGCCCGGCCGATCGCGATCCGAACTTTCTCGAAACGACCCTGCACGCCATGTATGTGAAGGACAGCGCGGGACCGCAGACCGTGCATGGCGTTTCCGGCGACCCGATCACCGGGCCGTTCGCGAACACGGATATCAATATCTTTGCGCTCAAAGTGGACGAAACGCCGGACCGTTCGAGCCTGAACCAGCCGGACGAAATCAAGCCTGCGAACGGGTCGCTGCCCATCTTTTATTATGGTTCCGGGACTGCCCAGTGCGGCGGCATTCGATGGGATAGCGCCGGTTCTATGCTGGCGTACCTGGCCTTTGGTATCCAGAACCTGGCCGGCCCGGACCGCGCTTCGATTACCACCGCGGTGTTGAACTGGTTCGCAAGCGAGAGCGGTGTTTCAAGCGGTCCGAGCCATGCACTCACCATTGGAACGAATTACCCGAATCCCTTTACTGCTTCTACCTCGCTTAGCTACGACCTTTCGAGCGATGGCCCGGTGCGAGTTTCTATCGTGGATGCACGGGGAGTGGAAGTGGCCGTGCCGCTCGACCGAGTCGAACGAGCCGGGCCGCATTACGTCAATCTCGATTTGACCGGTCTGGCATCCGGTACGTATTTCGCCATTGTCCGGACGCCGCAGGGGTCCCGAATTCGCGCTATTTCGAAAGAATATCGGAAATCGGTGCAGCCGAAGGGTTACGCGCTTTCTCACCGAATGGGAACTGGATAGGATCGTTTCCGTTTTTAATAGTTCTCTTTGCCCGGAAGTTTTATGATTCGCCAACATCTTAGTTTGCTGCTTCTTTTCTCGATTACCACCGCAGCGGCGGGGGATTCCCTCCGTGCGCAAACCACTGCGATCGAGGTGCCGGGTTCCACCATTCGGATCCCGCCACCGAACGCGCCACCTTCGGGGCCACAGAGCGTCCATTTTGTGCGGATTAATATGGGCCCGAATATCAATTCCCAATACTCCGATCTGTTCCCGGTCCTGACGCCGGACGAGTCCGTTATGTTCTTCGTCCGCAAAGGGGATCCCGCAAACATCGGGTATGCCGAGAACCATAACGATGAAGACATCTGGTATTCCTTGCGGCAGCCGGATGGATCATGGGGAAAAGCGGTCCACATGGGTCCGCCGCTGAACACGAAGAACTACGATGGTGTCCGCGCGATCAATAGCACGGCGACCCACCTGTACCTTCAGAATATTTATCACACGGACGGTACGGGTGAAAAAGGCTTTTCGGTGTCGATTAAGCAACCCGATGGGTCCTGGAGCTTTCCCGAACCGCTGGATATCGATAATTATTATAACGATACCACCATCGCCATGATGACGATCTCCAGCGACGAGAAGACCATGATCCTCTCGCTGCAGCGCAAGGACAGCAAAGGCCAGCACGATTTCTACGTCTCCCACAATCTTGGTGGGTTGCATTGGTCGGAACCGGAACACATTGCGGAACTCAGCACGCCTTTGGACGAGATTTCGCCCTTCCTGGCGTATGACGACCATACGCTCTATTTTTCTTCGAATGGCCGCGGAGGATATGGTGGCTACGATATTTTCATGGCAAGACGTTTGGATAGCACTTGGATGCATTGGTCCACACCTCACAATATGGGGCCGCCCATAAGCACCCCGTCCTTCGATGCCTATTTTACCATTGGCGCGCGTGGAGATACTGCGTACTTTTCGAGTGCCGATGGCAGCGCTGAATATGGATTCGGGAAGAGCGATATCTGGAAACTGGCGCTACAGCCCGACCAGCGTCCGGGATTTTTTATGCCGAATGGGGCTTCGTTCAATCCTAATTTAACGTCCAGGGACCTCGAAGGTTCGCTGTTCCGGCTCGATAACGTACTCTTCGATGTCGGCAAGAGCACCATCAAGTCCGAATCGCGGGGTGCCTTGATGAACGTGGCGAACGTGATGAAGCGGTTGCCGGACCTTCGGATTGAAGTTCAGGGGCATACGGATAACCAGGGCGATTCTACCATGAACCTAAAGCTGTCGCAGCAACGCGCGGAAGCCGTCTGTAGGTTTTTGGTGGGGCAGGGAATTCAACCAGCCCGATTGCGCGCGAAAGGCTATGGCGAAACACGGCCCATCGCGCCGAACGATACCCAGCAAGGCCGCGCCCTCAACCGGAGAGTCATGATCGAGGTATTAAATGCTCCCTCGTAAAGAAGGAGCACGATTCACTACTACTTCCAGCAACGGTTGCCTTCATCCCAATTTCGAAACATCATGGACTCGATCGGCGTCGCCGATCGAGTCGTGTATTTGGCACCCGCTTTCCGCGAATAGGGAACGGAACTCTCTCCGGAGGTTTCGAAATAAATAAGCTGCCCGATGGGCATTCCAGCATAGATGCGCACGGGCTGCTTCACGGAGATTTCCAGCGTCCAGGTATTGGCGAAGCCAATATCGCCTTTGCCGGCGGTGGCATGAATATCGATCCCAAGCCGCCCCACGCTGGATTTTCCTTCCAGGAACGGAACATGACGGTGCGTTTCGGTATATTCTTCGGTCACTCCGAGATACAGCGTTTCCGGTTGGAGCACCAGGCCTTCTGCAGGGAGGTCAAAGCAATCGACCGCATTATGCTTTTTCGCATCGAGCACGGCTTCGCGGTAGATCGCCAGTGTGCTGCCCAGATGCACGTCGTAGCTATTCGAGCCGAGGCACTCCCGGCGAAACGGTTCGATCACAATCGAACCTTCTGCGATCGCTTGCTCGATGGCGGTATCGGTGAGGATCATAATCAGTGTGAGATTTTATGGCGCTCCATCGTTAATAATGACGAGTTTGGAGGCTTTGCTTTCTACAGAGACGCCGGCTTCGTTCGAGCCGGATACGAAATACAGGTACTCGCCGCTGGGGACGAGCTTTCCGGCGCTATCGCGTAGGTCCCACGTAACGCCGCCGGTGGAACCCGTCGTTTGAAGTTCCCGGATAAAGCGCATTCGGAGTGTGTAGATGCGAATATCGGCTTGCGATGTAAGCTGCGCAAACGTAAGCTGGCCCTCGCTCGTCTTCGCAGGATTGGGATAGACCATCACGTTCGATAAATCCGGCGCCACCAGCGAAATGCCGGCACAATTCGCGGTGCTACGAAGCGGGGTGTTTTTAATGCTTGTTATGTTAGTGACACAAAGAACAAAGGGGACACCAAGGGCGGCCAATTTTACGCCATCCACAGAGATGTATAAAGCATCTCGGTCAGCAGTGTCCCGTGAGGCGCTTGTGAGCGTCCCATAAGGCGATAGCGTGTAGTGCGAAACGTCCAGGGCATTAGCGCCCGGCTCTTCGTTAAAGACGACGTGGATCAGAAGACCGTTCGCGCCCTGCACAAACGTCCATCGCACGATGTAGAACTCGTCTGGCGCGGTATCGGGAGCCACTTGGAACGGAAGATACTGCGCGGTATCGAACGGGGAATTATAGATGTCCCGCACGTTAAAGGAAGTCACACGCATTCGATGCATGGCTGGCGTAAGCGGTTGAGGCAGATTCAGTACCAGTTCACTGTCGGAACTCACGGTGATTGCATCTGGCTGGACC
>JAKAIL010000046.1 GCA_021825235.1 Bacteroidota bacterium | reverse complement strand
TAGCGCGGACCAAGTCCGGTTCCTGCGCGAGCAAATGCATGCGATGGACCGTGTCTATCCGCCCATCGCCATTTATTACCGCGATTCCGCCCTGCACAAAGAGGTGCCCATCGAGTATGTTCATTACGGCAACAGCCTCGTGCTGGCCAAGATAGAAACGCTGCCGTATATTCAGCTTTTGCTGGGGCTGGTGGTAGTAGTGGTGGGATATTTAAGCTTTAGTTACCTCAAGCGGAGCGAGCAATCGAACATTTGGGTCGGTATGGCCAAGGAGACGGCGCACCAGTTAGGAACGCCCCTCTCGAGTCTATTGGGCTGGGCAGAAATGCTCCGGCTTTCGGCGCGCTCACCGGATGAGGTAGAAAAGATCGCGGGAGAAATCGATCGCGATATCGATCGCCTGAACCGCATCACGGTCCGCTTCTCCAAAATCGGTTCCGTTCCCGACCTGAAAGAGCTGAACGTCGTCCAGATTGTAGCCGATGTGATGAACTATTTCGAGGGTCGGATGCCCCAGCTTCGAAAGAACATACGACTGGAACTCACCAGCGAAGAAGACGAAGTGCTCGTGAAGATCAATCGCGAACTGTTCGAGTGGGTAATCGAAAATCTCATTAAAAATGCGTACGAGGCAATCGAAGGGCCGGAGGGATCGATTGTCGTGAACATTCATTCGGCGCCTCGGCAGGCGGTCCTCATAGACGTCACCGATACGGGCAAAGGCATTTTCTTGCGGAAGAAAAACGATGTGTTCCGTCCAGGCTATTCGACGAAAAAGCGCGGCTGGGGCTTGGGACTGTCGCTTGCCCGCCGTATCATTCAGGAATACCATCATGGGCGGCTCTTTGTAAATGAATCCCAACCCGGAAAGGGAACGACATTCCGGATACGCTTACACGTATGAATTCCATCGAAACGGAAATAGTGTTTCCACAAATTTCCCCTCTTCTTCCGCTTCGCTCCAGAGGAGTGGGAATACTATAATTCTTCGTACATTCGCTTCAGCTTTTTCAAATCCTCCCACGCGCCGTGCTTCCAATCGGGATTGCGTAGAAGCGCGGCGGGATGGTAGGTAACGATCACGGGGATTCCACAAAAATCGAAGACCTGCCCACGCATTTTGCCGAGCGATTCGTTCGACTTGAGCAAATTCGTTCCGGCAATGCGGCCCAGGCATAGGATCAGCCGCGGCTTGATAAGCGCGATCTGCTTCCAGAGATATGGCTCGCAGGCTTCCACTTCGTCCGGCTTGGGATCGCGGTTGTTCGGTGGCCGGGATTTCAAAATATTGGCAATAAAAACTTCCTCGCGTTTGAAGTCAATGGCGGCGAGCATTTTATTAAGCAATTGCCCGGCCCGTCCGACGAAGGGCTCGCCTTTCGCATCCTCGTCCGCCCCCGGCGCTTCACCAATGACCATTACCTTCGCATGGGGGTCGCCAACGCCAAAGACGAATTTCGTCCGCGTTGCACCTAATCCGCACTTCTGGCAGGTGTTGATCTTATTTTCCAATTCTTCGAGTGTTTTCGCGGCGTACCACGCTTCCTGCTTGTGCGGTTCGAGCTTCTGCTCTAAAACACGAAGTGAAATGTACCCGACCTCAGCGGGTTCCACAGCAACCGGCGCCTTCGCCGAAGCTGCGGTCTTTGCCGGTACGTAGGAAATAACATCGCCAAAGCGAGAGGCCTGCTCCTTCACAAAGCGTTCGAGTTCCGTTGCCAAATCCATCGTTGTTGGTTCTTTGTTCATGCAATCGTTGTTTCTGTTGGTTGGGCTTTATGCAATTCCGGATAGTGGGACTCCAATTGGTCCTTTACCGCTTCCCGAGCGGCATTCAGACCGTCTCGTAGGAACTTGACAATATTGGTTCCAGCCGAGCCAATTTGCTCACCATTGGCGCTCTTCGGCACATAGCGGCGCGCAAGTTGGTAATGCACGTTGGATGCCGCCAGATAATATTTCACGGCGTCGTAAAGAATCGGGACCGCTTCGTATCGTTCTTCTTGCGGCAGCTTTTCCATTAAAGCTGACAGGGTATCGCCGGAATGATTCAACGTATCCATCACCCGATCGAGCGCCGCATAATCTTCCGGCAGGAGATAGTTCCGGTGCAGGTACCCCTGCGTCTCGAACTCATAACGAATCAGGTCCGAACTGGTCCGGACTGTGCTGGGATACTGCCGCTCAACAGCGGTCCCTTCGAACGCTTGTTCGAAAACATGCTTCAAATTCACACCCAGCAATAAGTCGATGATGTACGACCACGGCTGGTCGCCGGCGTTCACGCCGCGTAGTGGCAAACCGCCCGCCACACGGACTTCCCCGAAGTATTGGGTCAGGTAGTGGAACTCTTCTCCCCCCGGCGTTTTAAGTAGCATGGCATTGCCAAGGGAGATTTTGCGGAACGCATTCGCCGCTTCGGTTAGGTGGGACCGTAAGGACACCACGGACGGAAGGGGCTCCTGAAGCAGATCGAATGATTTAGAGAGCGCTTCCGCACCAGCTTTATACTGCAAAGTGCCCTCGCGGTTGATGCAGATGAAGGCGGTCTCGTAGGCGTTCGCGCGAAATTGCGCAAACCTGCCGTTTAGTTCCGGGACTTCCGGATTGTAAAAGAGGTAGAACGCAGAAAGGAAGCGATGCTCCACGCCGATTTCCTGCGCCATAGCAATCATGCTTCGCTCGATCCATTCAAGCAGGTCTTCGAAGGCCAGAGGAATGCTTAATCCCGCTTCCAAGCCTCGCTTCTTATGATGATACGCGGCGCTGTGCATCATCGAAATGTACGTAAAGCGTTCGCGAATACTTTCCTTACCGGCACTAATCGCTTTTGCAACTGGAAGGACTTCTTCCGCATAGCGTGTAAGTGCTTCCACGGTTAGCGCGTCATCCAGGCTCTGGTTCAGCCGAGGAAAACGTTCGCGCATCCAGGTGCGATAATCGGGCGACCAATCGGATTCCATTGACATCGCTAAACCCCAACCGGGCCACTTATGTCACACAAACTCGTGCTCGACTATAGCCTATAGCCATCCCTGGCCTCGCCGTGATATCGAAAGATCGCTTACGAAGCCGCGCACGGCAAGGCGCAATATATCTTATAGGTCTAAAAATATCTTTTCGGGTTGCTTACGGTTCAAGCCCAGAGTTCGCAAGGAATTACGAATGACGAACTCCGGGACCGGTTCAACGTGGGTCTGGAATACGACAGGGCGCGTCAAATCGCCACGATGCCAAACTTCGTGACCGCTTTTAATGTGATCGAATTGACAGCCAACCGCCTGCAAGAATTTCTTCCAATCGGCTATTCGTAGGTTTGAAAGCTTACTCACGCATTTGCAAACGTAGCGGGAACCGTTATCGGAAACGGTTCAATCGTAACCGGGCGATCGAGCGGCCGCTTAAGCAATGATTCGATCTCTCGATTCTTGCTTGCCCTCTTCAGTAGATCAGCAAACGCTGGCGGATTTGTTGCCTGCACGCCTGACCATCCAAGGCGCTTCATTTCCTTTTGCAGGGTTCCATGCTCAATGGTGTAAGTGAAAAATTCTTCGACATTAACCTCGAACGACTTCTTCGCCTCCTCCTGGTTCAGACCATACCCAGCCAAATCCAGTTCGGGGGAGTACGCAATCCAAGCGTGATTCTCCTGAAAAATAACCACTGCGAGTTGACCCTTAACGGTAGCCTTCGTTTTTGACATGCGAATAATAAGTACAAATATAACGCCGCGCGCAGCTTAATCGTTACCGGGTTACAAAGAGCGTTGCGCCCCAGCGTCGCTGTCTCCGGCTGCTTAGGCTAATCAGTTCCTGAACCCAGCGCCATCCTTGGTCTCGCCGTAATCGAAAGATCGTTCACAA
Source organism: Bacteroidota bacterium (assembly GCA_021825235.1). Lineage (GTDB taxonomy): Bacteria > Bacteroidota > Ignavibacteria > Palsa-1295 > Palsa-1295 > PALSA-1295. Next base: position 15,623 of record JAKAIL010000046.1, on the reverse strand, counting down.
TCCCTCGCTCCAGTTTCAGTGCCCCCAGCATAGCAATCATCGCAGCATTATCCGTAGAAAAAAGCGGGCGGGGGACAAAGAAGTGCATTCCACGCCGAGCGCACTCCGTGCGAAACCGCTCGCGTAGCTCGCTATTGGCGCTCACGCCACCCGCGCAGACAATATCGGCAATCTCATATTCCTCCGCGGCGCGGACCGTCTTTGTCACCAACACATCGACAACGGCACGTTGAAAAGAAGCAGCTATATCGGATTGCACCACCCCCCAACCCTCTGCTCTTTCCGAGGAGGGGGGGTTCTTCTTTAGCCAGTGCAAAACCGAAGTCTTAATCCCGCTGAAGCTGAAATTGTAATTCGCTTCGTTCAGCATGCCGCGTGGGAACTCCACAAAATGAGGGTTCCCGCTCTTTGCCAACCGGTCTATCTCCGGTCCGGCGGGGTAGGCCAGCCCCAACATTTTGCCAACTTTGTCGAAGGCTTCGCCGGCGGCATCGTCTAAGGTCTCGCCTAAGAGCTGGTAACTGCCGACATCCTTCACGAGCAGCAGCATGGTATGACCGCCCGAAACAACAAGCGCGACAAAAGGGACTTGAGGTTTGTCCTGCTCGAGCAAGGCGCTAAAGATGTGGGCTTCGATATGATGCACACCGATGAGTGGAACGCCGAGGCCGAGTGAAAGTCCTTTCGCGAAGTTGAGTCCAACCAAAAGGGAGCCCATGAGGCCCGGCGCATACGTCACGGCAATTGCTTCCAAGGCGTCCAGCCCTGTCCCGGCTTGGGTTAGCGCCTCTCGAACGATAGGCAGTATAGCGCGCACGTGCGCACGGGAGGCAAGCTCGGGCACCACGCCCCCAAAGCGCTCGTGAAAAAATTGGGAAGAAACGACAACCGAGGCCAGTTCCCCATTGCGCAGTACCGCTGCGCTGGTTTCATCGCAGGAAGACTCGATGCCAAGAATAACTCCCTCGCCCAGCGGGGAGAGGGTTTGGGTGAGGGTATTCACTCGATCACCTCCACCGTGGCATCGTTCTCCGGCTCCTGGTCCGCCGAGTCCGCAGCTGCGACTGCCAATTCTTTATCTTTGAAATAGTTAACGACTGCCTTCATCGCCTTGAGGCCGACCACGGTAACCAATTCCGGCTCGCTGGCGGCTTTCACGCCTTCGACTGACCCAAACTTTTCGAGGAGCTTTATCGCGGTTTTCTTTCCCACGCCGGGAATCTCCATCAACTCGGTTTGGATTGTCCGCTTCTCCCGTAACTGGCGGTGGAATGTAATGGCAAAGCGATGCGCCTCGTCGCGCACATGCTGGAGCAAGCGCAAGCTGCTGGAAGAGCGCGGCAACACCAATGGATCGAGGGAAGAGATGGTATATATCTCTTCCAGCCGCTTGGCAAGGCCGAACATCGGAATCGAGGTCAGTCCCAATTCCGACATTACTTCGTAGGCACTGGAAAGCTGGCCTTTGCCACCATCGATGATGATGAGATCCGGTAACTCAGCTTTCTCCGCCAGTGCGCGAGAGTAACGACGCCGCACCACCTCCTGCATCGCCGCAAAATCATCGTTGCCCTGCACGGTACGAATCCTGTACTTGCGATAATCCGATTTCTTCGGCTTTCCGTTCTCGAACACTACCATGGAACTAACATATTCCGAGCCTTGCAAATGGGAGTTATCGAAACACTCGATGCGGCGCGGAGGCCTGGCCAGTCGCAAGTCTCGCTCAATGGCTTTCAGCACATGCGGAATATGGTCCGCTTCTTTCATCTTCTGGAGCTTGATCTCGCCCAACAGGAACTTTGCGTTCGAGCGGACCATCTCCATCAGCTTCGCTTTATCGCCGATTTTGGGATGGACCAGCTTGGGGGGCTTCATCGCTCCCGCTTCATCATCTACGGAAAGCTCTCGCACACGGCGGCCCAACCAGGAAACGAGAGTGTCTTCATCTTCAAGTTCCAACGGCAGCAGTATCTCTTCCGGAATGTATTCGGCGGAGGAATAATATTGTTCGAGTAGGGCGGAGAGGATTTCCGTGTCCGGCTTCTCTTCGATATTCGTAAAGAAGAAGTGCTGCTTGCCGACGAGCTTCCCATCGCGGATCTTGAAGACAATCCCGCAGGCGTCGTCATCCTCATGGGCCAGCGCGAAAATATCGCGATCGATTTCATCCTCACTTACCACTTTCTGCTTACTGGCGTAATCGGAAAGAATTTGAAGCTGGTCTCGCATGCGGGCTGCTTCTTCGAATTTCAGCTCTTCAGAAAGCCGCGCGATTTCACCTTTTAGTGATTGTTCCACCTCTCGCGTACGACCGGCGAGGAGTTTGTGAACCTTCTCGATCATGGAACGATAATGTTCCTGGCTGACCAGTCCTTCACATGGCCCCTCGCATTTCTTGATATGATATTCGAGGCAGACTTTTACTTTGCCACGAAGAATAATTTGCTCATCCAAATAATAATCACAGGTGCGGATCGGGAAAATATCGCGCAGCGTCTTCAAAAGATAACGTAAGTAGCCCGCTTCCGTATAAGGGCCGTAGTATTTCGATCCATCCCGAATTTTGCGCCGCGTAGCGAAGACGCGGGGATACGGCTCATTCGTTACCACCACGTAGGGATAGGACTTATCGTCCCGCAGGCTCACATTGTATCGCGGCTTGAGCTTTTTGATCAGAGTATTTTCGAGAATGAGCGCTTCGACATCGCTATCGGTAAGGATTAGTTCTACATCTGCTATTTTCGAAACGAGCGCGCGGAACTTTCCATCGCCCACGCCACGGCGATAGTTCAGGAAATACGACCGAACTCGGTTTTTGAGGACCTTTGCTTTACCGACATAGATAACCCGTCCCGCCGCACTCTTGAACTGATACACCCCCGGCTCCTTCGGAAGCGAATCGAGTTTCTCTTCCAATGTGAGATCATCGACTGTAACGGCAAGCTGGAAATGCGGACCGGAGGAAGCGATCTCGATCGCATCTTCCTCCTGCTCCAATTCATCGTCATGGAACGGAATCTGATCGAATTCATCGGAATTGATGGGCGAATGCAAATCGTCCATGGGAACGGATTTTTCGAGCATTAGACCCCCTCTCCCCCGGGGAGAGGGCCGGGGTGAGGGCTCTCCGCTCTCAAAGGACCACCCCCTGCCCCTACCTTCTTTAGGAGGGGATTCTCGGTTTGGCACAGTTCGATCAGCACCCCATTCGTTGACTTGGGATGGAGAAACGCTATCTGCATTCCATGCGAACCCGAGCGCGGCTTCTCGTCGATTAGCTGAAATCCGCGGGCTTTCAATCGGGCTAATTCCGCTGCGACATCATCCACTTCAAATGCCAGATGATGGATCCCTTCACCCCGCTTATCCAGGAATTTGGAGATGGGCGAATCGTCGGACAACGGCTGCGTCAGTTCCACCTTGGCGTCGCCCAACGGGAAACTGGCGATCCGGACTTTCTGATCCGCCACCTCTTCGTGATGGACATTCGCACCCCCCAAAAGGCTGGAGAACAGCTTTTCGGCGGAGTCCAAATCGCGCACGGCAATGCCAAGATGGGAAAGTTTCATTGGAAATGATAATACACGGGCGATAGCCAAATTGTTTTCGTAATTTCGCCACCGATGCCGCCACACCTGAAAATTTCTATTTTCCCACTGCTTGCCGTTAGCTTTATTAGCACACTTGGCTATGGGATCGTGCTGCCCTCGCTGGTGTATATCGTCCAGCGGTTTCATGGTGGGAATTTCCTGTACGGCGCGATTGGCGCAACGTATTCCGCCTTCCAGCTCGTCGGAGCGCCCTTGCTGGGAAAGCTCTCGGACCGCTTTGGCCGAAAACGAATGCTGTTTCTGAGCGTGCTCGGCTCGTGCGTCGCCTGGGCACTGTTTATCGTCGCCTTCGGACTCCCCATGACGACCCTTGGAATGGTCAACTCCTCGCTTACCGGCGGAGTTGCGTTGACGCTGCCCATGCTCACCATTTTTATCGCCCGCGCCGTTGACGGGCTAACGGCAGGCGATATATCCGTCGCCAATGCCTACGTTGCGGACGTTACCACCGAACAGGAGCGGAAAGCCCAGTTCGGGAAGATTGGTGTCGCCGGTAATCTGGGATTTATTCTTGGTCCGGCTCTGGCTGGTGTACTCGCGCAAACGTCCTTCGGCTTGCTTCTGCCAATCGAAACCGCACTTGCTACTTCGATCTTTGGGCTTATCCTGATTATTTTCTTCCTTCCGGAATCGCACCCTCGCCAGGCAGCCCGCGAGAAAGAACCGAGCATTGGTTCAAGTCTTGGTCGTGGTCCAAAGGAGTGTTTTAATCCGGATGAGTCGCAAAAGATGACGTTTGCAGGCGCACTCAGGATCGATCAGATTCCACTCCTGCTTGCCATCTATTTCGTCTTCTTTCTTGCGTTCAGTCTCTTCGTGGCAGCGATGCCGCTGTATGCGACGGAATTACTCCATTGGACGGTCGCCGAAACGGGACTTTTCTTCTCCGTGCTATCCATCGTTATCGTGATTACGGAGGGACCGGTGCTGAGTTGGTTCAACAAACGAGTCAGCGCGGAAGCGTTAACCCTTTGGGGAACATTAATTGTCTCGCTGAGCTATATCGCGCTGCTTATCCCCAGCCCGGTGCTCGCCTATACCGCGGCCGCGCTCTACGCCATCGGCAATGGACTGATGTGGCCATCGTATCTATCCATTCTATCGGAGCGAGCCGGAGAGGATCATCAGGGCTATATTCAGGGTATCGGCAACAGCGCGGGTTCCCTGGCGTCCATCGCCGGTTTGCTTTTCGGTGGTCTGCTTTTCAATACACTGAAGGAAAGTATCTTTGTAGTTCCCGCGGTATTGGTATTAATCGTCTTTACCATGGCCTTCTGGCTAAAACCGGGATTACGCTGATTGTATGTATTTACAGGATTGAAGACAGATGGATTACTTCCATTGCAGCGAACCTGCCAAGTGTAAACTTAATTCAACACGGTAGGACGAAGGCCAGTGGGCAAGGCAATCCTGCAAATCCATCCAATCCGCGTAATCCCGGTTCTATTCGTGCGCCCCGGGACGGTACATCGTCACGTTAACTTTTTCGAGCGTCACCATTCCACCACCTAACATTTCGTCCAAATCGGGCAGTACTTTTTTGATGTGGGATTCTCGATCCACCGCTTCGATAATGATGGGAAGATCGCTCGATAAATATTCGGAAAGTATATTCCGCGCTTTGGCACTGGCGCCGAATCCGGCAATGGCACGCGTGACCGTACAACCGGCTAGCCCGCGCTCGCGGAAATCGTTCAGCAAGGCTTCCCAAAGTGGCCTGCCGTGGAATTTGCCGTGCATAGCTTTGTCGCTTTCGCCAATGAAGATGCGCAGGAGCATCCAGGGATCGTTCGGGTCAACTTCCGTAAAGTGTTCCATAGTTACAGTGCTAATTCAGCCAGTACAAATCCGGCCAACACCGCCAGCGGTGCCAGAACGATGGTGGAACCAAGATATAACATTCCTAACCCGTATTGCCGCTCGGTGAACAAATTTACCAATTCATAGGAAAAGGTACTCATCGTCGTGTACCCGCCGCAAAATCCGGTAACGAACATAAGCCGTACATTTGGAGAAGAGGCCACACCCGTTAGGTATCGCATCAAAAAGCCAATAGCGAGGGAACCGGTAACATTGATAATAAGCGTGGCCCACGGGAACGGAGTGGAATTCCAATCGGAAATCCACACGCCAATCTGGTAACGGCCAATCACGCCAATTACTCCGCCCAGAGCGAGAAACAGATACTTCATGTCTTAGGCAGAAAACGCAGAGTTTAGGCTAATTGTCCCGGATACGTTTTGCAGGGTTCCCCAGTCGAGGAATGATACGTACTGTTGCGATAGCGCGAAGCGCAGCAGCAGCCATCCTGTCATCCCTGCGAATGCGGGGACCCGGGTATAGCACCTAAAAATTGTAGGATAGGGCGAATCCGTTCAGCGTTGGCATCAGCAGGAAGCTTGTGGATTTCGGCTGGTTCGTTTGTAGATCGTAGTGCTCGGTTTCGCGGGAAACCCAGAAGCCGGCCACATTGCCGATAATCAGTCCGGCGAAGGTATCGCTCAGCCAGTGGGCATCGGCATAGAGCCGGCCCACGACGGTGAGTCCTTCGAGTCCATAAAAGGTTACATACGCCCAGGGCTGGTCGATATCCGCCGCTAACGTTTCCGAAAGCGCGGCGGCGACCGTGCAATGGCCGGAAGGAAGCGAGTTCCAAATATCTTTTATCGTAAAACCATGAAAATTGAAGGGACCTTCATTGCTGAAGGGCCGCGCGCGCCCGAATAATACTTTCAACACCGTCGTCGTAATTCCGGCATACGCAAAGGACTGCAACACTTGCCGGCCCATAATGCGAAGCCGGGAATTATCGGTCGCAAGACCAATGGAATATAGTGAGAGGAACGTTATCCCAGTCGCGTATCCCGTGCCATAGATATTATTGGTAAACCAGGTAAGACCGCTGCCGAACGGCCCCTGATTGTGCTGAAAAAAATCGCGGGCAATTTGGTCGTCGGCGCCTTCCATCATGAGCGTCACTCCAGCGGTGGTCCCGATGATTGCCCACTCTTTGCCGCTCCAGTGGAGTGGCCTCGTGAGGTACTGGCCGCCATCATAAACCCCTTCCTTGATGTCGTGCCAAATGACGTGACTGTGAGAGAGCCGCGGCAGCACGGAATCCATCGCATGAAAGGCGGAATCGCTTTCCTGCGCATGGGCCAGCGGTGAGATCGTGGTGGCAAATAGTAGAATCCAGAGAACTCGCATGTACTTGTGTTTAATTGATGCTATCTCGATGCCAGGTCCGGCAGCCGCCATCGCAGGGCTAATCCGGTTCCCATCTCGGGGGACGAATAAAATCCCATGGAGAGATTATCGCTCTCGACGCGGTGCAATTGCGGCACCAGCACGCCGCAGGCAATACCGACGCCAAGCCCTACCGCAATATCGGATGGAAAATGATCGAGCGTCATAAAGCGAATGACGCCCATTCCAAGCGATGGCACGGCGGCCAAGGCATACACGATATACGGATTTGCATCGGGATGATAATCGCAGTATACTTTCGCCATAAAAAAGGCGGAAGTTGTTACCGATGCAACATGCCCGCTGTAAAAAGAATTTTTGTTGATGCCATCGTTACGGTCTATTCCATACTGAGCTGCATTCGTGTAATACACTAACGGCCGGTAGCGATCTATAAAACGTGGCCCTAAGGGCGACAATGTAAAGATGATCAGGGCGGCCATGTTCGCTTCCAGGCCGAGCGTGAGCACCGGTAACCAATCCGCTCGAATGGAGGGATCGGCCAGCAGCAATACGGGCATTGCGGCACCGATCAGCTGACCGGCACTTGCATATTTATCCCAGGTTGGCACTAATCCGATATTTTGGTGGAGCGAAATGCGATCGAAGCTCGGGACGTCATTCACATTCCGCGCATTCAGTTCCGCATCGGTGATAAGCGGCTTTTTATAGTTCAGCCACACGGCTCCGCTGACGGCGCCCACGGCGATAATCGGCGCATCGATCCAATAATTGATATGATATACCGGTCTGTGTGGGTCGTGCTGAGTAGAATCGCTCGGCGCGGAACCGGTATGCTGCGCCTGTACCGGGGTGGTGGTGAATACGGCAAAAAAAAGCAACAAGCCAATGGCTATACTATTTCTTCCCATACCGGAAGAAAGCCATACATTTTTATGCCAGCGATGAGCTAAACATCAGCGCGAACGTGCTGTTTTTGGATGCAGTGGCAGCAGCACAATCACGAGCGCGCCCGCAAACGATAGAAGCGCGCTATAGCCAAAAGCTACCGAAATGCTTACCGCAGACCATAAAATGCCCACAACGGTGCTGGAAATAAAATCCCCGACGCCGTTTACCGTCGCCAAGACGCCGAAGGCCATACCGTGGTGCTCAGTGGTGACAAGCTCAGCCGCAAGGGAATCTTCCAGCGTTTCCTCCAACCCCACGTTCGTTCCGCCTAAGATAAAGATGAGGGCAAGCGTCCAGACGCTCACCGGAAGCACGATAATCGCAAGGGACATGAATCCTGCCAGACTATAGCCGCCCGCCAGGAGCCACTTTTTAGGGATCCGATCGGCGAACCAGCCTCCGGCAAAGGCAAACGATGCGTAAAAAACGTTATGCAGCAAATATAATCCTACGGCAATGCTCGCCGCGGTTGCCGCGCCTTCGGTGGGAATGAGCCGCTGCGTCGCGAGCAGGATCAGCATACTATGCGCGAACGCTCCGGAACCGAATATTCCGACACCAACCAGCATGCGTTTAAAACCTTGCGGCAACTGCCGGACCCGTTCCCGGAACGAAATATGGCTAACCGGTAACCGCTTCGTTTCTTTGACGCCAAACGCAATGAGCGCCGCAGCGATAAGCCCTGGAATGAGCGTGAGATAAAAGAGGTGCGGATAACTGTGGTGCAACAGCGGCAAAAGCACGAACGCCGAGGCCGGACCGACGATAGCGCCGATCGTGTCCATCATTCGCTCGAAGCCAAAGGCACGGCCATACGTTTCCGGCGTTACAGCGGAGGCCAGGAGGGCCTTGCGCACCGGCTGGCGAAGCCCACGGCCAAACCACGCCAGCGCGCGAGCTATCAGCACATTCCACGCAGCCGTGGCAAAGCCAAATGAAGCAGTTGCAAACGCCGTCAGGGTATAGCCAAAAACGGCGATGGGCTTGCGGCGTTCGAGCTTATCGGTATAATAGCCCGACCCCAGCTTCGTGAAGCTGGCAAGCCCATCCGAAACCCCTTCGATGATGCCAAGCCAAGCCGCCGCCACGCCCAGCGTGGCCAGAAATGCCGGCAGGACCGCCGTCGCTATTTCATGCGACCAGTCCGAAAAGAGCGATGTAAGGCCGATTGCGAGGACCGTGCGGTTCAGCCACCGGGATTTGGATCTGGATTCTGCCAAATGGAATTCCTTTAAGGATTATGCACTATTTTGACAATAAGAATGCTTTAACACCTATGCAAATAAAAGAACTCGGCCATGTCGTCCTGTATGTAAAGGATGTAGAACGCTCGGTCCATTTTTACCGCGATATTTTGGGCTTTCGGATGATCGCGCACGCTCCGCGGATGGCGCTCTTTTCCTCCGGCCGAACCCATCACGAACTGCTGCTCATCGAGACCGGGCAGGAGCCACAATCCCGGAAAAGTTACAATGGATTATACCATATCGGATTTAAAATTGGGGACACCGTGGAAGAACTCAAAGCTGCCCACGAAGATCTGATAAAAGCTGGCGTTCCCATCGTGGGACTTACCGATCATTATGTTACCAAAAGCATTTACCTTCTCGATCCGGATGGGAACGAGCTGGAACTTTATGTGGACCAAGCGACCGATTGGAAAACAGATCCCACGTCCATCCTCGCGCGGCCAGAGCCCTTGCAATTATAACGGCAATGATGGAACTATCCACTATCCGTTCTTCACTATCCACTTGTTCGTAGTAGCCCCGGCAGGACTCGAACCTGCGACACTCAGTTTAGGAAACTGATGTTCTATCCAACTGAACTACGGGGCCGGATGGGCAATGAAACATTATGAATGAAGAATGGAAACAGCGGGAATTACCTGTTTCACTCCATTAGTCTTTTTTGTCCTTTTATTCCTATGGCCACGACTTCGCTAATTTGCCAATGCGATCCGGTAACGGAAGGACTGTTCCGATTGCTGGCCAATTAGCAGGAATTTTATGGTGCCGTCCTTGCCAATAACATACGTTTCCGGAATACCACTGGTGCCACCCGACTGCGCGATGTAATCGATGTAAAGCGATTGGCTCGAATCAATGACAATCTGGTAACTTATCTTATTGCCTCGAATAAAATCCTGCACGGTCCGAAATGTATTGCCGGCGTTATCGGTCGAAACGCCAATGACAACCGCCGTGGAATCGCGCGAAATATCCTGGAGGGCCGGCATCTCCGCCACGCAGTATCCGCACCAGGTTGCCCAGAAATTGAGCAGCACGTCATGTCCCTTGTATTCCGAGAGGGAATGGACGACGCCGCTCGAATCGCGCCAGGAGAAGTCCGTGGGCGCGGGGGCGTCACCCAGCGCGCCGATGCGATACACGCTCGAAACGTTGCCCAAGTATACGGCGTCGGAGAACACCTGGTCGCTGGGCGTGGACGCCTGCTGGCATCCCGCCACAAGCAGGATGAGCAAAGGAATCAGGACCGTTTTCATCGCCATACAGCAGGAATAACCTCCCTTCCCGGATTTTGTTACCGGTACTACTCCGGAAAAAGCAACACGCTAATTCGCCCGAGCCAGGCAGGAATCGAAGGTATGCGCCGACTGGGGGCCGAGCAAAACAAACTTTACCGTACCATCTTTTGCGAGGATGTAACTTTGAGGGATTCCTGACTTGAGGTGCAAATAATTAAGAAATAGGACCGCCGTTGAATCCAAAACAATTTGGTAATTAATTCCCTCGTTGTTTGCGAATGTGCGAACGGTCTGGAAAACCGGAGGAAGGTCATCGAGGGCAACCCCGATCAACTTGATGGAATCCCCCGAATGATGAGCAACCGCTTCCAAGTCAGGTATCTCGTCCTGGCATGGAGGGCACCAGGTCGCCCAAAAATTGATCAGAACTTTTGTCCCTCGATAGTTGCTGAGCGAATCGAGTTTGCCCACGGAATCCTTCCAAACGAAATCAATCGCGTGAAGGCTGTCGCTTCGCGTACCAATACTGGCCAGGTGGGCGATGCGGAGCACGTTGAAGCTCGTGAGCGTGTCATGCGTGGAATCCGCCGCGGCGACAGGCGGCAACGTGGTTTGCGAAGAATGCTCGCAACCGAAGAGGAATAGAAGAAGCAACAGCGTGACACCGGCTTTCATAACGGGTGCAGAAACCCCAAAATTAAAGATTGGTTGCGATGGGGAGCATTCTTACGAACCCCCAAACGCCGCTTCCGCTTCCGGAACGGTCGAGAAAATCTGGAAGACCATCGGGAACCCGAGTAAATCCAGGACGTGGTAAATCTTGTCGGGAAGCGAAGCCAGCTTCATGTCGCCACCGGCGGCCCGGACTTCTTCGATGAGGCCCATAAGCACGCCGAGGCCGGCGCTCGAGATATATTCCAGGCCGTTGAAATCGAGCACCAGTTGGTGCTTGCCCTCGTCCCGCACCACCGTTTCGAGGAACCGCTCGAATTCCGGAGCGGTGTGCGCATCGAGCTGACCCGATAACGCTAGGATGGCGATCCGAGCGTGGGCTTCAGAACGTTCCTCGACCGCAAAGCGGGGAGCATGATTCTCTTGCTGCATAAAATGCTTGGTTAAATGTTCAAAACTTTATTTGTCATACCGTTCCGCTGTCAAGCAACGGGTAACAACGAGCGTGGCATCGTCCTCGAAGCTGCTGGACTCGGTAAATTCCGCAAGCGATGCAAGGATCTTTAGTGTCAGGTCCCGGGCGCTCGTTACGTGCAAATTATTCCGAACGAACGAGGCCAGCCGGTGATAGCCCAGTTCCACCCCCGCCGGGTTTCTGGCATCCGTAATTCCATCGCTAAACAGGACGAGCACATCGCCCGGCACCGTGGTAATGGCTATCTCTTCGAGCGCCTCGGTGAAGAGTGGTTCCCGAATGAGGCCCAGCGCCATGCCTCGCGGTTGCAGGAATTCGTGCGAGCCATCGGCATGAACGTGCAGCAGCGGCGTGTGCCCGGCGCGGACATAGCGCACCCCTTTTTTACTAAAGGAAAGCAGGCCCAGCGTTACGAACGAGCGCCGGAGTGAGGTAAGCGAAGGCGAATTGTGCAGGAGTGCCGTATTCGTTCCCTCGATCATCTCCGCCATGCTGGCCATGATGGGCGCGAGGGATTGCACGACCCCTTTCGTCTCCGCCATATAGAGCGAAGCCGAAATTCCTTTGCCCGATACATCACCGATGGCAATCATCGGCGAGCCATCCCAGAGTGTGGAGAAATCGTAGTAGTCGCCGCCGACATCATAGGCCGGAATGCTAATCGCATAGATATCGAAGCCGGGGACCGACGGAAACCGTTCTGGCAAAAGGCTCTTCTGCATGATGCGCGCGGCGCGAAGCTCGCCATCGAATTTTTGCTTTTCGATCGAATCCTGCACCAGCCTCGCGGTTTCGAGCGCAAGCGAGGCAACATCGCTAAAGGCCGTGAGCACGGTAAGATCGTCTTCGTCGAATGCGTCCTCTCGCTGTTTCGCCACATACAGCCCACCCCGTACTTCGTTTTGACGAATGAGTGGCACGGCGACCATCGAGTGCAGCTCGTCATTTTCGCTGGCTTGCTCCTGCGTCGGTAAAAGGTAGCGACGCGCACGAATGCGCCGCCGTAGTACGAAAGGTTTCCGGGACCGCTCCAGCTCCGTGCGAGGAGAGGTAATTTCCTCTCCGGCTTCTTCGAACCCCTGCGCCTCCTGCATAATTTGCTCGGCCGCATGTTCCCCAATGCTGGCGTAGGAACGAATCGTTTCTTCGCCATTCGTGCCGGCGGGAGCATAGCCGGAGCTTCCCACGGACGGCGAGCGCAGCTCGAGCCACGCGCAGTCGGATTCCGTCGCCTCCGCGGCCAACGTAGTTATTTGTTCCGCCAGTTTCGGAAGATCGAGCAAGAGTTCGCTCGACATAATATTCGAAGAGAATCGTGTGAGCCGCGCCAGCGATTGGACCTCCGCAGACTTCCGCTCGACGAGTTCCGTCGAGGACAGCGTAAAGAGCGTGCTGAAAAAGACGAGCGCAAAATAAATGGCGAGTGTCGCGAACGTTGCCAGCGAAATGAGGTGCCAGAAGAGCGCATAGCGTTCGAAGAGCGCGCCGGCTTCCAGGCGCGCTCCGGCAAAGGCCAGGAGCGCAACGAAGGCGAGGACGGTATTCATCGCCGCAAACGCCATTAGCTTCTGCTTCCCTTGCCGCGTGGCATGGGGCAGCCACGGGAGTCGGTAGCCCAGCAGCAAGGCGGCAATACCAACGAGGATTGCGATCGTCCAGAAGACGACGGACGTCATGGCATCGAGTGGGATAACGCCTTCCAATCGCCAGAAATGAACGAGACCCAGTGCGCCGGTGGCGATGGCCCAGCCGACGAATCTCCGCCGTGCAAACCGTGGTGATTGGCGCACCTGTGCCAACTGCCAGAAGCTCATCAGGACCACGACGAGCAAAAAGAGCCATCCCAGACCAAGAATGTCCATCGAAAAGACAGTCGAGAATTGGTCTGGCTCTACACGAAATGGACCGCCAGAGGTAATGTGGTGAAGGGAGAGCCGAAACAGGAATGGCGCAAACGCCAGCAGGATTGCCGCAATAAATACTACCGTAAATCGCTGCACCAACCGCACGGGCCAGTTCGCCGCGCGGCGCACCTCTTCGACGCGGCTTACCGCAGAAGTCTTGAAGAACAACACTTCGAGCGCGCGAGCGAACCACAACATCGCTGCGCCCTGGAGGCCGGCCCGAACCAGTTCCAGCACCGCGCCCTGCATCGCGGTGTACGAATGCGACACCAAATCCAGCACGAGCACCGCCGCGAGTATAAACACGGCGAAGATGATGTAAAAGAGTGCTCGGGTGCGCATAAAAATGTGGTGGTTAGTGGAAAGTGGTCAGCACGAGAAGTATTCATCCATGTGCATTATCCACCTTCCACTATCCGCTACCGAACAGTCCTTGCGGAATTCAGGTTTTCACGATATGCGCCTATTCGATCCGGAGGTTATGCCTCACCCGGACTTTCATCGCCTGCTCGTTGGTGGAGTAGCACCACGGCCTATTGCGTTAGTTTCCTCCATAGGCAAAGACGGACGTGGTAACCTTTCGCCGTTCAGTTTTTTCAATGTCTTTGGCGTAAACCCGCCGGTGCTGGCCTTCAGTCCGGCCTATTCGGGACGAACGGGGCTTCCCAAGCATACGATGCTCAATATTCTCGAGACGAAGGAATGCACCGTTTCGATTGTGACGTACGAGATGGTCCATCAGATATCGCTGGCCTCGGCACCGTATGAACGCGGCGTAGATGAGTTCGTCAAGTCCGGGCTGACGAAGCTCGCCAGCGTTAAAGTCGCGCCACCCGGCGTAGCCGAAAGTCCTTTCGTTATGGAAGCAAAACTCTTGCACCATCTCGACTTTGGCAAAAAGCATGGCAGTGCCAACCTTATGATCTGCGAGATCGTGATGCTGCACGTGAACGAAGCCGTGCTGACGGACAAGGGCGGGATCGATCCCGTTCTGATCGATCAGGTCGCGCGTTTAGGTGGCCCCTATTACACGCGCGCCAAGCGTGGACTCTTCGTGCTTCCGCAGCCCAGCGTTCCCCTCGTGGGAATTGATCGCCTGCCGGAGGAGATACGCAACAGCCCGATCCTAAGCGGAAGAAACCTCGCCCAGCTTGCGAGCCTGGAAGAATTGCCCTCGGGATTTATCGAAGACGATGCTACACTGGAAGCGCGGCACACCTCGGCCAAGAAGCTACTCAAAGCCGATGAGGTACTCGCAGCCTGGAAAGCCCTTTCCGGCCATTAGGCGCTTGCCAGACGCCCTTGATGGTCCTTCCGTCCTTTAACACAAAGCTTCCCAGAAACACCAAGCCCCGCCATTCCGGATTAGAATGGCGGGGCTGATGTGAACTCTCTCTGACGTTGAGATTATAAACTTGTGGGAACCGGCCAATCGGCCGATTCCCAAAATCACCGATTAGTGATTGACAATAATGTAATAGATGTCGTTGACACTGCCAAAGGTAGCCGCAGTCGTATTGACGTTGAAGTGCCCGGTCGTCACACCACTGACGGTAACAAGCCCGTTTGTGGTAGCGGTGGTGCCATTGACGGTAATAATTACCGTACTATTGGGCACGACCAACGAGTTGTAAACCGTAAACGACGTCGAAGCCTGATCGCCAGCGCTGAGCGCGTACGTATCGGCAAAGCGATTCGAGGGTGAACCACTTGTTCCAAGCCCCGTTCCCGTTGCCTTCAGGTTACCGCTGACGATTTCGAGTGCCGTATTAGTGGTCGTTCCATCACCGATCGCTCGGATACCCGTTCCGCCGCCAGTTGGGGTAGCAGTTTGGATACCTACGCCGCTCGTGATTCCGGTAATCGTTTCTCCGGAAGCGCTCCCGACGCCACCGACCGTCATACCTGTACCAGCTCCCGTCATTGTAACGTTGACACCCGTACCGTTGGCAGTCGAGATATTGATACCGTCCGAGGTAGCATTGTCATTGTTCAAGATACGAATACCATTGACGTTGCCGATCTTGGCGTTTGTCATGTCGATATTGATGCCATTGGCATTACCAACACCCGCTACACCATTTGCGGCAAAGTTGATATTCGCGCCATTCGAATTCGTCTGGACACTATTAATCACTACGCCGTTACCGGTATTCGTATTGCTGGCATCGATGCTCATGCCCGTTGCCGCACCGGAATTAATCCGGACACCAACCGAATTTGCCGCTCCCGAGACGGTGATATCGTTGCCGATATTGTTCCCGCCCGTCGCACCGGACACATTGAGCACGGAACCTTCATTGAGTGGCGAA
>JAKAIL010000045.1 GCA_021825235.1 Bacteroidota bacterium | reverse complement strand
TCCGTCGGTTTCACCCAGTTTTCCCTCCAAATATTCCCGTCTGCTTTCTTCGGCATTTCTTAAGATTTCTTCCCGCCGGCGCTCGATCGCATATTGCTTTGCAATTTCGGCAATATCATAGAGCTCATCCGAGGGACGCTCCTGGATCTCTTCGACCAATTCCCCGTACGTTAATTTCATACAATAACAATGTCCTCCGAAAAAAAAACAGTTCTTACAACGCCGCTTCCGCCACTTCTCGCTGCGCGCCACTCTTCATTCGCTCAGGCACCTGGGATTTCTCCGGCCAGCTATTCGGATACAGGATGCAGCGCACGGAGTGATCGGGCGCGTCTTCGGCCAGTAGTGGATGGACGCGCGAGCAATCCGCAAATGCTTTCGGGCAGCGCGGATGGAAATAGCACCCGCTCGGCACATTTGCTGGGCTTGGCACATCGCCGGTGAGCACAATGCGTTCCCGTTTCGAGCGAGGATTCGCAATCGGTACGGCGGAAAGTAAGGCTTCCGTGTACGGTGCCTTTGGGTGCGCGTAGAGCGATTTGTAATCGGTAGTCTCGACGACCTCACCTAAATACATCACGGCCACGCGGTCAGAAATATGCTTTACGACCGAAAGATCGTGCGCGATGAAAAGGTACGTGAGGCCAAGCCGTTGCTGCAAATCCATAAGCAGATTTAGCACCTGTGACTGGATCGAGACATCGAGCGCGGAAACCGGTTCATCGCACACGATAAATTTGGGTTCCACGGAAAGCGCGCGAGCAATCCCAATACGCTGGCGCTGACCGCCGGAGAATTCGTGGGGATAGCGCCGGGCGTGCAGTGGACTTAGTCCCACGGTTTCGAGCAGTTCGTTCACGCGGTCCCGGCGCTCCGCTTCGGTCGTGCGAAGCCCGTGTACCTTTAGGATTTCCGTCAGCATGCCGCCCACGGTAATTCGCGGATTGAGCGAACTATACGGGTCCTGGAAGATGATCTGCATTTGCCGGCGCATTTCGCGCAAACGAGCGGCCGGCATCGTGGTAACTTCTTCACCATTGAACTTTACCGAGCCGGCCGTGGGCTCGATGAGGCGCAAAATAGCCCGGCCCGTCGTCGTCTTCCCGCAGCC
This sequence comes from Bacteroidota bacterium, assembly GCA_021825235.1. Lineage (GTDB taxonomy): Bacteria > Bacteroidota > Ignavibacteria > Palsa-1295 > Palsa-1295 > PALSA-1295. The sequence goes on along the minus strand of JAKAIL010000045.1, from coordinate 18,709 downwards.
CGATTCGCCGACCAATCCTAACGTTTCTCCTTGCTTGATCGTGAAGGATACGTCGTCCACGGCTTTCACATAGCCGACGGTCTTGGAGAAAATCCCGCGTTTAATCGGGAAGTACTTTTTGAGATGCGATACCTCTAACAGGTTTTGAGTCATGCGCTTCTGGGTGCCAATCGAACGTTGCCCGCCTTTCGAACAGGAGCTTGCGATAACGCCGCGCTGTGCAAAGAGAGTTCGGCAGAAGCTACAAAAGCCCCCTCCGAAAGAAGGAAGGGAGATGCAGGTGGTCCAGTTTTCCGAACCCTCCCACGCCGCGTGCTGTTCTCAGCCGCACTTGAATAATAACCGATGATCGAAACCTCCACCGAATCTCTCGATTTTACCCTGAGCGCGGACCAACAGTCCATTCGTGAGCTGGCGCGCGATTTTGCCGAAACTGAACTCAAGCCGCACCGGCTGGAATGGGACGAATCCCAGGAATTTCCGATGGATGCCTTCCGCAAGATGGCAGACCTCGGGTTTTTGGGGACACTGATGCCTACCGAGCTTGGCGGAGCCGGGCTGGGCGCTATTGAAAATGCTATTATTATCGAGGAAATCGCACGCGTCGATCCGGCGGTGGCGCTCTCCGTGGCGGCGCATAACGGGCTTTGTTCCAGCCATATTAATAAGTTTGCGTCGAAGGAAATCCGCGAGAAATATATTCCCGCGCTCGCCAAAGGTGAGGTATTAGGCGCCTGGGGGCTTACGGAACCCTCCGCTGGTTCGGATGCTGGCGGCACACGCACCGTGGCCGTTCGCGAGGGTGACCACTACATTATCAATGGCTCGAAAAATTTCATCACGCACGGCACAGTCGGCAAAACCGCGGTTATTATGGCGGTAACCGATCGCGGAAAAGGCGCGAAGGGTATCTCCGCATTCGTGCTGGATAAGTCCATGCCGGGATTTTTTGCGTCGAAGAAGGAAAACAAACTCGGCATGCGGTGCTCGGATACCTCCAGCCTCACGATGGAAAATGTTCGCGTGCCGGCCTCGAATTTAATCGGCAGCGAAGGCGAAGGATTTATTCAGGCGTTACAAGTGCTCGATGGCGGGCGCATTTCCATTGCGGCGCTCTCCGTGGGAACCGCACAAGGGGCCTTCGAAGCTGCGATCCAGTATGCGCAAGTGCGCGAGCAATTTGGCAAACCGCTTGCCCAACAGCAGGCCACGCAATTCAAGCTGGCGGAAATGGCGATGAAGATCGAGGCCGCGCGAATTCTTACAATGAAAGCCGCCTGGCTTCGCGATACCGGACAATCGTTTTCGAAAGAAGCGAGTATGGCGAAGCTCTTTGCGAGCGAGGCGTCCGTACAGATTTCGGAAGAAGCCGTACAAATTCACGGCGGCTATGGCTACATTAAAGAATATCCAGTCGAAAAATTCTGGCGCGATTCCAAGCTTCTTACCATCGGTGAAGGCACCAGCGAAGTCCAGCGCATGGTCATTGCCCGCAAAGTGATGGAAGAATACGCGGCGTAAGCTCCGGATCGCAAGGAAATGGTTCGAAGCAATCCGATTCGAGTTGTACTATTCCAACGACGGGCTCGTATAAAGAACCTTTAAGTTACCGCTTTCGGTTTGGAAGCCGAGCGGCGAGGATTTGCTACGTCCCGTTCCGTGAAACGGGGCGTAAAGAGTTGTATTTTCGCTGCGCGATTAATCATCATCGAATTGCAAACATGAAACAGAGTATTGGTGCGGTGGCCGTTTTTATGTGTGTGCTGTCCGGACTGGCCCAGGGCCAACCGGGTGGATGGGCTCAGAGCAAGGGTCCCTATGGAGGCTTCGTGAACACTATGGTACAAACGCGAACGGGCGAACTTCTTGCCGGAACGTTTGACGGAATCTTCGCATCTTCGGACGAAGGGTTGCATTGGTCAAAGTTACCCGCGTTACCGTCGGAACAAATTAGCAGCCTCCTTGTCACCAGCAAGGGGACCATCCTCGCTACCACATTGCAGCAAGTGTTATATTCACAGGATAATGGCGCAACGTGGTTTCAGAGCACCGGACTCGGGAATAATTCCGAGGATAAGCTAATCCGCGAGCCGAATGGAAGTTGTTTTGCGATTGGAACCGATATTTATGAAACGACGGACCATGGCATTAGTTGGTTCCCAAGCGGTGGCAGCAATTCTCCCGGCGTCGATGCGATCGGGATGGACTCTTCCGGCGTCCTCTATGCTACCAATTTTGGAACATTTCTTACGTCCACCGACTCCGGCGCATCCTGGACTCCGCAACTTCCGGGCCTTCCAACGTTTTACTGCAATTCCCTTGCGATCGATCACAACGGCGTTCTCTACGCGGCGACGGATTCCCTGACTTGGCGCTCCACGGACCAGGGCCGGAACTGGACTCCGATGAACGTCGGTACCAAAGCATTTCCTGTCCTCGTACTTTCAACTGTGGGAAATCAGATATATGGAGCAGGCGAGTGGGAATTTTATCAATCTTCGGATGAAGGGACGTCCTGGAACTCCAGCACGTATGAAGGTGGCCAGCCTTCCACGATTCTTTCGCTTTCCAACTCCGATCTGGTATTGGGCACGCTGAGTGGAGTGTTAGTTTCTACGAATCATGGCTCGCACTGGGCCACTCGTGTGTCCGGCATGACCAATACGCTTATTGGGCCAGTAGTCGCAAAGGCTTCGGGCGATGTCTTTGCTGCCGCGGCCGCCGTCTATGGGGGCGTGTATCATTCTTCCGACAATGGCGATACCTGGTCCGAGGCCAATTTACGCACTGGCAATTATGCGCCGATTGCCTCGATGGCGCTACTCTCGAGTGGAGCCGTACTTGCCGGAACGCGCGGGAGCGGATTGTTCCGGACCTCCAATAATGCGGCAAGCTGGCAGCCGGTAGGTGATCTGCCCGATTCGAATATTCTTGCGCTTGCGGTAGGACACAACATGCTGTTGTCTGGCACGCTGCACCGGGGTGCCTTTCTTTCGTCCGATAGCGGAGACCATTGGTCTCGGATATCGGATATTCCTGACACGACCATCTCCACGATGGCGATCGATTCGTCCGGCACCTCGTATATCGCGACCAGTTCCGGAAACGTCTATCGTGCAGTGGGACCGCAGGGCCCGTGGACCACGATTGCCGTTGGGGGGCTATCCTCGCCAATCTTTTATACGTCGGCTGCTATGGGCACGGGTATCGTTTTCTTCGCCGGCCAGTTCACCTTAACCTCCTTCGATGGAACGAACTGGAAGGACCGGAGCAGTAACCTCCCCAATGATGAAATGCTTTCGTTGACAACGGATGCCGATACCGTATATGCCACGTTTGCCGATTCTGGAATTTATCGCAGCACCGACTTCGGAGCGAGCTGGCGAGTGTATGATGACGGCCTCAAGGATCGTTCCGTTAACAGCCTTTCCATTAGCCCCAATGGATATTTCTTTGCCGGAACCTATGGGGACGGCGTGTACCGTGCCGGCTCCCTGCATGCCGGTGTATCAACGAAGCATGCTACCGTCGTATCGGCCATTGCGTATCCCAATCCCGCCAGCAACTGGCTAACTTTCGAATTTAGCGCAGAAACTCCCGGAAGAGCTATCCTCAATCTATTCGACGTGCTGGGCAACAAGCGGTTGTCGGCCCGGTGGTTGGATATCATTGCGGGAAGCAATGAGCGGTCGCTCGATGTTTCCGGGCTTGCGCCGGGTATATATTCTTACACATTGATCGCAGGGAGCGAACACATCACCGGTAAAGTTACTTTACTAAAATAGCGCGCGACCTTTTGGATTCCCGCATTCGCGGGAATGACAGGAATGTGTTGCTTTTTGCGCTTTGCGCCATGATTTCAAATTCTGTCATTCCCGCGAATGCGGGAATCCAGATTCAGACTTAACCACAGATTCCTTCTAAGGTTTGCGGCCAATAATATTACGTGTAGCATGGTGTCACAAACGCATGAACTTCCGGACAAGACGACGCCAAGATACAGCCTGCTTCTTCTGCTTGGCTCTACCTATTCATGCTACAATTCTGTTGGGGAGTATGGTGGCCGTATCGAACGAACAATTACCCCGCCTTTGGTGGTTTAAATGAATCACTTGCGCTTTCGCTCAGATTTTGAGACCAACATCTTTGTGAACCACACTCTTATTTCAATCACCACCTCCCATCCCCTCGCCACCCTTACGATGATGCGCGAGGAGAAGCGCAACGCGCTTTCGCCGGAACTTATCGCGGAACTGAAATCTGCATTCTCCGAACTCGAGCGCGATGAGGACATTCGCGTGGTTATCCTGAAGGGGCAGGGCAATACCTTTAGCGCCGGAGCCGATCTTTCCTATCTCCAGCAAATTTCGGAGAACGGTCCGGAAGAGAACCTTGCCGATTCGCGCTCGCTACGGGATTTGCTCTGGCAGATTTACACCTTCCCCAAATTTACCATCGCCCAGGTCCATGGTGCGGCATTAGCGGGCGGCTGCGGATTGGCGACGGTCTGCGATGTCATTTTTGCCGCGAACGATTCCGAATTCGGTTACACGGAAACCGCCATTGGCTTCATCCCGGCGTTGGTATCGGTATTCCTGGTCCGTAAAATTGGCGAGCAGCATGCGCGGGAACTACTGCTCAGTGCTCGCCGGATTTCGGCGGAAGAAGCGTATTCGCTGGGGCTGGCGCACTACGTCGTTCCCTGTGGCTCCCTCGAAGCAGCAGTAGGGGAATATGCGTTGAACGTAGCAAGGAATTCCGCGAGTGCCATTGCGCTTACGAAGTCGCTGCTGGCTGCCCAGCACGGCATGAGCCTCGAAGCCGGGCTCGAATATGCGGCCTCCATGAACGCCCTGGCCCGCGCAACGGAAGATACAAAGAAGGGCATTGCGAAGTTTTTGAAGAAACCGTGATGCTCGAAAACGGCTCTGAATCTTAAAGTGGTAACTGTACGATAAACCGGCTGCCTTCGCCGAGTTTCGAGATGACCGTGATCGAGCCATGCATCATCTCTACCAGCTTTGCAGTAATGGTTAGCCCAATGCCAGTCCCCTCATAGTTCCGGTCGTACCCGGCAGATTCCTGTTTGAACTCATCGAAAATCCGTGGCAGGAACTCTTTGGAAATACCGACGCCTTCATCCGCCACTTCGATGGCAATACAGGGGCAAGGGACGGTGCCGATAACCGTACGCTCCTCCGATTGGGTTGTTTTCAAGCAATCGGCATCCTCCGGATTGTGACAATCCCAGGTCGAAATCGTTATGGTGCCGGAACTCGTAAACTTGATGGCGTTCCCAATGAGATTGGTGAGGATTTGATGGAAATAGAGTATGTCGATCCGGGCCTTGATGTCGGTGGCATTATCCGAAATTACCAGCCGGAGTCCTTTCGTTTCGGCCAGAGGGCGAAGCAGTGTTACGGATTCTTCCATCGCGCGCAAGACGGAATGCTCCGCCAAATGCAATTCTATTTTGCCAGCCTCGATGCGCGCTAAATCCAGGATATGATTGATGGTCTCCAGCAGCCGCGTTCCGCTCGCCTGGATAATGCTGGCCTGCAAGCGCTTTTCCGGGTCGTCCAGATCTTCGGAGAGTAATTCCGCGAATCCTAAAATTGCGGTGAGCGGCGTCCGGATTTCGTGGCTCATATTGGCCAGGAAGTTGGACTTGAGCCGGCTCATTTCCTCCGCTCGCTCGCGCGCGAGAATAGCCGTTTCTCGCTCATGTTCCAGTTCCAGTTCCATGCGCTTTCGTTCCGTGATGTCCAGGCTGCTGCCGACGATACGAATCGGCACACCGGCTCCGCTTCGGACAATGGTCCCTTTGGTCCATATATAACTGTAGTGTCCATCCCGGCGGCGCAGGCGGCATTCGAGCTCGAAATGCGATCCCCCTTGAAGGGAACGGATCAAATTCCGGGCCACGGGCCACCGGTCCTCCGGATGAATTCGCTCGATCCAAAATCGAATAGATTGGGAACCCAACGATGCCGCATTGAACCCGATGACGCGTTCGAGTGGCCCAAAGCACTCCACGTGATCGGTCCGCGCATTCCAATCCCAAATAACGGATGTCACGGCATCGGCTGCCAGCCGGAAGCGTTCATTGGCCTCCACAAGGCGAGTTTCCGCTCGGCGTTGCTTGCTGATATCTTTGATAAGCGTTAATCGCGAAGGCCGACCTTCGAATTCATAGTAATGGCTATAAATCTCAACATCAATTATTTTGCCGTTCTTGCGGCGATGTTGTGAGTGTTTATGCCGTTCGTCGGGGTCTGCTTTGATATCCTCAAGAATCTGGTTTGCAAAGTATTCACGATCTCTCTCAGGATGAACATCGAGCAACGTGAGTTCCTGAAATTCCTCTTCGGTGTAGCCGTATAGTTGCAGCGTCGCACGATTGAACTGTGCGAACCGCAAGGTTTCCAAATCGACGGTCCACATGGGTAGCGGAGAATCCAGGAAGAGCAGACGGTACGCTTTCTCGGATGTTTCGAGCGCATGGGCAAGCGTTCGAAGGGGCGTGATATCACGGCCCACGCCAGAAATGCCTATAATCTGATTGCCCTCCCAAATGGGGTTGAGGGAAAACTCCACGATGGCATATCCGGCAGCATTCGAATATTCGCGTTCGATTTTGAATTGTTCACCGGCAAAGGCGCGGTCATACGCGCCTTTCCAAAATTCGCCCTCGTCCGGTTCCCCCACGGTAAGATGATACATTCCAACCGCAATTTCTTGCCCGGTCGCGAGCTTCAGAATCTTGAAGAGAAACGCATTGAAACTCGTGAACCGGTACGCTGTATCGATGGACCAAATTGCATCGATACTACTATCGAGCACTTGCCGATAGGTAGTTTCCCGAAGCCGAATCTCGTTACTTAATTCCCGGACACGTGTTACGTCGCGACCGACTCCCGACACGCCAACAACACGGCCATCGGCATCCCGCATCGGACTCAAAGAAAATTCCACCGTGCCACTGCCGTGTGCCGTTGTGAAGCTTCGTTCCACCGTGAGTAGTTCTCCGGCAAAGACCCGATCATAGGACGTTCTCCAAAAGTCAGCGTGCTGCTCGACGAGATTGAGATAACTCATTCCAACAGCAAGCTCTGTGTTCAGAGTTTTGCGGACAGTTGCTTGCAGAGGCGAATTGAAATTGGTGAAGCGATATTCTCTGTCTATGGACCAAATAAAATCGGTTGTGCTGTCCAGGAGATGGCGGTATGCCGCTTCCCGGCGGCGAGTTTCCGCGTCCAGTTCTCGGATGTGCGTTACGTCGCGTCCGATCCCGGCAGCGCCAACGATGATTGCTTCTGAGTTCCAGATGGGATTCAGGGAAAATTCAACAAAGGCATCACCTTCGGCGCGCTTGTATTCTCGTTGAGCGACAACCGGCTTCCCATGGAGCACTCTCGTGTAAATGTCATTCCAGAATTCCGCTTCTGCTCCTTTTCGGCCGCCGTGCCGCATCCCCGGAGCGACTTCCAGATTCCACCAGGAACGTATCCGTTGCTCAAAAAACGAGTTATAGACAACTAATTGCCGCTCCGTATCGACCGACCAGATCGCGTCCTGGGTATTCTCGAAAATCGCCGAGAGATGGGGTAAAAGGTTGGAAGCCCGCGAAGGCTCTGTCGGAGTGACAGGAAACATCGGTGGTCGTGGCTCACGGTCGATCATAGATACTGGGGTCGCGACAAAGCTAAAGGAAAACGTGCTATCGGTCAATAGCACTTTTTATAAGAACTCCTGGCCACGAAAAATTCCATTCGAGCTTCGACCCGTCGAATTGAATCGAAAGGATCCGCCGGCACATACGAAGTATCAGCGTTCTATTTTGATGTCGCAAGCCGTGGCACGGCCATTCCCCCATGGGTAATGAGTGCCACGCGGGCATTGCGTCCCAGCCGCCCGAATGCGCTATCGAGCGCCGCTTGCGCGTGGTCGCTTTGCTGGAAGCCGAATTTGGCCGGGTCATCAATCCCCGGCCCGTGTGTGACAACCGTAATGCGCGAAGCTCGCTCTGCGACTTCGCGAATGGCCGCCAGTTGCGCCCCTGTCGCCGGATGGTGCGAAAGGTCGCCAGTGTCGCTGCTATGTAATATGGCCTGCCGCGATTCCGAGAGATGCGCGGCAAGAGTTCCAGAAAGCTGCGAGACGGCTTCCAAAAGTGGAGAAACGAGAATAATCTCGCCACCCTGCTTCAGAATGCCGAGCGCCGCATAGAGCGCATGGGCTGCCTGAAACATATTGGTATCGAGCGGGTGCGAATCGATCACGACGATATCGGCCAGTTCGGGTACCGTAAAATTAAACATGCGCGTTGCCACATCGGCGCTTACGCGATAGACGCTCGATGGTGCGCCGGTTACGCAGGAGGTGATGTTCAGCGTGCGGTCCACGACTAAGTCCACGCAAAATTTGAACGCGGGCGTAAAGGGCAGGAGCTGCCGGATTAGTGTGCGGCCCGGATTCTCCGGCTTCCCCAGAATTTCCGATGCGGGCCGGCTGGCGCCTGCCAAATATATTTCTCCGATCGTGTCCTCATTCCCTAAACCCGGAAAGACGAGCGAGCCGCCGCCAGTAAATCCTTTGAATCGGCTTGGATATGTACCGCCGATACCAATAATGAGCGAGGCATCCCGTAACCTTGCATCGGCGGTTACCGTGATGGGACCCGCATCGGTATGTGCCGTTCCAAACGTATGGAAATCGTCCGTATGGGTATTGAGCGCGGACTGGAAAACCTCGTATTTCCGCCGCATTTCCGCACCGATTTTGCGCTCAACCTCCGAATTCGAGCTTGCCCGGTGGGCCGGATTGGCAAGCAATACCGTCACATTTTGATCGGGAACTCCGGCAGCATGGAGTTCGTGGGCTACGTAGTAAAATGGAAAAACGGTTGGCGTGGGCTCGAGCGCATCGTCGAGCACGACGAGCACCCGGTCCTCCGGAGCAGCCAGTTCGGAGAGTTTCGGACTATTGACCGGATTGGCGAATGCCTCCCGTAAGACGGCTTCTCGGTCCGCGTGGGAGGTTTCGAGTGGGCCGTACATCCCGATTACGTTTGCATCGGGGATATTAATTTCGCGGACTTTTGGGTAATAGGTGTAGTAGTAAAGCATTAAAGGCCAGAACCTGGATTACGCGGATGATCGCTCATCCGCTTCGGATTGGATGGATTACGCTGATTTTCTAATCTTGATTGATTAAACCGGCTGTAGAAACACAAAACAGGCCTATCGCAATCCTGCCAAGTTTTTAAATTGCATAGTATGGGCCTCTTTAAAAATCCTGTGAATCCATCCAATCCGCGTAATCCAGGTTTAAGCGGATGCTAATTTCTCCGCACGGTCCGCCACGCGGAGCGCTTCGATCACTTCGTCCAGATCGCCTTCCATCACCTGGGCGAGATTGTAGAGCGTGAGATTGATACGGTGGTCTGTGAGCCGGTTTTGCGGGAAGTTATAGGTGCGAATTTTTTCGGACCGGTCGCCGGAACCAATCATGGAGCGTCGCTCGGCCGAATATTTCTCTTCCGCTTCGCGCTGGGCTTTCTCGTAAAGCCGCGCGCGCAGGACTTTCATTGCCTTGTTGCGATTCTTTAATTGCGACCGCTCGTCCTGGCAGCTAACGACGATGCCGGTTGGAATATGTGTGAGCCGCACCGCCGTTTCCACTTTGTTAACATTTTGTCCGCCCTTGCCACCGGAACGAAAAATATCCGTGCGAATATCGTTGGGATTAATGTCAACCTCCACGTCTTCCACTTCAGGTAATACTGCCACAGACGCCGCGCTTGTATGCACGCGGCCCTGCGTTTCCGTTTGCGGTACGCGCTGCACACGATGTACGCCGGACTCGAACTTCATCTTGGCATAGACATCCGTTCCCGATAGGGAGAAGGTGATCTCCTTATAGCCTCCAATCGTCCCTTCGTTAAAATCAATGACTTCGAGCTTCCATCCCTGCCGTTCGGCAAAGCGGGAATACATCCGGAAGAGATCGCCGGCGAAGATCGCGGCTTCATCGCCGCCGGTGCCCGCGCGAATTTCGATAATGGAATCGCGAGAATCATTGGGGTCGGGCGGAATGAGCAGGATTTTTATTTCCTCATCGGCTTTTATGAGTTCGGCTTCGAGCGAATGAAGTTCTTCCTCGGCAAGCTCGCGCATTTCCGGATCGCGCGTATCCCGCAGGACTTCGCGAGCGCCTTCGATATTGCGCGTAAGCCGTTCATACTGATGGAATGCCGCTTCGATGGGTTCGAGTATCCGGCGCTCCTTGGAAAGCGTGCGCAGCTTCTCCAAATCCGAGGCAATAGTCGGGTCCTCGAGCTCCCGCTCGATGCCTTCGAATTTCAGGTGTACCTGCCGCAGTTTCTCCAGAAGTTCCATTCTGCGGCGCTAAACGCGTGGAAAGGGGAGTTTGTCCCGAAGGCGGAAAGATTCATACCCCATCATACTCGATCTCGAACGATACATTCCCGGTGCTCGAACTGTATTTCGCTGTTCCCGCGATTCTTCCCAGTTCCCCGGTTCCCGAACCCTCAAGAATACTCAGCGAAGCATTCAATTGGCCGTTCTCGAAGGTGCCATGGTCTTCCAGGACAAACGATCCGCGCTTGCCACGGAGCGTGCCATCGAAGCTCATCAGTCCAACAAACGTGGCGGAGGAATTATGCTGGTCCTTTTCATCGGCGTGTTTATAAAACATGAGCCATTCGACCGTTGCCGTGCCTGCAATTTCGCCCGCCTTGCCAAAATTCAGGACGACCGATGCTTTCGTGATTTTCTTTGTGGGTGAGATTTGATCGATGGTTTTTTCGTCCCATTTCGTCGGGGTAAAGGCGCCGCGTGCGGTCATGCGTTTTGAATTTGGTTTGTGAGGCTGATACAATCTCCTCGACCGCCGGAAGATTCCAGATCCAATTACTGCGTAAACCCGGGCACGAAGCTTTTCTCCAGCCGGCGCGAAAGCGAGCTTAAGTGTTCACAGGCCTGGCTGCAGGTAACGCAGGTGGGGACATCCTTGCATTTCTTGCAAATATCCCTGCATTGGTTAATGGCCTCTCTGGAAAATTCGAGAAACTCGCGGCTGTGTTCGGAGGTGCGGCTCATAAGAGAAATCGCCGTGCGGCATAGGTCCGCACAGTCGAGGCAGCTAAGAATGCACTCGCGCAATCGCGCAACGTCGTTATTGCGCACGCAATCCACGATGCACATATCGCATTCTTTCGCGCACTGGGTTGCCGCTTCTATCGCTTCGTCAAAATATGGTTGAGTCATTTTCTCGAGAATTAAGTTTGTGTCTCGAGCATGAAAATGCGATACCAACCGTATTTTTGTAAGCATGACGACGGAATTCCGCTTTGAATCTCGCGAAGAAAAGAAGAGCTACGTGGAGCGCATGTTCTCGGACATCGCTCGGCGCTACGATTTCTTCAACCATTTTCTCTCGGTGGGATTCGATTATTCCTGGAGACGCAGAGCAATTCAGGTATTGCGCAAGCGTTTGAACTCCCCCTCCTACGGAGCGGAGCGGAGCAGGAGGGGGCCGGGGGGTGGTTCAGTCGGGAATCCGATAACTTTTCAACTTTCCAACGACTCCACCCCCCAGCCCCCTCCTCTTTCAGAGGAGGGGGAGCGGATTCTCGATATTGCCTGCGGCACCGGCGATCTCTCCTTTGAAGCTTTGCATCAAATGCCGAATGCTCAGATTACCGGTGTGGACCTCGCCGAACCCATGCTCGAACTGTTTCGAAAAAAAACTGAGCAGAAGGGGAAGCATGTAACTATAGAAAAAGGCGATGTCGAAGCGCTGCGTTTTCCGGATAATTCCTTCGATGGAGTAACCATTGGCTTTGGAACCCGTAACTTTACGGATTTGCTAACGGCGTTCAAAGAGATCCACCGCGTACTTCGTCCGGGCGGTGTGTTCGTAAATCTGGAACTCGCCAAGCCGCGCGTGTTTCCAATGAAACAACTCTACCACTTTTATTTCGATCGGTTCTTGCCGGGACTTGCCTCCACATTTGGCGGCGAACGCTCGGCCTATCGCTATTTGCCCGATTCCCTCCGCCGGTTCCCGGATTTGGAACCGCTGGCAGAGCTTATGAAGCAAGCGGACTTCCGAGAAGTACAATGGGAAACGAGAACAGCAGGCATCGTGGCTATACACTCCGGAATAAAATGACTATCCTGCGTCAAAAGACAATCAAAGACGACCAGTCGGTCTATTGGGTCGTTTGCAGTCCCTTCTGTCCTTATTATTGAAGACGAGTAATGAAAGAGCAAATCAAAGCCCTCTCGAAAGAGACATTGATTTATGGCGCCAGCACGGTGCTCGGCCGGTTCCTGAATTTCCTGCTCGTCCCATTTTATGTGAACGTCCTCGATCCGAGGATGTATGGTGTCTCGAGCTTGACCTATACCTACATTAGCTTTCTCACCATTATTTATACGATGGGCCTCGAAGCGGCATATTTCCGATACGCTTCCCGCGGTGAGCACGTGCAGCGCAGCATCGAGGAAGAGCGGAAGCTTTTTAGCGGGCCATTCCTGAGCGTCCTAATGTTCGGGGGCCTTTTGAGTGTCCTGCTTTTTCTGTTTGCACCAGTGCTTGCATGGCCTATTTTTCACGATCCCACGAAAGATATTACACCGTTTCTACCAGATCTCGTGCTCATTCTTCGGCTGGCGGCGATTATCTTGCTCCTCGATAGTCTGAATATCATTCCCTTCGCCGCGCTCCGGATCGACCGGCGTGCCCTCTGGTTTGGATCGATCCGGCTCACGGGCGTACTCATCACACTCGCGCTGAATTTTATCTTGATTCTTGGGTTCCATCAGGGCGTGGAGGGCATTTTCGTCGCCAATCTGGTTGCCTCCGCTGTCATGCTCGTTATGTTGGCTCCGACGATCAAGCGACGCTTCGAGTTCCGTATTGCCCGGCCGGTCATGAAACAACTGCTGCCATTCGGGCTGACGAATGTCCCCGCTTACCTGAGCGCGATGATGGTGCAGGTGATCGACCGGCCCATCGTCCAGGCATTTTTGGGACTTGCCATTCTCGGCGTGTACCAGGCCAATTATCGGATGGGAATTATTATGATGGTCTTCGTAGGGCTCTTCGAATATGCCTGGAGGCCGTTCTTTCTGCGCGAATCCATGACAGACGATAAGCGCGCGCGGCAAATTTTCTCGCGTGTCTTCACCTATTTCATGGTGATCGCCTGCATCGGATTTCTGTTCCTTGCCTTTTTTCTGCCGGATGTGCTGGCGGTGCGCCTACCCTTCATTCATCATGCAATCTTCCAAAAGAAAATCTATCTTACGGGACTCGATATCATCCCCGTGGTGCTCGGCGCATACATTTTCCAGGGCATGTACACCAACTTCATTGCGGGAATTTATATCAAGGAGCACAATAAAGTCCTGCCGTTTGTAACAGGGCTTGGTGCGGTGGTAAACGTTGTCTCGAACGTATTGCTCATTCCGCCGCTCGGTATTATGGGGGCGGCCTTAGCGACGCTCTTTGCCTATATGGCGATGGCCGGAGCGCTCTACTGGCAGGCGCAGAAAGTCTATCATATCGCTTACGATTGGCGCCGCGTGGGACTGGTTGCCGGGCTGGTGCTCATTGCATTCTTGATCGAGTTCCTCTACGTGCGGCTCTACCTCTTCGGCCTCGAAAATATCCTGATGAAGCTCGCGCTGTTTTTCGGTGTGATTGTGCTGCTCTTCCTCACCGGATTTTTCTCGAAAGGGGAGTTGGCGGCGCTCAAGTCCATCGTACGCGCGCCGCAATCGCTCCTGCTCGCCATGACACGCGGCCGCGTGCCGGAACCAATGGAAGCGAGTGGGGAACGGGAAGATTGAACCGAGCCAGAACCTGGATTTGGGGAGATTTTAGAGATTAATGAGATGACTTTATGAAGATACAAGATGCTCGCCGATTGGATTTTGAAGTTGACAAGCTGACGAATTCCATCGAGAATATTCTTACGGGAGAAACATTTGAGACGGAGATCGTGCGGCTTCACGTCGAAGACGTTCGGCTCTTGAAGCACTCCAAATGGCAATTTAATTGGCGGACGGAATTGAAAAATGAAAAGCGAGAAGTGTATGCGCTTGTAACCAAAGAAAATCCTTTTATACTACATGGCATCATGAGTATTGAAGATTTGGGAGATCATTTCTTTTTGCACCTGATCGAAAGTGCTTCATTCAATAAAGGACACACAAAGCTGTACGCCGGAGTTGCTCCCAATCTGGTTGCATTTGCCTGCAAAAAGTCTTTTGAAAGAGGATATGGGGGACATCTTGCATTTGTCGCGAAATCAGCTCTTATGGAACACTACGAAAAATCTCTTGGAGCAAAACGATTATACGGTAATCGAATGTTCTTAGACCAAGCTGCTGCATACCCGTTGGTATGCAGCTATTTTAAGGACTTCAACGATGCCTGACTATAAGAAACTTGACGAAATTGACATGGTCGTAATTGATGAGCCATGGACCCCTGAGGAACGAAAAGCGTTAAGTGAATACATAAAAGCTCAAAAGGCCAAACAAGCCCGGCCTATGAAGGCCCGTTCGCTTCCTTCTGCTCGGATAAAGCCCAAGGCTAAAGCGAAACGTTAAATCAATTACTCTTTCGAAAGCCCAATGCGCTGTACACCCGTGCTCGTTCGCACAAGGCACCAGTAATTCCCCGGCGCTGCACCCTCAGGATTCCAGGTAAAGGTATGCTCGCCCGCGCCGAGCGTGCCGGAATGGAGCCGCGCTACTTCCGCGCCCAGCACATTCACAATGGAGACATCCGCATACCCCGCCTCCGCGAGCGAGAACGAAATCTTCGTGGATTGGGTGAAGGGGTTGGGATAAACCTGGATGTTTTGGCTTTTGGAAGGCGGGTTAGAGACGGCGCTGGGAGGAATTATTTCCGAGAGAGGACGCCGATATATGCTTCCATCAAGGATTCCCATGATAAGATAAGAGCCATCTATACATAACCCTGGGTAAAGACCATCGTAGGAAAGAACTTCTATCGCGCTCCAACTGGCCCCGTAGTCTGTTGATAAGTAGAGCCCGTTAGGAGTGCCGGCGAATAGGTTGGATTGATATGGAACCAAGGCACATACGTCGGTGCCTTCGGTTCCGCTGTCCACCATGTTCGGATCTGACCAGTTCAGACCCTTGTCCTTGGAGACGTATATGCCATTGCCCCACGTACCGAGGAAGAGACTTCCGCCCATAACGCTCATAGTAGAAATTTGTCCATTATGCCACGGCGGTGTAATATCTGTCCAACTATTGCCATTGTCTTTGGAAATCAGAATTTCAGATTTTGCAGCGTTGTATCCGGGTCCTCCAGTAGTAGCGAAGATGTTAGTGTCGGCAAAGAGATAACCAACATGCCCGGTCAATCGGGCATCAGTGACTTTTGACCAAGTTACACCATCATTGTCCGAAACAAAAAGTCCTTGGTAAAACGCTGCGGCAAATACCCGGCCATTATGATATGTTAGCCGACCTACTGGACAAGTTAAGCTGGTGGGCTGCCAACTGATTCCGTTATCAGAAGAGATGAGAACGCCCTCTCCGAGGGTTCCGACGTAGAGGTCACTACCATCTGTTGTGAGAGAAGAAACCTCATTGTTTGTTAATCCACTTCCAGTTGGTTCCCATGTAATGCCCGAGTCAGAGGAAGTCAATAGCCCATGAGAAGTTCCCGCAAAAATGCAATTCCTCAATGTAACAAAGGCGTTAACATTGCCGACATACGCTCCGTATATCTTCCAATCCGTTAAGTCAGCGTGTAAGTTTTGCCACAGTTTTCCAGTGTCAGTTGAAGTGAAAAGTCCTCCGTAAGTTGTGGCGTACAGCGTGCTATCTTCGACAAAGACTGCTTTAACATCGGTATTCGAGAGCCCACCGCAGGCATTCGACCAGCTACGCCCGCTGTCAAGGGAACAGTACACACCACCGGAGGTTGCAGCAAAGATAATCGTTCCGAGTTTGACGAATCCATTGATTGTCGCATAGCCCCCATAATTATCTCCACTCTGGGGTAGCCCACTGTTTGAGGCTTTCCAATTCTTGCCGGAATCGGTTGAACGAAATGCGCCGCACCCTTCTGTACCAGCTACCGTAATTGCGCCATCACTAAGGATAGTATAAATAGATGCATCTTTGTAATATGCAGTATTCGGAAGGCCGGCATCATCGAGGCTCCAACTGATCCCGTTATCGCCTGATACAAGAATAACAGTATCCAGAGCTACAAATTGCTCGTCGCCCTCTAATGCGAACGCTGTAATGCCTCTAGGACTTCGTGGTATGTAGGCATTGGGATTCGGAGCGGCGGGGTTCCAATGCTTGCCGCCATCGAAAGACTTGAAAAGCTGGCCACCTAAGGCGGCGAAACTTGTCAATGCATAAATCGTGTCGCCTTTCCCATAAAAACTTTGGGTACGTTCCTGATCCAGCACTTCATTCCACAGAGCGCCATTGTCGGTGCTCAGAAAAATGCCGGTTGTCGTTCCTGCGAGGAGACTCGAATCGTTGCCGGTGAGGGTCAAGACGTTTGTATCCGTTAGACCTTCATTACTCGGCTTCCAGGATATTCCACCGTCGTCAGACACATACACGCCGTGATTAACAGTTCCCACAAACAAATTCCGCTCACATTTTGTGATACAGGAAATACACGCTCCATAGGGCGGTCTGGTCAATATCCACTGTGCCCCCACCCGATCGGCGGGCACGAGCACCAACCACCCAACGAGAACGAAAGCGAGAAGCCGCACACGTTTCATGATATTTCAGAAACGAGCGCGCCCGGCCAAACGTGCGTGCTGCGCAGGGTAAATTTGCGTGACCGAAGAGGAAACCATGTTAGTTTGTGGGTGTTTGAGCGTTAACTATGCAAAATCTCATTGTTTCTGACCCCGATATCATGGGAGGGACACCGGTCTTTCGTGGAACGCGTGTTCCGGTGAAGAATCTCTTCGACTATCTCGAAACAGGAGAGACTATTGAAGCTTTTCTTCACTCCTTTCCAACGGTAACGCGTGAGCAGGTCACCCGCGCCCTTGAACTTTCGGAACTCCTTCTCCTTCATCCCGACGAGTCCTTAAATGAAATTGCTGCTTGACGAATGTGTGCCGGAAGATCTGAAGGAATTTATTACGGGCCACGAGGTCTTCACTGCAGCGGAGATGAGGTGGAAGGGAATCAAAAATGGCGAATTAATGCGCCACGCCGTGGAATCGGGGTTCGAGGCATTCCTTACTGTTGATAAGAATATTCGTCATCAACAGAATATCAGCAAGTTTGCACTATCGGGTATTATTTTCGACGTTCGGTACAACACGCTCGAAATTTTGCGTCAGAAGCTTCCAGATCTTTACACGCTGTTGTCGAGCGTAGAAAAAGGGAAATTATATTCTTGTTAATATCGCTCGTCAGGCGAGCATTCTTGGCTCGGCCAAACGTGCGTGCTGTGCAGGGTAAATTTGCGTGGCTAAGCATGAATTGATGCACGGAACGTTGTTCCCCGTTTAGGCGTATCGAACAATTATGGACACACCCCGGATTATTTCCGATTCTCGCATTATGCACGGTAAGCCATGCATCGAAGGAACACGACTTACCGTTGAGTTACTTCTGGAGAAACTTGCTGAGGGTCGCACAGAAGAGGAGTTACTACATGCCTATCCACGCCTGACAAAATCCGGACTTCAGGCAGCGATGGCTTATGCTGCCGCAGTAATTAGAAATGAAGATGTTTATCCTGTGACGTATCATGTCGCATGAAGATTGTCGCGGATGAGAATATCGATGGTGACCTCGTCAGACTACTTCGCCAATCTGGTTTCGAAGTAGTCTGGATCACGGAGTCATCACCTTCAATTGATGATTGGGAAGTGCTAAGAACAGCTTTCGAGGCAGGAGCACTTTTAATCACGGAAGACAAAGGAATAAGCGCAGATGTTTTCGAAGAGCATCGACAAAGTTCGGGTATTCTCCTTCTGCGCGTCCATGGTATGAATTTTCGAGACCGTGCTCAACTTGTTTTAGAAACGATCCGTAATAAAGGCCCACTTTTAATGGGCAAATTCTCAGTTTTGACGAATGAACGTCTTCGAAGTCGTCCGATTCCAGACCCCTTCCATTAGCGATAATCGAGTCCCGGAACATTCCGGCTCTCTCATGGGTTACTCCGCCCGCAATAATAGTGGGATGGCCCGAAATATGCTACCATTCGCGGCTTCCTCTCGAAATGTCGGATTACGAAACCCTTGATACGAAAGGCTTTTAGGGGTTTTGCCGTCGGTTCGAGCGACACGGTTTCCGGTAGCGGGAGATAGATGGCCAAACAAGGGGCGATTAAGGTCGATGGCGTAATTGAAGAAGCGTTGCCAAACGCGACGTTTCGGGTTAAGCTGGAAAACGGCCATGAAATCCTCGCCCATGTCTCCGGCAAGATGCGGATGCACTACATCAAGATCTTGCAGGGGGACCGCGTGACCGTCGAACTTTCCCCGTACGACCTCAGCAAGGGTCGGATTACATATAGGTATAAGTAGGCCGGCGCGAGGGCGGCAGACGGGGACGTCTGCCGAAACAGCGGACGGGACGTCCGCTCCACGCGCGGAGCAGGCGTGTATGCCGCATAGAGGGGGCGTCTCGCGTGTATG
>JAKAIL010000286.1 GCA_021825235.1 Bacteroidota bacterium | reverse complement strand
TGGAATAGGCCTTTCCAAGCAATACGGCAGTCACCTCGTCCAGGCTGGCACTGTGCCGAAGCAAATTCACTTGCACCTCGAATGGAATTTGACCGTATTGCGAGGTGGCATCCGGATTCAGGAACACGAGTCCGCTGCCGGCAACCAATCCATGGGAATCCAGAAACGCATGGGCCATTTCAATGGCCTCGCGGGAAAGATAAACGGTATTCGCATTGAGGGGTAGCGCCGGAGCGGGTAACTCCTTCTGCTCGAATTGAGACCCCCGTTCCCCTAATAATTCATTGAAATACGACCGCACATAATGAGAGATATGCCGCGTTTCTTTCGCTTTCCAGGCCCGTAACATGTACGCCGCGAACGGAACGAACATTTGAACGGCCCGTGCGCCCGGTGGGAGCATGCGCCGGTCCAAAAACGGCCCCATATTCAGGATGACCGAAAAGGACTCTCGTTCTATCAGCTCAAGCAGCCGCGCATTGTCCTCCTCGGTAGGAAATCCACGCGCGCCCTGCACAAAGTTATGCACGGTGACGCCAGGTTTCGCCGTCATCAGTTCCCCGCCGGTGCGGTTACAGATAAAATGAATATCCGCAGTGGGATACGCCGCGTGAATGGCATCGAGGCAGCCGCCCATCAGTACCGTATCGCCGATACACACATCCACAATGAGCAGAATTTTTAGCGGCTCCTTGCGATGCTCCAACTCTTGCGCAATCGTGCGCCATTGTTTGCGATATTTTCTGAGGACCCGAGCAGCGATCGGCCGGCTTCCTAATATGCCAACGAACGAACGCTCAAACGCCCTCGAAGCTACACGCGGGTAGGAATCGGTGGCGCGGTCGAGAATACGAAGTCCAATAAGGGAGAGTCCTCTGTTTAACATGTGGGCATCAGGAGCCAAAGTGAATGTCGAGTGAACCGTAGAGTCCGGCGGTGAATTGGTGGGACACGTAATTCGCAGTCCCCATCAGTCCACCATCGACGAAGGTATTCAGGTGATAGAACACGGCGGCTTCCGCCGCTCCGCCAATACCGCGGAGCACAGCGGGCGTTCCGGTCGTGCCTGTTGCATAGTTATAATAAGCAGAGGAAGCAAAGAGATAGGCAGGGCCGGCCATCGCACGGAATTCCAATGGTCCGGCTTTGGTACACGCCCCAAATAAGATGGAAAATTCCTGGTTGCCCGCTCGTGAAAGTAATGGTGCGGTAAGTCCCGGATGGTGTAAAAGCTCATCTTTTACGTCACGGCTGTCTTCGCTCGTGGCATAGGCAATGGCAAGCGTCTTCCATCCCTGCTCGATGCCGATCTCCGCGCGCTCACCCATCATGCGGGTCTGAGAAAACACCGCTCCTCCGCAAACCGAGGTAAACCACGTGGCTTCCGACGGCTCTATTTCCAAACCGTCTGATCGAAGTTCCCCTTGGGGCAGATCATACGGCGCGGTATGCAAAGGGGTAGGCATGGCAATCGATTTAATTGCTACGGGCTGCACGAAAGCCACCTCCACCGGATAATAGCCGGGATCCATAGCTTTGAGCCTGCCGGAAGCATGCTCATTGCTATAGGTCCCCGCGGATGAGCGCTCATCCCTTGCATTACGATGAACAAAGCTCGAAATGACCGTGGTCTGGAGTCCGGAATCCCGTTGTATGGAGCCCGAAATCCGAGGTCCGAGGACCGAAGTCTGAGGTTCAAGGTCCGTGGTCCGCACTCCGGAAACCGGAACTCGGAACTCGGTCCCCAGATCCCGGACTCCGGGGACGGGTCCAGCAATGTTGAGCACGGAAACACCCGCTACACCGACTACCAGTGCTTCGGCAAGAACAACCTTTAGCTGTAGCGGTAACGACTTAGTGGCCGTGCGTGCAAGGACCCGAGCGCGAATGGCTCCGGTCGAAAACGGCGAGCGCAATTCACGCAACGGACTAAGCCCGTCTCCTCCCTCAGTCCCCCCGCTTGCGGGGGGATAAAGGCGGGAAGTTAAAAATGGAAATCGCATGGTCCTGATAATCCTTAGAGTGGCATGGGAACAAGTGCGGAGGGATGACCGCTCATTCCATGACCACCCGATTCCCCTTGTTCGTGACTCACGTGCTCTCCAAATTTTTCGACGACAAATTCGCGATCGTGCAACAATTCCTTCAATTTCACGCGTGCGCGGCTCATGCGTGATTTTACTCCGGAGACCGTTCCACCCTGAATCTCCTGAATCTCCTTGATCGAAAGCCCGCTGATTTCGAAAAGCACCAACGCTTCCCGTTCCCGGCCCGGCAATCGGTCCAACGCTTTGACCAGCAGTTCCAGATCGTGCGAAGACTCGGTGGTCAGTTCATAACAAGCGCCTTCCGCCTCGGTAAGCGGAGCGAACAATCGTCCACGCCATTGCTTCCGGCGCTGGATACGAACGGCAATCGTGCTCAGGAATTTCCGGAATGCCTGCCGGTCGCGGAGCGACGGAAAACTTTGATAGGCCCCTAACATGGTATCGCTCATGAGATCGCACGCATCGTCGTAGTTCCGGGTGAGCGCGCGGCATAACCGCCACGCATGGTGGCGCTCCTGCTCGATGAGCTCCCAAAATGAACTATCGTCTTTCCTCACCTCAAATTTGTGGTGCGCTCTCATACACAAGGTGACGGGGAATGGGTAAAAGTTTCTTGACGAAGCATGATTTATCGGAGCGTCAACACGCTCACATCGTGGCCTGCACATACCCTGACGAACTGCGGAGAAGACCTCTCCGGAATGGAAAGCATGTAAGAGCCAGCATCCATCCAACCTTCATAGAGCATCGCTTGACACTCTCCGAGCATGTTATAAAGTTCAATTCGAACGTATCCCGAAACCCCTGGCTGAACATCAACCGAGGCTAACCCTGGATTTTGATATGTAACGCTAAGAGAAACACCTTTCGGGCCTAAAACATCCGCACAGGATGCAGGTCCCTGAATCGGGATTCCGCTGAATGCAAGGGCTCCCACATCAGCACCATTTTCGATCCAAGGGCCGGAATAAACGGTAGTATCACCATTGTATGTCTGATTCGGTAAATAATCCAAAGCCGCAGCATTGCTCGCTTCGTGCAAAAAAAGATACAACACATTCGATTGTACGCGAACACTATCAACTTTCTCGTGCTGTCCGTCAAATTCAAATGCATCGGTCATTGTGCGTATGGATCCATTTATCATGGTGTCTGAGGTGACGAGCACGCTGTCGGAAAATGGATGAAATCGGATAGCAATGACATTGTGAGATGGACTTGTGTACCTCGCATCCCATATATCCGGAGGATCAACATTGGCAGTATCGGCCGAGTGGTACAAATATTTTCCAAGAACACGAAGTACCTGCTGACCGATTGCCTCGTAGCCATACCAGTAATAGTGACACCCATCGTACCCATTCACCCATGCCGTTGAAATGGAATGGAAATTAGGCATGGAATCCCCGATCTCCCGCTGGACTTCGAGAATGGAATCGTCACCGTAGCCGCAAATATTTGGTCGGGTCTGAAAAATGAAGTGTATAACAGGGCTGGAGTCGGACCTAAAATAATCATCATTCCATTCGTCATAAAGTTTTTGAAATTTTGAACGGTAGCCAAAACCAGAATCCCATTCTCCCTGATACCAAAATATGGCTCGAATTTTATGTTGCAATTGGCTCTTTTCAAATCGGTAGAGTAATCGGCCATAGATTGTTGTGGAATCCGAAGGGTCTTCATCGTTTCGCATATGCTGTTCGATAGTAGAACCTCCGGCAGCGCCGTTTATCACACACGTTGGAACATTCCACTCATTAGCAATCCCTTCCTGCATCCATCGTGCCCACGCTCCAACAAAGTAGGGGCCCGAAAAAAGATTTCCCCAACCGGTCCCTGATGAAATTCCCCATAGTGTATCGGCAGGCTCGTACATGTGTAGATTCAAATTGGATGTTTGTATTCCAATCGTTCTTGCAAAGGGATTCTGCCATGTATATCCATCTACCGCAGGATGGGCATTCGACTGACCATCGATTAAGAATACATCGCCACAGACCAGATCCGCCGCTTCCGCAATGAAGCATCTTGCTCCTGACCGGAGCAGAAAAAGGCGAATGGTGTATTCGGAAAGCTCGCAGTGTATAGCCTCAATGAAGGTAAACTGCTCCGATGCCGGACGGACACTTGATTGAATAAGCGAATCATTTTTTTTAATTGAGTTAAGTGTAATATTTAAGAAGGTAATTTCCATTTGGTCGTCACTTGTTTTATTCATTTCATCAGCGGCCATTTTCCAAATTCGGTATTCGTATTT
>JAKAIL010000285.1 GCA_021825235.1 Bacteroidota bacterium | reverse complement strand
AAGGTGGAACGTATAGGTCATGCCGTCGGGCGAAATCTCCCACGATTTCGCCAACTCCGGCACAAGCTCGAGTTGGCTGTTATTGTCTATTAGCTTATCGTAGATATTCGTTCCGATATCATCCTCGATCTTGCTATTCATCCGCACGGGATCGAGCGAGGATGGGTTCCCGCGGATCTCGTTCAGCGTGTAGCGGCCGCCGTATTTCTTCCCGCCCTTGGCCGGGCGCATGGCAAGTTCCTCCCGGTGGCCGCAGGAGCCGAGAAAAACAAAAATCAGTAGAACAGATAAGCGTTTCTGCATTCCTGCAAAAATACGCCGTTTTAGGCCCCATTCGTTCGATTTTGCCAATTTCACACATCTCATTTTTGTTGAAAATCATGAGTTGCTGTGCGAAATTCTTAATTTTGTCTGCTGCGCCAATAAATGTTGTAAGTTTGTAGCTGGCCACCGGTGACTCGCGGATTTTCGCCAATTCGTGGAATGCAGCAAATTTCAGCCTCGTGCTTACCGTCCACCGGGATGGTGATTTTTTTCCCAACTTATCTCAATTTAACCATGAAAAATCGACTGTTCTTATCCATATTCCTCGCGGCTCTCGCAGGCGGCGCTGTGCTCGCGGGGTGTTCGAAAAATTCAAAAACCGATGTAGCGGTCGGAGGAGCCGATACCTCACAGAATCCTCCCGTCCTGATCTGGAACTTCAACAAGGGCAATCACTTAGTGCCCTCGATCCAATTCGCACAGCCATCGCCAAATGGCACGTTGGCGTGGCTCGGATTTCAAAACATCGGACCGGATATCCCATGTACTGTCACCGATAGTGCTTACGTGACCGCTGGCGGCGCGGGCGGATTCCGAATGCTGTTGGGATGGCCCAAAAGCACTAACGACACCAACTACGATGATTCGGCCATAAATCCGAATGTCGGCACGCTCGGTCTGGCCCAGGGAAAGGCGATGCTAATTCCACAGTATAAGGTGGGGCCGGGCCCGAATAGCCCGTGGATACCGTACGATAGTGTAACGCTCATCGCCAATGGTACTCCGGTAAGCGACAGCACGGTGCTCTATCCGGTCATGAGTAGCCCCAACGCCAACTTCCAGGTGAACTTCAAATCGAAGGATGGATCGCAGGGGGCGTCGGTGGTCATCGTCGTGGCGAGCACGGCAAAACTACCAGTGCTTCCACCACGCTAAAGGAACTCAGCAGGGTCGCCGAGGGCTCCATTCGGAAGCGCGGGGAACTTACCTATCGCCGACTATTGCACGGTTCAACGGGCGGGAGTGGCTTCCGCGGGCTTCTTCGCATTCACGGCATTCGAAATGTCGTTCAGGGTGTTCTGCGCCTGTCGAACGCTGGGGTGCTCGACGCCGAGGGCGGCCGTGATCCTGGGAACGTACGTTTGGTACGTTTCCAACGCCGTTTGCCAATCGCCACTATCATAAAAGATCCTTCCCAGAGCGATCTGCGCCACGAGCGTTTTTTCATTTTCTGCTCCTCGCACGAGCGTGGAGCTTTCGATCATTTCGGTGTAGAGTTTCTTGGCATCGTCGTACTGTCCAAGCTCCAGGCGGATGCGCCCCAGGCTTTCCAAGGTGGCAAGATACCACTCATGCTTATTGCCGAGCAAATGCTCAATCGCCGACTGGGTTCGTTGCAGGATTTCGAGTGCCTCGGCATATCGTTCTGCATAGATCATGGCGGCGCCAAGGTTCATGGAGTAGGCAACGGAAGAAGGGTGCATTCGACCTAGCAGCTTCTCCGATCGTCGGAGCGTTTGCTGCAGGCGGTGAACGGCATCCCGATAGTGTCCTTGCGCCATCACAAACATTCCTAAGTTTTGCATCGCATCAAGTTGTTTTGGAAAGGGAGCGAATTCACGGATCGAGAGTGCGCGGCGAATGACGCGTTCGGCCCCGGCATAATCGGCAACGCCATGCAGAACCGTGGAAAGATCGATCATCGCATTGAATAATTCCTCACTCTTACCTTCCTTCGATTGGAGGAGCGAAACAATCTCCTCGCACAATGGCAGGGCAAGTTTATACTCATGCTTCTCGCTGTAAAGCTGGGATAATTCGCGCTTCAAACCGAGGGAAGTGTTTTCGTCGAGAGGCGTTTGGATAGCCGCTTCGGAAACGGCCGTGAGAATTTCCGAGGCGGCATCGTAAAATCCGCCCATGCGCGCAACGGATGCAAGGTTCATACGGCGTTCGAAGCTTTCATCCGCCTGCATAGCCTTGTGCAGTGCGGCGAAGAGCGCGAAAATACGCTCGCGCTCGAAACTTTGCAGGTACGCGATAAAGTGGTAGCGCTCTTCCTCGGGCTCGAAGAGCGAGAACATATCGGGTTTGGCGAAAGCGCGCCAAAGCGCGTCGGTCTTACCGGCTTCGCGCCATTGCCATGGCTCTTCATCCCTCCGGCGCGGGCCATATTCTCTCGTCCCAAAATATTCTGCCAGCCTCGCGTGGGCGGCGTTCCTGGGATCACCACCCCCCGGCCCCCTCGTTGAAAAGGAGGGGGAGTTAAAATACCTTAGCTCGATCGCTTCCCGCAAGTAATTGTGGAAGAAGGTGTAGAACTCCTCCCGCTTCATCAGATGGTATTCGAGCGCGGTGAGCAGGATGGAGAGCGTCATGCGCGGCAGGCCCGTAATCTCCATCAACTCTGATTCCGAAAGCCCATGCCGCGAGGCCCAGATGGCAGTCATTACACTGCGGACGGTTTCCGCACCGTGATCGTGCTCCAGGCGGGCAAGCACTCTCTGGAAGAGTTCGCGCTCGTCCGCGCACGCAAGGTAGGCTTCCAGCTCATCGTGCAGCGCCCTGTGGCGCCCGAAGATGCGGAGTTCTTCGAGCAGCGTGCGCAGGAAGAGCGGACTGGCGGTCTTCGGGCTGGTGGCAAGCGTGTGCAGTTCTTCCGCCTCCAACGATTTGCTGTATCGTTCGAGAAAACTTTCCGAAATGGCTGCGCGCTGGGTTTCCGTGAGCGGTCTAAGCTCTAGTTCCTTCCACTTCCGCTTGCGCAGTTCTTCGAGCGGCAGGCTATCCGTCGTTGTCGAAACGACGAGCCGCACATTCGGCGGGATGAACTCCGGCAGCCAGTGCATTTCGAGGCCGATGCCCGTAAGCTGGTTGAGCGCGTCGATGAGGAGAACAAGCTTGTCGCCTTCATGCACCTTCGCGAGCCAAATCGGGAACTCCTCGCGGAGCGCGTTCTCGTCGGTGGGGATGGCATCCGCAAGCTGGTAGCGTTCCTTGATCTCCATCATCACCTGCCGCATGACGTCCTCGGCATCGCTTCCTTCGGCCGCGCCGATAAAATGCTGGACAAGGAATGCCTCCGGGTGCCGCAGCCGATATTCGTGCGCGAAGTAGGCCATGAGTGCGCTCTTGCCCAACCCGGATTTTCCCCACACGATGAGCGGCGCGCCGGTGGAATTCACCCTCTGCTCGAAAATCTCGTAATACTCCGGATTGGGAACGTACGATTGCAGCCGATTCCGGGCGTAGGCTTCGTGTTCGAGCCGTTCATGTTCGAGCGGCGAGAGTTCCCGATTCGCAGGGAAATCACGGTCGAGGATGGAGACAATGTCCTGATAGACCTTCTCGCCCAATTCTTCCGGCGTGGCGAACGGACGAAGCGGCAGACCGGCCGCTATAATAGTTTCCTTCAGTCGATCCAGTTCCGCAAACTCCCCCGCCTTCGTAAGCAGGGGGTTCTGCTGATTTTGTTGCTCGTAAAAAAATGCGCTATCGTTATTGCGGAGCATGGCCCCGTGCGCAAACTCCATTTCGATAATACTCTTCTGCTCCTTGCCGAATTCGGCGAGCCAGGGAAATTCCGCGAGCAGTTCCTCATCCTTTTCGATCTCCGTGCTGCCGGGAACCCAACCGTAGCTGGAACCGAGGATGCCGATAAAATAGGGCCGGCACCGGTCGATCTCTTCTAAGCAAATGCGGATAGTGCGGCCGGAGCGCGATTCTTCCTCGGTGATACCCCAGCGAAGGTCGATTTCGGTGAATTCTACGCCGCGATCGCGGCACGCTTTGCGAATGCGGGGAAATGTTTTTTTGACGAGTTCCTCCCGTTCCGGCTGAAGGTCCCGGAAGGTGGATGATAAAAAGACCCGAAGTTCTCTTTTTTCGTGGTTAGCCGACATGATGCATCCAGGACTCGAAATTAAGAGGCGGCCGGTCAACTCCCTACCGGAACGCGACAAGTGAAGCGAAACTGGTGGTCAGGGGCGGAATCGAACCGCCGACACAAGGATTTTCAGTCCTTTGCTCTACCGACTGAGC
>JAKAIL010000044.1 GCA_021825235.1 Bacteroidota bacterium | reverse complement strand
CGTGCTGCGTGCTGCGTGCTGCGTGCTGCGTGCTGCGTGCTGCGTGCTGCGTGCTGCGGCAAAACGGGAATTCATTTTAGTTCCTTTCAAAAAAAGTGAAGTTTCAAAACCGACTCGGCGGGGAACGAATGGACGAGGCTCGCCGGAAGCAAAAAGTGGTCGCTGTCGCATGGTCAGGGCAGGCAGTTTCCTGGCAAGTGCTTAATCCGAAATTAAGCAATAAATTAGGGGGCGCCTTGAAATCGCAAAGATTTATTCTTGCCTAAAGAAACATAGCTAATTCTTTCCTCAGTTCGCATTTCTCGGCCACAATGACCAAAGGTACATGTGCTTTAGGGCTGCGAAATTAAGCCGCTCCATTCCGCGTTGAGCGCTACCCATGGCCAACGAACGACGTACACCAAAGAATTACCAGCCGGGTGGGGATGGACCCACCTCGATGCGTCCTGTTTATTGCACGTTTTGCGGTCGCGCGGCCGAAGAAGTGCAGACGCTTATTTCCGCGCCGTTTGGCGGCGCGTTCATCTGCGATGTTTGCACGGCAAACCATGTCGATCTTCTCCGGGCGCACCTGCCGCAGTTTGCGAAGAAGAATAATGTCCGCCGCGCGGGACTTGCCACGTTCACTCCGCGCTCGATCGAGAAGGCGCTTTCCGAGCACATCATCGAGCAGGACCGTGCCAAGCGCATCCTCGCGGTTTCAGTCTATAATCATTATAAGCGGATCGATTCCGAGCTGCTGCTCGGCGTGGAAGGATTCGAGGACACGGAGATCGAGAAATCGAATATTCTGCTTTTGGGTCCGACGGGAACCGGAAAGACGCTGCTCGCGCAAACGCTCGCCAAAATTCTGGACGTGCCCTTCGCCCTTGCGGATGCGACGACCCTCACCGAGGCGGGATACGTAGGTGACGATGTGGAGTCCATCTTAAGCTCGCTCCTGCAGGCTGCGGATTTCGATGTTGCGCGCGCGGAGCGCGGTATTGTGTATCTCGATGAGATCGATAAAATTTCGCGCAAGCAGGATTCGGCCTCCATCACCCGCGATGTTTCGGGCGAAGGCGTGCAGCAGGGCTTACTGAAATTGCTGGAGGGAACGATAGCCGGCGTGCCACCTAAAGGCGGGCGGAAGCATCCGGAGCAGCCGCTCATTCATATCAATACGAAGCACATTCTTTTCATCGGCGGCGGGGCGTTCGATGGGCTGGATAAGATAATCCTGCGGCGATTGCACCAAACGCCCATCGGATTCGGCGCAAAAATTCCCACCCGCGTGGACGAGAAAGCGGTGGACCTTTTCCAATATATCGAAGCGGAAGATCTGCTAAAGTATGGATTCATTCCCGAGCTGATCGGCCGGTTTCCGGTGCTGGCCCCGCTCAACGGACTTTCGCGCGAGGCGCTCTATCGCGTACTGACGGAGCCGAAGAACGCGCTCGTTAAGCAATACCGGAAGCTCTTTGCGATGGAAGGCGTGGAACTGGAATTCGAGCGCGCCGCGCTGGACCTGATTATCGAAAAAGCCATAGAGCGCGGTTCCGGAGCGCGGTCACTCCGTTCGATTATGGAAGAAACGCTGATGGAGGTAATGTTTCAACTGCCGGATAATCCGCGGGCGGAGAAGGTGGTGGTTACGCAGGAAACCATCGCCAGTGGCGAGCCGATGATCATTATGAGCGAGCGCATGGCGGCGTAGGAAATGAAAAAAGATGAATGAGGAATGATGAAACGCAGGCTCAATCACATAGTTCTCCTTTCGTTAATATCTTTTGTAGTTTTTGGTGAAACGAAGGCAGCCCATGCGCAGATGGGCGTGGAAGTGGGCGCGGGATATTTTCTGCAAAATGGTATTCTGCAAGCTCCGTGCGGCTGCAAATTCGATGACGGGAAGGGGAGCGGTTACAAGATTTCGCTCAACTACGATCTCGTTTCGTTGCTCGGATTTACGGTGGGCGCCAAAGCGGGTGTCGATCGCCGGCAGTTTAGTTCTTCTCACCTTTGGGGCGGTGGAACTCCGACGGCGCTTACGGATAACATGCTGCTCACCACGACCTATCTCCACTTGGAGCCGTACGTGCGTTATAATCTCTTTGCGGGATTGTTTCTTCAGGCGGGCATTGGCTATTCCTACCTCGTACACAATAGTTACTTCCAGCAGCGCGATCTGCTTTCCGGGACCTACAGCAATGGTTCCTCCGATTCGGTGCTGGAAAACGGGCCGCTCAGCGCCGTTCGTTCGAGTATGAGTTCGGTTCCGATTTCCGCTGGGTATATGATTAGCTTGCTCAGTTTGCGCATCGCACCGATGATTACCGCCGACGTTCCCGTGACGAACATCTCCTCTGTGAATGGCTATGAGTGGAACCTCACTTCGTACTACGCCTCGGTGTTACTTTATTTTTGATCTGGCCAAATAAAAACTATTGGCCCGCTTTTGTGTTCTCAGAACATCATGAAATCTGTGGCTTCTTCTCTCTTTCTGCTATCTGCGATTTTCTTCGCGGCGGATTCCTATGCGCAGCATAGCGTTGGAGTTCCTAAGCCGAAGACCGGACCGATCGCTGGAATCGAACTGAGCCTTGCGAAACATACCCAGCAGGGAACCTATGGCTGCGACTGCGGCGCACAATTTAGCGGCGGCACCGGGTCCAGCTTTTCCGGCTCGGCCTTTCTTGAACTACCCGTGATCCCTGATGTTTTTGCCGGTCTCAAGATGGGACTGGACCAGAAAAATGTTTCGTCATCTTACTTGATCAATGAGCTTGTGATGGTTGTTGCGCCGGGTTCCGAGGAGTCACCTGATACCACCTCGATGCTTATCAACCGAACCGGCACGATGAGCCTTTCCTCGTTTCGGTTCGAGCCATTTGTGCAATATCAGGTTTTCTCGTCAAGCCTGTTTATCCAGTTAGGTGCTGGAATCTCAATTGTAACAGCGAGCAACTTCACGCAAACTCGTGAACTGAAAACTACCAGCCTTCTACTACCCGATGGGACTCGGCTAAATAATATGACATTTACGAATGGGACGCGTTTCGAAGAAGTTGAGAATGGAGCAATTAGCGGATTGAATAATCCTGAGTTTTCCGGACTGGTTTCCGCGGGATATAATTTCAATATAGGCCGGAGCCAGCTCTCGCCAGTTGTTACGTATGAGTACCCATTTTCAACGATAAGTCCGAAGTATTCCGGCGCATGGAAGATTTCGTCGCTCTATGGCGCACTCGACCTTGCCGTGCGCCTGTAATCATTGAAACCTGTGGGACGCCTCGCGTGTTTTCCCCGCCCGGCAAGCGAATCCAGGAGCATTGCCGCAAGAAATTGCCTCGTGGCCTAATGGTATGGCGGCTGACTCTGGATCAGTAGGTTCCAGGTTCGAGTCCTGGCGAGGCAGCATAAACCCTGTAGTCTCAAAGACTTAGGGGTTTTTTATTTATGGCGGGGCAACAATAGCACAACAGAAACCTACCTTTTTTTGGCTTTTTCGCCTTCCGTTGCCGCTCCCGAAATTGCCGGACTCGTTCGGCGTTCGTTAGTGGCGGAGTGTCACTCTTCGGCTTCCCGGCTTCCCGGCGCACGTACCTTTCGAGCACGGCAAGCACTTCGATCTTCGGAGCCTTCCTCAATCGCTCGAACTCTTCGGGTTCCAAAAGCTCCCGTTTAATTCTTGCCATTATCGTCTTTGCCTTCCAAGTATCGTTTATCCCGTGCGGCCTGTTCGGGAGTTACCCCGGCGTTCAATTCAGCGCGTAGGGCCGCAATACGGGCTTCCTGAGACGTTCGCCGTAGCTCCCGCACCTGTTTCCTAAGCCGGAGCCGGTCAACGGCCTTCCTGAGTGTCCTACGAAACCAATTCATTTCAGCATACGGGCAACCTGAGTGAGTTGCCAAACATTGCCGGTTCGCGTTGTGACCGATTCCGCGTTCAGCCGTGCTACTATTGCCCGGAGTGACATTCCATCTTTCCTGAGCGATTGTACGAGCGCAATAATGCGCTGTTCGCGTTCGTTTTCGATCAAATGCTTTCCATCCTCAGCAAGCGCGTAACCGTAAGGAATCGCACCAACGCGCTCCGCTTTCGATTTCTTGACTTGTAACGCACTCCGCGTTCGTGTGCGTATCGTTTCCCGCTCCACCTGAGCGAATAGGTCACTCATCGTCCGAAGGATTAGGCCGGTCACGCCGTCCGAATCGCTGCCTTCCCCGGCAACGCTCAGGAGCCTTGCTCCGCGCTTCGTAACCACTTTCTCAACGGTTAGGGTTACCAGCATGTCACGGGCAATCCGGTCACGCTTTGCGACGATAAGAACGTCTCCTTTCCTGAGCGCGGCCAGTGCTTCCGTGAGTGCCGGACGATCTTCGATTCCCTTCGAGCCGGAAATCCCGGCATCCGTGAACAGGAGCGTTTCGGCGGCTCCTAACGTCCCGGCCAGCTTCCGGCAAGCCGCTTCCTGAGCTTCGAGGCCCAAACCGGACTGAGATTGTTCTTCTGTTGAAACGCGGGTGTAAATGATTGCTTTCATAGTGTTCGTTTGAGTGTAACGCTAATAGTAACCACTATTGACGTTACACCGTTCCCGGAGTTTCAATTAATTTTTTCGGGCCGGTTGTACACACACCGAACGTTGTGTGTACGGTTGTTCAACGCTTCGCCACAACCGGGCGGTTCATTTTGTAGAATCGATTCTACATTTGCTGGGTGGGGGAAGGTGGGGAAAATGTATAATCGATTATACATTGAAAACAAGCGGCCAACCAGTCCGGGCACGGAACCCGGAGCCATCCGGTTGTATGCTCTAACATACAACACCAAAACCCACTGGAAGCCACACCAAAAGAAATCCGGTACTATGTCACTCCCGAAGGGAAGGAGCCGTTTCAGGAGTGGCGTGCCGCGTTGCCAAGAGAGGCCCGCTTCGAGGTCAACAAACGGTTACAGCGTGTGGAGCGCGGCCTGTTGGGAGACGTGAAGCCGGAAGGCGAAGGCGTTTCGGAACTTCGAATCCATACCGGGAAAGGTTACCGAATCTATTTCGGGCAGGACGGCGAACGGCTTATTATCCTGCTTGCGGGCGGAGACAAATCTACTCAGGAAAGGGACTTACGACGTGCAAAAGCATACTGGAAAGACTACAGGCAACGGACACGGCGCGATGAACGGCAAGCGAACGGACATCCCCGCCAGTAAAGCGTGGGAAACTGTTTTCCTCGAAGAATTGAAAGACCCGGAAGAAGCACGGGCCTATCTGAATTACTGCCTTCGGGATGGGGAACTTTCGGATGTTCTCGCCGCACTGCAAAGCATTGCCAAAGCTCAGGGCGGCTTCTCAAAGCTTGCACGGGAGACGGGCCTTAGCCGCGTGAACCTCTACAGCGCCCTGTCTGAAACCGGCAATCCCCGTTTCGATAGTATTTCGAAGGTACTCCACTCGTTAGGTTTCACTGTAACTGTGGAACCAATTCATTCGAAGCTACACCGATCTTCGAAGCTCCTGAAATCTTCGAGAACACTGAAACCCCTTCGAAGCCGGGCCTGAATCTCATTCTATTCCCTTAATTAATTCGGCAATCGGAATCCTCAATCCCTTAGCGATCTTTACAATGTTATCTAAGCCAACATTAGCCCTTCCGTGTTCGAGCATACTAATGTAATCTGAGGTAACTTTGCACTTGCGGGCAAGCTGTTCCTGAGTCAATCCCTTCGCAACACGGGAGGCCCTTAGATTCGCGCCAAACGTTTTTCGGTGACTCACCCATATTTTTTCGTATTTTTGTAGTCACGGATTCGTAATATATTTCGTGTCCGAATATAATTCGTGTGCGCTGGCAAGTGAACGCGCACGTTCTTTTCAAGAATCAATCAAATTAGCAATGGAAACAGAAGCGAAAAAACTGATCTTCAAAAGGTGGTGCAGCGGGATTTTTGCAGGCCTGCTCATCGCCGGATGCTCTTCACCGAGCGGCAACACGAACAATTCATCGCAAACACAAAGCGACATTTATGGAACATGGAACGACGTGAGAGATTCAATATCCCTGTCCCTGACGAATTCTAAAACAGCCTCAATTAAGGTCTATGGTTCCAACGAATACAATGAGGGAGGGTGGATGGGGACGGGAACTTATACAGCCAGCTTTTCTAATCCTATAAAGGATTCTGATGAGACAGTCTATAATCCTGTCAGCCCCGCTGAAATCCAGCTATTTTGGAACGGGCCATCGACAACCGGAGTCACGGAATGGGAACTCTATCTTGACTGGGTAAACGATTCGTTGACTGGGTTTATTAGCGTTCCCGCAGCGGGGCCGGGTGGTTTTGCATGGAATTGCAAATTTACTCGTTGAGAACAATTTTTATTAGGGCTAAAATAGTTCACATTTCACGAAATCATTTTTTACATTCAAACAATACGAATATGGCTTCTACTCTTTCCTGTCCGAAGTGCGAAACACCTACGAAACGCGGAGGCGTAAAGTGGTGGGTGTATGTGGTTAGTATCGTATTTTTTCCAATCGGACTCCTTTCACTTTTAGCGTCACGCAAACCTACGGTGTGCCCAAACTGCAAGCACGCTTGGCAAGTTTAGGAGACTGAGCGGGAACGTCTCTGAGGGAACGGGAGCGGCCTTAGCGCCTGAAATTCAGGCCGGGTTCACCGTGTCTTAAAGCAGGCGGCAGGCGTCGCGCGGCGGGCGGTTCTATCGCCGGTTCAGGAGCGCGCGCACGACGTCCGGCCTCGTTCCCAGGTTGCCTGCTATGCGTTCATATATCTTGTCATATTTATGACTTTCGTTCGAGCTGTCATACGTGAGATTGTAGCACACCCGGCAACCGAAGTATTTCGCTCCGGGCGGGCAGTACAGCTTTCGACACCGGCGATTGCAGGGAGTGCCGTTCGGTTTCAGGAGCGGGCAAATAAACCACTCTCCATCCAGGAAGCCAACCCGTCCCCGCTCAATCCGAATGGGTTCCGTGACAGGCTCAACTCCCGCCTTGTAGTCAAGCATAACGCCGTATTCCGTTCGCCGGTAGCTAATTCCCCCGGACGGTTCACCATTGCGATTCCAATGGACGAAGCCGAATCCCTGTCTCAGAATCTTCGGAGTAATGAACAACGAACTTCCCGCCGTGCTCCGGGCCGCGTGAGAGTTCCACCGCCCGCTTCCGTAACCACCCATTTTCTGAATCCGTTATTTTGTGATCTTCGTTCGAAATTTTCCTAAATTGGCGGGATTCGTGTGAAGTTTCCTGCCATTTATTCGGGAGCCTCAGTCAAATTCGTACCCGAAATCATAGGGACGTTTCTTCTCGCCGTTCTTCAAATTGTATTTGCGATTGATTCTCTCCTGAGCTTCTTCTTGCTCCCGCGCTTGCACACTCAGTTCGTACTCCCGAAGGCTTCCTTCCTTCGCGCTCAGGAGCCGCGTAATAGCGTCCCTGGCCTTCGCGTCCCCGCACTTGGCCGCTTCGAAGGCCGCCTGAATGAGTTCGTCTAACGCTTCCGGTGTCGCGTGCTTCTTGACCGTCTCCCAAAAGATTTCGTAGGTTAGTTTCTTCGGTCTTCCCGGCCCGCCCGGATTGCCCGGCACGTACCGGCCCTTCGAGTCCCGTGTGATCGTACCGGCCTGAACCTCAGCATCGAGTTCGGCGTGTAGGTCTTTCTTCTTCATGTTAAAAAGTTCGTTGTTATTTATCGTTCTTCTTAGCCCTTGACTTCAGTTCCAATCTTCGTGTTGGCTGAGAGTTGCCATTCTTCTTTTGCCGTTCGTTCGGTCGTTTCGCTAAGGATTCCGCCGAACGAACGCTCGCCATCTTCAAATCAATTTGCCCGGCGTTCGGTCGTTCGGTTTGACCGTTCGGTTCCCGAACGCTTCCCGGTTCCAGCCGAACGATTCCCTTCGTCCAATCCTGAATGGTGGATTTCGATTTGTGAAGGCGTTCGGCAATTTGACCAATGGAGTCACCAGCTTCACGCATTATTCGTGCTTGCTCCCGGAGCGCGTGAACTGTATTGCCAGCTTCCGGCTTCACCGGCCTGAGTTGTTCCGCTACTTGCTCGATGGGCCACCGATTTCCGTCGCTTGTATAGCTCCCTTCCCGGAACTCCACGCATAGAAGTTCTTTTCTGAATTCCTCTGAAACGTTATCCTCCTTCGCAAGTCGAAGCCAGCGCCGATTCTCCGAATCGTTCCCCACCATCATAACTACGGCGCGTGCGCGTTGAGTAAACCCGCCCGCACCCTGCACGAACTTTATGTCCGGGGATTCATGGTGACCGGACTTACCAATATGATGAATGAAAAGCACACAACTATCTTCCGCGCAATAAGCGAATTCGCGCAAAAAATTCTGAGCGTCGGAATTACTGTTTTGTTCGCCTGTATAAAAATTGCCGAGTGAATCGAATACTATCATGTCGGCTGCGCCGCGTTTCAGTTCGGCTTCGATCTCCGAATGCACTTCCTGAAGCGTAAGACGGCATCCATCAATTAGAATAAAGCCCTCTGGCATTACACCACCATAACGTTTCAGAATTCGCGCAAAATGTATCACTCCGCCTTCACCTTTTACATAGACAACCTTTCCGTTCCTTACGTTGAGCGGGCGCGTGAGAAATGAAGTATCTCTTCGCGCAATGGCAATGGAGAGTTCCCGCATTAGCGTGGACTTTCCTTTACCTTGCACTCCCACAAAAAGTGCTATATCATTCGTTGGAAGGAATCCATCCCATAATTGTGCGGGTGCTGAAGTGTCTAACGCGAGAAGTTCCGGAGCCGTATAACGGACTTTTCGTTGTCGTGGAGCGGGAGCGGAACGTAATATCGTCCTGGCCTCCGCGACGATCTTGGGTTCCCTCGCGACGATCTTCGCGGCTTCGCGCTCCGCTTCTTCGCGTGGCAAGCCGCCTTCAATTTCCATAATGGCCGCGCGTTCTTCGTAGTCTTCCCATTCATAGTCCGGCGCGGGCAGGAAAGGAGCTTCGCTACTCATCGTCCGGCCCTCCTGTTCAGTGCGGTTGCGGCAATCGTTCCGGCGCGGGCCTGAACTTCGGCATTGGTGGGAACGAACCGTGCGGCAATCCATTCATCCAAATCCACCCGGCGAAAAAGAGTGCGGGTTCCCACCCTGACGAACGGAATCCGATTCGCGGCACACGCCTTACGAATGTAGGACGTGCTAAGTGATAAGTATTGCGCGGCCTGTTCCGCGTTGAGTAGCCCGCCACCGCTCATTGCGGTCAGTTGGGCGGTAGTAGTACCATGTGTTGTCATACGCACCACAAACGGGGATGTGAATGCGAATGTTGGGCGCGAGAACGAAGCATTTAGGCGCGTTTACGCGCACTACAAAACTGGAAGACTCTCCAACGCTTTTGTGTATTTAGATGGAGTGGATGGGGACATGTGCTTATTATAGTAATTACGAATTTGTCTGGCCTTTCGTGGCCTGGGAGCTTCTTTTTGTTTTTTTGGATTCAGGAATAACCATTCCTCAGCCAACAGTTCCCAACGCGGTTTTGGCCTGAGCCATTGATCTATCTTCGAAACCACGAAACCGAAGTCGAGTGGAATGCTCAACCAAATAAATCTCTTCTTCTCATTGTCGTACTGGCACCAGCCATTCAGAAGCCATTCGTGCAATTGCTTATGATACTCTTCGTCCTGTCCTACCCATACCGATTCGAATACCAACGGCAGTTCGGCCTTCGTCATGGGAGTGATTCCCAACGCCTTTTGATAAAACGCTCTCCAGTGATTCAAAAACAATTCGAAGTCATCCCGTAGGTTAATGCCTTCGAACGTAGGATAGAAAGCAAGCTCTTGCAATCCCGCTTGTACCAGCAAGCCTTCCAACTGCACAAGGCACTCTGCGGAAGAATGTGCTAAGGTGAATTCCCGTTTCATTTCATTTTGGTAGTACGTAAGACGATTCATACCCCTCTGGAACTCGCGAAACCGCTTCTGCTCTTCTTCCTGCTTTTCTATCTCCGCCGTGCTCACAATTTTGCCATTAATCACCCAGTCTCCCGGCTTCAATCTCTCACCCGGTTTCAAGCCGAAGAATTCTTCATAGGGAATAACATTGTGATCTTTAGACTCCAAAGAATCCGGCTCAGTCTTCTTCTTGCTTGCTTGCTTTGCCATAGCTCCTTTTAACGTTAATCATTCCCTTCATGTTACCGTGTGCCAACCTGTACCACCAAAACCGGACAAATCGGACAACCGGACACCGGGCGTTCCTACGAAAGTTCAAATTCAGGGAGTGACAGCATTGCTGTTCGCTTCCTATCGTCAACGATCTTCGCGTAAATTTGTGTGTGCTGAATGGAAGCGTGTCCTATCAATTTCGAAACGAGATAAATGTCCCCGGTTTGTTCGAGCATCATAGTTGCGAACGTATGCCGGGCAACGTGGAACGTTACATGCTTCGAAAGTCCGGCACTCTTGCTCCACTTTTGCAGGCAATCCCAAGTTGTCCACTCTCCGGGCGGGAGCGCAAACAACGGTTCGTTATCGTCCCGCCGGTTTCCCAAAATCTTCAGGGCGAACGGTGGAAGGTCAATCCACTCCGGTTCTTTCGTCTTAATCACTCGCAGTTCGAGCCGCCCGTTTCGAACCTTACCCCACGTGAGCGCCCGAATATCCGAATACCGAAGGCCGCACGCAAAGCAGGCGAACAGGAAGGCCCGCTTCACTTCCGGTTTCTCACACGGCGCTTTTGCAAGAATTTTCAGTTCGTCTTTCGTGAGGTACGTGCGCTGAGACGGAACCTGTTGAATCGCTTTGATCTTCGTTGCCGGGTTCGAGGAAATGAGTTCGCGCTGAACGGCGATTTGCAGTGCCGCTTTGATCTTCGCATAATACGTGCTTGCTGAGTTCTGAGATACCCTCGAAAGAAAATGCTCCTGAACGGTCTTTAGCCATTCGTAGTCAACCTCAGCAAGCGGCGTGTTACGGGCGGGGAAGGTTTCGAGCATTAGGGCCGCGCTTTTCCATGACTTATGCCGTCCCGGAACGAGTGAACCGTAAAATTCGAGGAAGGGAATTTTTCCTTTTACGTTACCCTCGAAGCCGTGCCGCTCCCGCCACGTTTCATCCCGGTAGTATAGTGCCACTTGCCGGGCGTTGCGTTCGGTTTCATCGTTGGCCGCGCCGTCGTAAGTGGTTAGGAGTCCTATTCGCTTCGTTTCGCGCTGGCCGTTGCGATAAATGTCAAGGTAGTAATACCCCGGCAACTCCGCTCCGCGCACGGGCGGGTTCTTCTTGCCTTTCGATTGCCGGAACGCTTCCCGCTTCTTTTCGGATAGTGCTTCCCATTCGTGCGCGAACGGTTTGGTTACTCTCCACCGGAGCGTAACGTTCGTTTCTTCGGTTTTCGGACGTGCCATTAGTTCCTTGTTTCAGTGCCACTTTTCAAGGACTCTGAGTTTCGAGTCTAAGGAAGCGGGCAACAATGGCACAACAAAAACCCTGCTATTTAGTGCCACTGTATGAAAACGGGTACAAAGAGAAATGGCTAAAACATGGCAGTTTCGTGACATTCGGTTTCACTCGTTAGGACAGGCTAACCTATTCCGAATTTCAGGTTCGAGTCCTGGCGAGGCAGCGGGAGCTGTTGGAACGCAAGGCTTGTGGCGATTGCCTCAGGCCTTTTCCATTTCGTAGGATAAAACGAATGTCATGGTCATTATTCTGAATCCTGCGGCCGGGGCGGGCCGAGCCGGTTCCCTGCACGATGCGATTCGCGCCGGCCTCGAGGCTCGGCGAAGGGCCTAGGGGCAATTATATTCGAAACCTTATTCTGTCACAGGAGAATGATAAAAACCATCGCACATACCCCGGTGCTACTATTCCTAATTGGAATGGTGTACGGCAGTTCGGCACTTCCGAACGCGGACAGGCCCCGAATGAGCCATTCTTGAGAAAGATTATGTCGTTATCTAAAAGCCACTCACGGCGAATCGATTTGCCAAAAGTCATATTCAGTTGCTAAGGAACTCTGAATAAGTCTATATTACCGTCATTGCGAGTCAGGATTGCGGAGCGAAGCGGAGCAATCCTGGTCTCGAGGAATCGAGGGAAGCAATCTCCCCTGTGGAAGTGGAGATTGTCTGGAAGTGGAGATTGCTTCCTCAAACAAGGCTCCCGTTGGTTGCTTTGTTTGACTCGCAATGACAGCATCAGGGTACTTATTCAGAGCTTCCTTAAACACAAACTTGCTTCGCGATGAGTCCTGGATGCCCGTGAGTGATGTTTGGCGGCGATAGGCGGTCGCCGAATAACGAATGGAAAATCGTCCATGATTGTTGGATGCTGTTCCGTTGCATCCTGTCATCTGGCGTATTTACATTTTCATTTACCGGCTTGAAGCTTTATGACTAACAACCATAGAACTCCTATTCGCACTCACGTTCTTTTAGTTGTCCTCGGTGCTGTAATTATCCTGCTGACGGCAGGGGCCATAGTAATTCCATCCGGTACGTGGAATCCGGCATCGTCTGTAGGATTTGCGCCGCGCTGCTGGTTTACTGCGAGTGCGGTGAACGGAAAGATTTATGTCATTGGAGGATATGGCGATAGCTCGCTTGCAACCTCCGTGGATGTGTTCGATCCTCGAGCGAACTCCTGGCATACGGTCCGAACGACCGGGCATTTCACGCCGCGCGCAAGCCTTGCCTCGTGCGTCCTGAATGGCAAAATCTACGTTCTGGGCGGAGCACGGGGGCCGGAACGTCCATCGAATATGAGCAATGCGCTGGAGATTTTCGATCCCCGAACGAACGCCTGGTCCACACCGAAGACCACCGGAACGTTTACGCCACGCAATAATCTCTGCGCGTGCGTCATCGGCGGCAAGATTTATACAATGGGTGGCTACGACGCGGGGCACGAGGGGGACATGAACGTCTTTGAAGTGTTCGATCCTCGGACGAACCATTGGAGCACACCCAGGACGACGGGCACGTTCACTCCACACGGCGCTTTTACCGCGAACGTCGTTCGTGGCAGGATCTATGCCATCGGCGGATTTAGTAATCACGAGCCAGCGGGTCATCGCGTGCTCGCGATGGTGCAAAGGTTCGACCCACGGACCAACCATTGGAGCACGCTTGCCACGAAAGGTAACTTTACTGCCCGCCTGTTGCACGCTTCGGGGGTGCTCCATAACAAGATCTATATCCTTGGCGGAACCCCGAATGTCCGCGATCCCCTCACCAGGGACTTTGTGCAGGTGTTCGATCCCGCAACCAAAACCTGGACCACTCCGGCAACCACTGGGACCTTCACGCCGCGTTCCTATCTTTCTGCGGCTGCGGTGAATGGGAAAATCTATGCAATCGGAGGGCAGGATACTGCGCAAGTCTTTAACACCGTACAGGTTTATACGCCCGGCGCGCAGGATTAAGCTTCTACACTCTGACGAAAAGCCCTGAGGTACTTCAGGAACAAACCTGCGACAGGCATTCGCGAATGATGCACCGGAGCCGCTCAAGGAGTATCGCGGACTCCCGCTGTCTTAGTTCCATCGCCCGAAACGCCGCAACGAGATGATGATGCTGGCACAGGCTTCGCTACATAAGCGATTAACGTCCGCTCATTAGGACACTGTAACGATGCAAACGCCAGTTCTCATATCGTTCCTTACCCAAAGCCACCGAGCTTTGAACCTTCCTCCGAATCGTGGCGTCTTGTGCGCCGTCGGGAGCTGAAGCACACGGCCACGCTCTCGGCGGCGTCTCAGGGCCGAACCATTCACAATCCTGTTTTTTCACCAGAACGGACATTCGGCCGGATGATCGCTTCATCCGCGGTCCGGAAGGTTCGCTCGCACTTTATGACGCGCGATGTTCAAGCAAAAGTATCTTTACGATGCACTGCTCATTGCAGGTGCCCTTATTCCAGAGCTTTCCGTTGCACAGACGAGTGCAATGGGTAGTGGAAACGATGCGATACGAGAAGAGGTCCGCGAGTTCGTCATACAGACCATTCGCACACAATATTTCAGTACAGCACCCTTCGATACGACCCTTCCGGTTGAAGCAATGGTAAATAAACTCGATCCGTTTAGCTGCTATGTAACGAAAGCAAAATTCGAGCGGGATTTGCTCGAGCAAAACAATGAGCAGTTTGCCTACGGGTTCCATTTTGTTGTTCTGTATCACCAGCTCGTGATTTCCAGCATCGATCCGGGCAGCGACCTCCTCGCGAAGGCGCTGCCGGGCGATGAAATTGCAGCGATCGATGGCGTACCGGTCCGTGATTCCATACCGGATGCGCTGCTTCCGGCCGATCGAGCAATCGATCTGACGCTCTACCGCCCGTCCACTTCGGATACGATCGATGCCGTCATTCGCCGGAAAATACTTCCAGACCCAAGCGTTGGACCGTATGGAATGCTGGACGATTCCACCGCCTTTATTAAAATAACCGAATTCACCAAAGGTACGTCCGAGCGGTTAGGTGAAGTGTTGGATAGCCTTGTTCAGGCTGGTGAGAATTCCGGGCTTCAGTGCGATCTCGATACTTATTACGACCGGCTGGCCGAAGCCCGGTTCTCCTTGTATCGAAATAATCGGCCGGGATATCGGGCAACGTGGGGCGAGATTAAGGATTATGTCCGCGCACGGTTTGGCCGGACGCTTAAATCCCTCGTGATTGATCTCCGTGGCAATCCCGGTGGCTATGTGAAGGAAGTGATTGGGTGCCTCAGCCTTTTCACCGATAACAATGGGGAGCCGCTGATCACCGTGCGAACGCGGAGCGGAGTGGATAAATATTTTGCCAAGGCCAGCCCACGCTATCCGGAGTTACGACTTGCGGTATTGGTAGATAACTATTCGTGCAGCGCCTCGGAAATTTTCGCCGGCGTGCTGCAGGACGTGGACCGGGCGGTTATCATTGGCGAGCCCACGATTGGCAAAGCGCTCGTCATGCGCTACCTGGACGTTCCCAATGGGGACAAGCTTTTTCTTGCCATTGGCGAGTACGTGCTGCCGAGTGGCAGAATTATCCAGCGTCCGTTCCATTACGATACCATCGTAGGTGGCGCGGAACGAATGTTCCCGAACCTGGACAACCGGGACCATGCGATCGATGGGGCTATTTCCGCCGGTAGCTGCACAAACTATTTAACGAAGCAGGGACGGAAGCTGAATGGCGCAGAGGGCATTATCCCGGACTATATTGTGTCCGAGAACTTTTGGCAGGACCATCCCAAGTGGTTTTTGGATGCGCTGTGGCGGGCCACCATACCGTATCTTCAGAGGAATATTGCCTGGCTGCGGACGCTCTCGCTGGACAGCATCGCGCACCTGCCAATTCCTCAAAGTGTAACAGATAGCTCACTGGAATATGCGAGCGCCTCCGATACGTCGCGTGGTCATACCAGCACTGCCAACGATGCCTCGGAGGTGCCGGCCATCGAGCGATGGATTCTTGCGTACAGTTTGTGGCAAGATCAAGGCTGGTTCGAAGTGCGATTACGCCAGGAGGCGGCACTACGGCGAGCTATGGAAATTTTGAGACTGCCGAGGCAACGTGAATTTGCGAGCGCCGGATAAGCGCTATTCGGCGCGAATTGCTTACATACCCCAGCTAATAATTCCTTCGAGGCCGTTGACCATCACGACGGTCCGCTCCGTGGGCATAACAAATTCCGTATGATGGATTCCTCCAATCATGCGGACGGCCGGGGAGAG
Source organism: Bacteroidota bacterium (assembly GCA_021825235.1). Classification (GTDB taxonomy): domain Bacteria; phylum Bacteroidota; class Ignavibacteria; order Palsa-1295; family Palsa-1295; genus PALSA-1295. The sequence continues at coordinate 4,250 of JAKAIL010000044.1, read as the reverse complement.
CCGAATGCCAAAGCCGGCCATGCCGGAAATATAGGAACGAAAATGCATCGTCGTTTCGATTTCCGAATACCCAAAGATCGGTCCCTGCGAGGACTGGAAACGGAGCCGGATGAACGGGGCATCGACAAAAGGTTCTTCCCGGCTGTTGCCCGTCTGATAATGGGCGATGCCGACCGTAAAGAGGAACATGCCATCGCCATTGATGTCGCTCGAAAATCCGGCCGAATAAAAGAGTAAATGATGCGCGACATGGAGCGCCTGCGCAGCAATCCCCAGTTCCGTTCCTTCGAAGGGCATGACACCCGTGTAATCCACGGAGATGCGGCCATATTTGCCAAGCTCGTATAAGTCCGTGGGAATGTTAGCCGGTGGTGCGACCGACATTTCGATGATAAGTCCTGGAGGAGGCGCCATTTGGCGGAGCACGTAGCGATAATATTGCGGTGGCGTTTCCGTGTACGTCGGCGTAATTTCCGAAGACGCAAAGTGCGCTTCCTGCGCGCGGGCAGGTGCCACAAGGAACCCTCCGGTGACGACCGCTATAAGCGCGGCTGCGAGAATGTGTGTATGCGTTCTGTCCATACTAAATCTCCGCTGGACTTCCATTGTATTAGACGAAACCTTATCGCTGAAAGTTTTGAACTAATCCAATCTTTTTGCGTAAAATGCAAAAATAGTAAATTTGAGCGCGGCTTGCTCGAAATTCTGTCGTATTTTCGTACACTTTTTTTCATGATTGTCCGAAAATAGGACAATTTGAACGATTTAGAGACTTAGCATAAACCCATGGCTTCTTTTGATTTTGACGTAATAGTGCTGGGTGGAGGGCCCGGCGGATATCCGGCGGCGATTCGGTCCGCGCAATTGGGAATGAAGACCGCCTGCATCGAGCGGGATCGCTTGGGCGGCATTTGCCTTAACTGGGGGTGTATTCCCACGAAAGCGCTTCTCAAGAACGCCGAGATTTATCACACGATGCAGAACGCCCCGGAGGAATGGGGATTGGCGTACGATAACCTTCGCGTGGACTTTACGCGTGTCATCAAACGCTCGCGGGATGTCTCCGATCGCGTTGTGAAAGGCATCGAATTTCTCTTCCGCAAAAACAAGATAGAATCCATCAAAGGCTTTGGAGTTCTTACCGGAAAAAATTCCATCGAGGTGACCGAGGGCGAGGGCAAGAAGCGAACGGTTACCGCGAAAAATATCGTCATCGCCACGGGTGCCCGCGCGAAACAATTGCCCAACCTCAAGCCGGATGGCAAGCAGGTCCTGTCCTCGACCGAAGCGATGATCATGGACCACATTCCGGAATCTATGACCGTCATCGGCGCGGGTGCGATCGGAATGGAGTTCGCGTATTTCTACCAGCGCTTTGGAACGAAGGTTTCGGTCGTGGAAATGATGCCGAATATCCTTCCCGTTGAAGATACGGAAGTTTCGACGGAACTCGAAAAAATATACAAGCGCCAGGGCTACCAAATCTTCACCAAACATAAGATGAATGGTGTAAAGCTTGAAAAGAAGAGCACGAAAGTTGAAATCGAATCCGAGGACGGTAAGAAACAAACACTCGAAGCCGAGTGTGTGCTCGTGGCCATTGGCGTGCAGGCCAATACGGAGAGTATCGGGTTGGAGAAACTGGGAATTACAATGACCAAAGGCTTCATCGATGTGGACGAATACATGCGCACGCCCGTCGAAGGAATTTACGCCGTTGGCGATGTTGCCGGCCCGCCGTGGCTGGCTCACGTTGCCACGCACGAGGGAATTATCGCAGCGGAACATCTGGCCGGGCACCATCCGCAGCCCCTGGATTACGATAACATTCCCGGTTGTACCTATTGCCAGCCCCAGGTGGCGAGCACCGGAATGACCGAACGTGCCGCGAAGCAGGCCGGGATCGAATACAAAGTAGGGAAGTTCCCATTCACGGCGTTAGGCAAAGCCCGCGCCATGGGCGAGACGGATGGCTTTGTAAAGCTCGTCATTGGCACGAAGTACGATGAAATTTTAGGGGCACACATTATTGGCAACGAGGCGGCAGAAATGATCGAGGAGATCGTCGTGGGCCGCGCGCACGGTGCTACCGGGCTTTCGATTACCAAAACGATCCATCCGCATCCAACGTGGTCCGAAGCGGTCATGGAAGCGGCCAGCGTGGCCGAGGGTGAGCCGATACATTTGTAAGACAATCCAACCGCTCCGTATATAATGCAGGAAAATACAGATCACACCGCCCTCCTGGTGATGGACATGCAGGCGGGCATTTTACGAAATTATCCGGATAACGCAGCGATTGCGAATGCCGCCCGGGCCATTGCAATCGCTCGCGAAAAGAAGATACCGGTGATCTTTGTGGTCGTCGGGTTCCGGCAGGGGATGCCGGAGATCGGCCGGAGGAATAAATCATTCTCTTCCGGGATGAGGGAGCGCTTTGCCGGCCAGAACATGGAGGAATGGATGAAGGTCCATCCCAATCTTGCACCGCATCCGGACGACATTATCGTTACCAAGCGCCGCGTGAGCGCATTTACCGGTAGTGATCTGGAGGTCGTTCTTCGTGCGCATGATATTCACCATTTGGTACTGGCCGGCGTAGCTACCAGCGGAGTGGTGCTTTCCACGCTTCGGGAGGCCGCCGATAAGGATTACCAGCTAACGGTCCTTTCCGATTGCTGCATCGATGCCGATCCGGAAGTACACCGTGTGCTTACCACGAAAGTATTTCCTCGCCAGGCCGACATAATGTCGACCGAAGAATGGCGGAAGCATTTGGAATGAGTTTGTAACGAATTTGGAGCCGCTGCTATCCTTTCCGGCGGTTTGAGCATGGCCTCCTCTCCAGCACCCCCGATTCAAACGCGCGCGCTTGCGTGGCTTAAAGTGGTCGCTGGTATTCTTTTAGTTTTTTTGGGTGCGATAGGGCACCTCATTCCCCTCGTTCCCGGCGGCGTTATTATTGGGATCGGCGTGCTGCTTATTGCCGATGTGAGTCCATCGGTCCAACGATGGCTCGCGCGTCTCGAAACGCGCTACCCGCGACTCCGTGCGATGCTTTCCGGGCTTCGCCGAGAGGATGGTTCCCTGCGCCTGGGGCGCGCGGCACTCTTCTTATTTATTGCCGCACTCGTGGCGGTGCTGATGCTCTATTTCCTGAACTCGGCGGGTTTCGTTTTACGACGATAGAGTTGCCGTATTCGATTGCTTGGTAGTCAATACGAGACGGACTAACCGTTGCCCGTAGGACCAAAGCGAAACGAGCATCAGCCCGGCGCTGATCCACTGCAGGACGATGGTCAGGTGAAAAAAGCCTGCCGGGTGGTCTGGAATGCCATCCCAGACGACCATCAGGAAGAGGGTAATCGCAATCGCGATCATGGCAATTTTTCCTGCCACATTCGATGGAAGGACCACGCGGAACTTTCGCTTTGCCCATAACCCGGCGGCAAGGATAACGACGTCACGGATAATGATCGCAACGAAAAACCAGAGAGGGATGAGATGATAGATCGCCATTGTAATAACGACGAGGCCAACGAATATTTTATCGGCCAGCGGATCGACAATCTTGCCAAACTCGCTCACGGTGTTCGTTTTCCGCGCAATGATCCCATCCAGCACGTCGGTCAGGGCGGCGGCCACGAAAATCGCGGCAACGAGATAATACAGGTGCGTATCGTGCTGCGAGGCATCCAGGCAAAAGATAGCCGGTAGCACGAACATCGCCCGCATGATGCTGATCAGGTTCGAAGGCGTGAAAATCGTCTCTTTTGCGCGATACTGATCAAGTGAGGGATTCGTAGATGTTTCCATTCTTAGTATGCTTCGTCATGCGTTCCAATATGCGAGAACACCGCCGTGCCATCCGGCAGCAATTCGAACACAACCCGATAAAGGTGCGTAATGAAAAACTTTTTAAGCCAGATAATTTTCCACTCAGACGGTGCGTTCCAAGCGAAGGATTGCACGGGTCCTCAGCGAACTCTTTTGTTTTTGTCTCAAATGTTTTGCGAAGTTCCTTCGGAAAAAGGTCCGGAGAGCCCGCTTAAAGGAGGCCGAGAAAATTACTGTCATTCTTCGGAATCGAATCGTCGCATCAATTCATCAATATCATCCGTCGGTTCACCCAGTTTTCCCTCCAAATATTCCCGTCTGCTTTCTTCGGCATTTCTTAAGATTTCTTCCCGCCGGCGCTCGATCGCATATTGCTTTGCAATTTCGGCAATATCATAGAGCTCATCCGAGGG
>JAKAIL010000284.1 GCA_021825235.1 Bacteroidota bacterium | reverse complement strand
TCGAACGGAACCAGAATGCCACGAAAATCCGGGCCCTGTGACGTAGCGGAATCGTCCGAAAAGATTTGCGGCCACGTTTGGTCGAACGGCATTTCGCCGGTGACATCGACCGCCTGCCCCCAAACCTGCGTGGTGTCATAGGCATTATTACAGCGAATTCGCGCGGCCATAATATCCTGGCCATTGCCGTTAATACTCGTCACTTCCCAGGCGAGCATCAGTTGCTTACCATCGAGGCGCACGGCGACATGGCTGGCATTGGCGGAATAGCAGGTGCCGCACTTCGTCTGATAGATAAGAAATCCATGCACGCCCCAATACTGCCCGCCGCCGGAACTAAAATGATTTGCCCGAATGGAAACGGGGAGGGTCGAACCATCTTCCCAGGCAATATAACAACCGCCGGAGCCATCATTGCAGATCGCGGGGTTTCGCTGAGTTCCCAAACCGGTATCGGCAATCGTGCCGGCGCTTCCCAGGAAGGCACCCCCACTGGAAAGATGGTTCATGTAAATATCGGGAACCGCTCCTTTTGCCGCCGGGCGATTATCTGTCCACGCCACATAGGCGCCACCATTTCCGTCCGCGCAAATGACGGCATTTGTTTGATCTCCCGCGGCGGCGCAGACCACAAACCCGCTGCTCGGCCCGGCCAGCGACCCATTCGAAAGAATGTGCTGCCCATATAAATCAATGCCGTTCTTCGCATTTCGCATGTCCTGCCAAACGACATACGCACCGCCACTGCCATCGGGAGCAACGATCGGGTCCTGTTGGATTGCATTTGTAGCAAGCGTCGCGAGCCGCACTCCATTGGCCGTCCACACCGTTTTGCCTGCCGCATCGAGCCGCTGGGCATAGACATTCATGGCTCCATTGTTACGCGTGTCCTGCCAGACAATGATTGCACCATCGGCACCATCCGAGCATATAGCCGGATTGGTATGTTGGGAACCCGCCAGCGTGCAAACGGGAGTGTTGGTGGTCGAGTCCGGCATCCACTGCGCAACGACCGGGCTCGCAAGGGCAACAACAGCGGAATAGGTGAGTGCAGATAAAACGTATTGGAAACAAATCCGCCGCATGGTATGTGTGAAAAGTTTAGTGTAATCGTGAACGCAACAGAGGACGCGTTGACTGCCACAAGACCATGCCGGTCTCCGGGTCCATAGCCGTCATGCGGACGAGGAAGGTTCCGCTGGAAGTTCCAAGCTCGCCGGCATTAAGCGTGAGCTGCCCCGTCCCGGCTGGAAATAGCTTGTCTTCGATGGGCGTCACAATAGCGCGGCCAGCAACATCATAGATCGTCAGATGTAGGATGGCGCTGGTCGCGAGAGTAAAAGGAATTTCCGTGGAAGCGGTAAATGGATTGGGCCGATTGTTGCCAAGTTCCCAGGTACCGGCTTGCATTGTCTGGCCGGCATTGATGAGCTTAGGCGCAAATGCCGTTCTCGAACCATCGAGCGAAATCTCGACAAGGCGATATTCATAGATGCTGGGCTCCGCGGTCCTGTCACGATACAGATAGTATCGTGGGACATTTGAATTACCCGAACTGCGAAGGCCGGGGCTCGTTTCATAACTTGCGACGAGCGTGTAATTATTGCTGTCCGTACTGCCAATTTCACGGCGCTCGATTTCAAAGCCTGCACAGGCCTGCTCGTTCGCGGTCTCCCATGCCACATCCACTTCGCCGGACTGCGGAGCCGTGAGGGTAAAAGAAGCAAGCTCGATGGGAAGTGTTCCATCCTGAAAGACGAGTTGCGCGTAGATATCCGCATTGCCATTGCGGTAATCGGTCCAGGCCGCTATGGCGCCATTCGCGCGGGGAGCAAGCACGATCTGCTTGGAAGCCGTAGTCCGGTGGCAAAGGGGCAATCCCCAGGTGCTCCTGCTTACCATGCTTGGAAAGTAATGGCGTAAATCGCGGTCCACGCGCTGAGCGAAAACCGTCGTATCGCCTCGGCTATCGTCCCATGCCGTCAGCACGGAACCGGGGCTAACCGGAACTGCCTTAAACCCGGTGGCCGAGGAATTAGTATAGCTGATCTGATAAAATCCTGCCGAATCGGTACTCCCATCGGAAAACGCGCGGACCAGATCCACGCTGGGTGGAACGAAACCATAGTCGTTGTCAAACAACACCATCATACCGGGCACGTCCCACTGGCCGCCTTCCAGAGAGTCATCCGAAAAAATCCGGGGATTGGTTTGATTACCCAGCCAAGGGCCCGTGATCGCAACCGGAGTATAGAAGTACTTCGACCCGGACGCGCTAACACGGTTGGCATATATATCCTGTTGGTTAACAGCGCTAATATCGGTCATTTCCCAGGCAAGGAGCAAATAGTTACCATCGCGACAGATGGAGACATCACTCGAATTTTCGGTCCCGGATGAGGCTTGGAACACATTCAGCCCTCCAGCCGATTGTTGCCAATGCAACGTTCCGTTCGAATCGACATGCTGGGCAAAGATCGCTTCCGGAATCACCTCCGAGCTTTGCCAGGCCAAATAACAGCCTCCGAAACCATCCTCACATAGTTGCACGCGGCGCTGTGGCCCCTGCTGCGTGGAAATGGCCAGCCCGTCCGTCGTCCATTGGACACCGGCGGGCGTGAGGCGGTTCATATAAATGTCCGGCTGGGTGGTATAAAGCGTTGCGCGATTGTCCTCCCAGGCAACATAGCAGTTCCCAAACCCATCGGAAGTGATCGCAGCATGGTCCTGGTCGCGCGGGTCTTTACAAACCGCAGCCCCGGCAGAGCCATAGGCCAATACCCCCGCACTGGTGATATGCTGCGCGTACAAATCTATTCCATTGGAAGCATTTCGGTAATCTTCCCAAACAACGTATGCTCCGCCACGCCCATCGGAAGCAAGAATAGGGTTTCGTTGGTCCGCGGAGCCGCTCGACAGTTGGATGCCATTGGCCGTCCAGAGCGCGTGTCCGCTGGCATTCAGGCGCTGCGCGTAAATGCGGTAGCCCGTCGCTCGCGCGTCCTCCCAGGCAATGATTGCGCCGTTGGAATCGTCCGAACACATAGCGGGACGGTCCTGTAATCCGGCCGCAGTGCAAACGGGAGTATTGGTAACAGAGTCCGAAGCCCATTGTGCGCGGACCGAACTGGCGGCGCACATAACTGTGAACGCGATGGCGCTCAACAGACAATGCTTCGGCAGGACCATCTCCAGCAGGTGTTTTCGATCAGAATTTGATTCGGGGTTTACAATGCGTGCATCCATGATTATACATTGACACGAACGCCGGTAAAATGTCTCTCGAATTAATTCTTTTGGTACTCTTCCAGCGGTGTTCCGGCGGGATAGGAAAGACCAAGTTCCTGGTATAAGTCCGCCAGATTTCTTGTATTGTAATCCCGTCGGGAGATTTGCTTGCCGGTCTGCGAGAGCCGATTGAGTTCTTTAACCTTTGCTTCCTGCGCCCGCTCGAACCCATTCGAGAGCGCCAGTTCCATTTTTTCTTTTAGTGATTCGCCCATCCGTTAATTAATGTCCCTTTCTTTTGTGCGAGCCGCATGACCGCTCATAGCATGGGTGCTCATGCGGGAAGACCAGAGTGAGTTAACAATATCACAAACAATCCATAACGAACGAACGTTCGTCGCAACAATAGCTGACCGTGAGCAGGCGGGAAGCATGAGCGATCAGGCGGCCTGCTCCACGCGATTCTATTCGGAGGAGCGCTATAACACTTCGTCCTCGTCGTCGGGCAACTCGTCGTGGCCATTGTTGTCATTCATGCCGCCCTCGCCATTGCGACCATCTTTCATGAGACCGAATTTCCGCATTTTCGTGTATAGGTGCGACCGCTGAATATCCAGCGATTCGGCCGTGCGGCTGATGTTCCAATTGCTTTCCCGAAGCTTCTCTTCGATAAAGGCTTTCTCCGCGCGATCCTTGAATTCCTGGAACGTCGGAGCTTGCATAGCCTGGTCCAGCGGGTGAGCATTAGCTCCGAGTAGCGAATAGGAGTCCGAAGCGTCGGTAACGTCCTCCATCCGGCGGCGATCGGCTGGAGTAAGGATAACGCTTTTAGCCAAATCGTCCGGCAGGGCTGCCGTGGTATCTGCTACTCCATCGGATAAGGATGCTGCGCGTTCGCCAACGGAAAACGCCAGCCCAAGTTTCTCCACGTCTTCCATCCGGACCGTTTCGCCCGGCACGAGAATGACAATGCGCTCGATCACATTGCGCAGCTCGCGGATGTTGCCGGTAAATGGCAGTGACGTTAGCAGCTTCATCGCCCGGTCCTCGAAATGGATTGGCTTGCGGTTCATCTCGTTTGCGAATTATT
>JAKAIL010000043.1 GCA_021825235.1 Bacteroidota bacterium | reverse complement strand
CCGATCTCATAGCGGCAGAAGCGAAATAATAAAAAACACTTCAGCACTTTAGCACTTCAGCACTTTTTTATGGCAAAAGCAGCAGCACCAGGAACAAAGAAGAAGAAAAAGATACAGGCGGAGTCGCAGGGCGTCGCGCATGTGAAGGCGACGTTCAATAACGTGATGGTCACGCTGACGGACCGCACCGGCAATACGCTCTCTTGGGCGACGGCCGGCAAGATGGGCTTTAAAGGTTCACGGAAGAATACGCCGTTCGCCGCCCAGGTCTCAGCCGAAAACGCGGCGAAAGAAGCCTTCGATATGGGCCTTCGCAAAGTGGACGTGTTCATCAAAGGACCGGGTTCCGGACGTGAGGCGGCTGTGCGTGCCTTGCAAACCGCAGGACTTGAAGTGCTGACCATCAAGGACATCACTCCGATGCCACACAACGGCTGCCGCCCACCGAAAAAGCGGAGAGTATAAAGTTTTCCACGGCTGTAAACTCCAGTTGAACCATAATGGAGGACGAAGGCCAGAAGTGTGAATTTTCATAATTCATACTTGTAAATTCATACTTGTAAATAGAATGGCTCGTTATACAGAAGCATCGTGTAAGCTATGCCGCCGGGAGCGGCAAAAGCTGTTTTTAAAAGGCGCCAAGTGCTACTCGGAGAAATGTCCGGTCGAGAAGCGCGCTTATCCGCCGGGTCAGCATGGCATGAGCCGCCGGCAAAAAGTTTCCGAATATGGGATCCAGCTTCGCGAGAAACAGAAGGTCCGTCGCCTCTATGGAATGCTCGAGACGCAGTTCCGCAATACGTTCGAGAAGGCGCAGCGGCTTCGCGGAGTCACCGGCGAGAATTTGGTAAAGCTCCTGGAACGCCGCCTCGATAATGTCGTCTATCGCTTGAATCTGGCGCCCTCGCGCAAAGCCGCGCGCCAGCTTATTCTGCACCGTCACATTACGGTTGGAGGCACGATCGTAAACGTTCCGTCGTACCTGGTTTCGCCGGGCGATACGATCCAGATCAAGGAATCGAGCCGCCGGCTCTCCGTGGTACACGAATCGCTCCAGCGGACGCGCGGCGATGGAGCCGTACCGAATTGGCTTTCGCTCGATAAGGCGAACCTTTCCGGCGTGTTTCTCGCGGTACCGGAGCGCTCCGATATTCCACTCAATGCGAACGAGCAGCTTATCGTCGAGCTCTATTCGAAGTAAAGGCGTAGGTGCCGAAGTGCTAAGTGCTAACGTGCTTAGTGCGGCGGCGCCGCAAGGATTTTGAAGAGAAATAGAAAGCGGAAAGAAGCGCGTAACGAATTCCGATGGAACGTAGCACTTTTAGCACTTTAGCACTTTAAACACAGGAGCCGAACAGAAATGACAAACCTACACATGCCAGACCGGATCGAACTCGAAGCCTCGTCCTCGACGAACACATTCGGCCGGTTCATTGCCTCGCCGCTCGAAGAGGGTTACGGAACGACGCTTGGGAACTCCATGCGCCGCGTGCTGCTCTCCTCGATTCCCGGCACGGCCTTTACGAGCGTCCGGTTCGAAGGAGTGCTCCATGAGTTTTCGACCATCAAAGGCGTCGTCGAGGACGTAGCCGAAATCGTACTGAACTTAAAAGGCGTTCGCCTGCGTGCGGATCAATCGAGTTCCACCCGCATCCTGATCGATTCGAAAGGACCCAAGGAATTCACAGCCGGTAATTTACAGGAATCCTCGCCGGAAATCGAAATTCTAAATCCGGAACATCATCTCTTCACGATGTCGAATGGTGCACATGTCCAATTGGAACTGCGCGTGGGGCATGGCCGCGGATATGTTCCATCCGAAGAGAATAAAATTCTCGATGCGCCCATTGGAACGATTGCTATCGACTCTATCTATACGCCGATTGTGAATGTCCGCTTCGTGGTGGAACCAACCCGCGTAGGACAAAAGACGGACTACGAGCGCCTGATCCTCGAAGTGGAGACCGATGGTTCCCTTACGCCCGAAGAAGCCGTCACGACGGCCGGAAGGATTTTGCGCGATCATGTGAACTTATTTGTTCGCTTTGGTGGCGAAGAGGAGGAGACCGAGCGTAAGCCGATTGCCGATAGCGAGACCGAGCGTATTCGTCAGGTGCTTGCGACGCCGGTCGATACGTTGCAGCTCACGGTCCGCTCGCAGAATTGCCTGCGCGCCGCGAATATCAAGACGATCGGCGACCTCGTTCGCAAGGACGAGCGCGATCTGCTTACGTTCCGGAACTTCGGGCGCAAGTCGCTCGACGAACTGGGGCGCATCGTGGATTCCCTCGGGCTCACCTTCGGCATGGATGTCGATAAATATTTGGAAGCACCACCGGTAGAAGCGTAATTCAGGGTACAGGGTTTAGGGTATAGGGTATAGTTTATCCCTGCACCCTATACCCTATACCCTAAACCCCATATCCTCATGAGACACGGAGTAAAAGGAAGAAAATTAAAGCGGACGGCCAGCCATCGCGCCTCCACGTTGAACGGTCTGGCGACCTCGCTTTTTTTGCATAAAAAGATTCGGACAACGGAAGCGAAAGCGAAGGAAATGCGCCGCGTGGTCGAGCCACTGATTACACGGGCCAAACATACCCTCGCGCTTTCCGGCGATGGAGCTGCCGCAGCCAAAGTACATGCCCGCCGGGAAATCGGCCGCGTGATCCATGACGATAATGCCATGAAGGCGCTCTTCAACGATATCGCGCCCCGTGTGGAGAACCGTGCCGGCGGATATACCCGCGTGGTAAAGCTTGGTTACCGCCACGGCGATAACGCGAACATGGCAATTATCGAGCTGGTGGATTGGAACGAAGCTGAAACGCAGGCCGCGCCGGCTACCAAGATGGCCAAGCCGCGCCCGACCCGAAACAAAGCGAAGACGGCCGAGGCAAAACTCGCCGAAGCCGAAGCGGGAGCGGAGGAGAAGCCGAAGAAGCCACGCGCTACGCGCAAGAAAAAAGCAGAAGCGGCGGCAGAATAAGTTACAAAAAGGCTCCAAGATTGGAGCCTTTTTTAGTTTGTACAAGATGTTGGGAACCGTATGGTTATGCCACTGCTTTCTGCCGTTTGGCGATCGCCGCAGGTAGGTTGGCGAGCCGTCCCTTCCAGCCGTAGAGCGCACCATTATAGACGAACTCGTCCTTCTGTGGAACAAAGCCCGTATGTTCGAGACGGAGTTTCGTTCCTTCGGCCGAGGGCTCGAGGAAGAATGTAACGACCGTGCTGCTTCCACCGCCCTCCCAGGTGTAGGAAAGTTTCTTCGGCTTTAGCACTTCGAGGACTTTCCCCTCGGTTTTGCCCTTGTCTTTTTCAGCCCGGTTTACCCAGTAGAACTCATACTCGGCGCCAACGCGCGGCTGAAAGTTCCCTTCCATCAGCCATTCATTGAGTTGGTCCTGATCCGTGAGTGCATCCCACACTTCCTCCGGTGAGTAGGGATATTCTTGTTCGATGATGATTGATTTTTCCATAGGTTTCTAAGATGGTTAGTGTGACACGTGCTTAGCCTTTTTTCTCGGGCCATGCGTTCGTTCAAGGTGCTCGCCCAACTGGGCGAGCTTTTCATGCCAAAACACTTCGTAATGCTTGAGCCAGTCCGATATTTCTTTGAGTGGCTTCGGGTTGAGCGCATAAATTCGCTCTCGGCCCGCTCGCCGCTGGCGTACCAGCCCTACCTTTCGCAGGACTTTCAGGTGCTGCGAAAGTGCCGGTTGTGTAAGTTCAACGCGTACAAGAATCGCGCTAACGGGTTGTTCGCCGTGCGCCAGCAGGTCGAGCACGATTCTCCGGTTCGGATCGGAGATCGCTTTATAGACATCCCAGGATGTAAAGGGTCGGCTCATAATCGTTTATATATAAGTAATAACTTATATATGCTCGCCGTTGTTCCCGAAGCCGGAAGATTTTTTTCGCTCAGGTTGCTGGGCAGGGGAGAACAATCCGGAGGTTTATCATGGCCGGACCTCGAATCTCCGGAATATCCATACTTTGGCGATATCGACCAGGAAGAGATAGGCGAACCCGAATACAAAGAGTCCGACAATATCCCTCAAAGGAACTGGCGTCATAAGATACGCGCCGTTGGATTTAATTCCGTAATAGGCCATGATCGAAACGACGATGAAATCGCAAAGTGTCGCGATCAGCATATATTTGGAAGGCATTGACTTGTAGAAGTAATCCGCCGTGCGCACAAGATATAGCACACCCTGGCCGGTGAAGACCATAATGAGAAACACCAGAGTCTGAATTTGCCCAAGGGGATAATTCAGGTGTTTGAGGACCACCAGGGCGCCGAAAGAGAACAGGAGCTGAAACATTCCCATTGGTACGGAACCCATTACCATGTTTTTAATCTGCCAATGGTTGGGCTTCTGAGAATATTTTACATTGTCTGTCGAGATGGACATCGTAACGAAATCGTTTGTGAAGAGCAGCAGAATGACCAGCAGCGGCGTGATAATAAACGATTCCGAGGGCGGCGTATGGTAATAGTAATTCATCAGAATGACGCCGAGGATCGTAAAGAACGAAATCTCGATTGTCTTCGCAATCTTATTGAGTACCCAGGTTGCCATCCGTTGGAATATTTCCCGGCTGGTCTTGATGGCCGAAACGATATTTGCCAAACCCGGGTCCGTCAATACAATGCTGGCAGCAGCTTTTGCAACATCGGTAGAACCCGAAACGGCGATGCCTACTTCCGCTTGCTTGAGTGCCGGGGAGTCGTTCACGCCATCTCCGGTCATTCCCACAATGTGATTATTGTCCTGCAACGCCTTGACAATATTATATTTATCTTCGGGATAGATACCACCGAAGACATCGAAGTTCACTAATTGTTCTTCGCTTTCTTTCGACTGGCTTAGTTGCAACAGTTCTTTTCGATCGCATATACGATCGCCGATATCCAGCCGCTGGGCGATGGTCCGTGCCGTGATGGCGGTATCGCCCGTCAGCATGATGGTCCGCACTCCCATCTCGCGAAGTTCCCGAACTAAATCTTTAGAATCCACGCGCTCCGGGTCCATAAATCCCAGGAACCCAAGGAAATCAAACGAATCATTTTCCCGGCGCGCAACAGCCAGCACACGTTCTCCTTTGGTGGCAAGCGATTGCTCCACCTCGGCAAAGGGATAGCGTATGCTCTTTCCCTCCTGTGTTACCGCCCAGATCGTTGCCGGTTGGCCTTTGAAAACGGTGACCGTCGCTCCATCGATCGAGTATGCCGCCTCCGTCCGCTTCGTTGCAGGATCGAATGGGGTAAAGGAGATTCTGGAACCTTGTTCGACAATTTCTGCATGGCCAGATGCTTCGAAAATGGCATCGTCCAACGTGTCGTGGCTTCGTGCGTCGCTCGCCATGATGGCCGCAGTGAGGAGGGCGTTTTTACTTACGCCGCCAACGGGGACAATATCTTCGAGCACGACTTTATTTTGTGTAAGCGTCCCGGTTTTGTCCGAGCACAACACGGTCATGGCCGCCGATTCCTCGATCGCGGACAACTTGGTCGTCAGTACGCCTAATTTAGAAAGCTCCATCGCGCCCAACGCGGTGGAAAGCGTGTACGTTGCCGGAAGCGCAATCGGGATCGCCGCAATTAAAATGACGAGAATAAATACGACGGTGTCGATAATTGGGAACTGATTCGAGACCGCATAGACCAGAAAAAACGCGAGGAGCACGGCATCCACGATCATGAGGTATTTCACGATCTTAAAAATCAGGGTGGTGAGATTGCTTTTGGTCTTGGCGATCTTTACGAGCTCTGCCGTTTTGCCGAAGTAGCTATGCTTCCCAGTTGCCGTGACAATACCCGTTGCTTCTCCGCGTTTTACTATGGAACCGGAATACGCAATGGATCCCCGCTCCGCTTCTACCGGCAGCGACTCCCCGGTGAGTGCCGATTGGTCCAGCTGTAAATCGCTGTCTAATATCTTAATATCAGCAGGAACAAAATCACCCATTCTTAAATGGACCACATCATCGGGGACGAGGTCCTTGGCATCCAGGGTCTGCCATTTGCCGTCGCGCAGGACGCGCGCCTGGACGGCCAACCGTTGTTTCAATAGTTCCAACGCTTTTTGCGCTTTGCCCTCGTGCAGAAAGGACATGATGCTATTGAAAACCAGGAGTGCAAGGATAACTCCTGCCTCAATAAACTTAACCGGCTTGTGGCTGACCGCTCCGGCCACGATTTCCAGAACCGCAGCCACTTCGAGCATCCATGGGATGGGACCCCAGAATCGTTTCAGGAATTCGAAAAGGGGGTTCCTTTTTTCTTCCACTACGGCATTCGGTCCATATTGCTCGAGTCGCGTACGGGCCTCTTCGGTGGTGAGAAAAGGGTATTGCTGCGTTCCGGTCGGCGTTTCCGGCATAATTGCGATCCTAAAAGCTTCTTAAAAAATGGTACAAGAATATCTCCAAGAGAACGTTCTGGATTACGCAGATATAACTGGATGTTACAACGCGTCTCTGATACTGCAAAAGCAATGGCGCTCGTTTCAATCTGGCTCGCCATCGTCCGCTTCACTCGCGGGCAGACCGCGCATCTGCCGAAGAATTCTCGCGGCCCTGCGACGAATATATGGCGAGGGATGTGACGCACTCCACCGAACGGGATTCGGAAGAACAGCCGCCATCTGCGCGGCCTGCTGTGCGGTTAATTGGTTCGCATGGCGATGGAAATGGAACTCCGCCCCTTCTTCAGCGCCATACACGTTTGGTGCGAATTCCACGATGTTTGCGTACATTTGGAGGATTCGTGTCTTCGGCCACATTATCTCCATGAGTATGGTATAGTATGCCTCGATGCCTTCGCGTAGGAAGCTGTGCCAGGGTGGAAGAAAGAGGTTTTTTGCTACTTGCTGCGAGATGGTGCTTGCGCCTCGCAGCGGCCGATTCGGATGCCGGGCATGCTCGCGCAGCGCGTCATTGATCTGCGCCGTGTCAAACCCATCGTGAGAGAAAAAGCGCTGGTCCTCCCCGGAAACAATCGCAGAATAGAGATACGGCGAAATTTGATTTTGCGATAGATTCGTATGTGACCAGAAAATGCCTTCGCCGGAAAAAAGATGCACCATCGAATTATAAAGCATCATGGTTGTCACCGGCGGATTGGCAACCCGAAGAATGGCAACCTGAACGATAGGAAAAGCACATAAAAAAACAAGGACTCGCCATGACCATTGCAGCCAGTTCCTCTTCTTCCATTGCTTTTGAACGGAGGAAGGTGCAATCGCTGTGACCTGTCGCGGAGCGGGTATGACGCTTTCTGTAAAGCTCAATGGAATTTTTCGTTACCGGAAGTTCTGGGGGCGAAGTTCGTTACACAAAACTACAAAAAAAGATAATACGGTTCACGCTTTTGAAGGCTTGCTTGGAGAAAGCGTAGCCGTGAACCATTAAGCGTTCATAATCGTAGAGGGGGCATGCAATTTACGAACGGGAGGCTCACCACCCATTCGGACCCTCGAAGAGAGCGTGCGGTGTATGCACATCCTTCCAGGCCGACCCCCGAGTTGCGGTGGATTCCTCCAAAAGCTATTCGGGAAGCAGCTGGCGTTGTCACAGACCAGGCTGTTCGGGTCGGTAATCATGCGGTCAGTACCGCGAAGATCATCATCAGTGCTGAAGAGCGGCTTCGCCAGCGCATTCGCTCCATTTTGCGAGTCGTGTTAGCGACGGTCTTCTTTGCCATCTCCGGTCTCGTTTCGCTCGGTGCGAACGTGACGACGGCGTTTGCAAAGAAGGTTAGTTCTTCTCGCCGGCACCATGGGCTTCGCATCAGAACTCGCTACACGAGCCATCGTTATCATCATATCAATTCCGGAATGCGCGGTATCGCATCGTGGTATGGGCACGAATTCAACCGCCGGCGAACAGCGAGCGGCGTTCGCTTCAATACCCACGAGATGATGGCAGCTCATCGAACGTTGCCATTCGGAACGAAGGTGCTGGTCACCAATCTGGAAAATCATAAATCCTGTGTGGTGGAAATTACCGACCGCGGGCCTTATGAACGCGGGCGCATCATCGATTTAAGCTATGCCGCTGCGGAAAAGATTGGTATGGCACAATCGGGCGTAGCGCCTGTCCAGTTGGAAGTGCTTGGGACCAGTGAGCCGAGTGTTATGGAGAATCTGGCAGCGCATACCCCCTCATTCCTGCAGGATGAGACTTCGGCGGTGCCGTCAGTGAATGCCTATGTTGAGGACGAGGCGATCCCCTGAGTTTCCAAAACAATTTTTTCAAACGAACCCTCGCTACGGCGAGGGTTTTCTTTCTAACCCAATAACTTATCGCCATCCCATGAAACGACACCTATTGTTTTTTCCCATACTGATTCTTTACATTACTTCCACCGCACGAGCCCAGTCCACCGCCGATACCACTCGTGGCTGGACCCATGCGATGATCGCCGAATTGCATCTGGCGGAAGTAAGTTATACTCATTGGACCCAGGGTGGGACCAACGCCCTGAGTTACATCGCGAATGTTAATGGGAGGTCCGTTGACAATCAAACCAAAACAAATTGGGCGACTTCCTATAAACTCGATTTTGGACAGGCAAAGCTGAATGGTGAAGATCTCCGAAAAACGGACGACGAAATTCACCTGGAATCCATACTCACGTATAAGATGGGAGTTCACATCAATCCCTACGCATCGGCTTCCTTGCTTACGCAATTTGCACCCGGATACCAATATTCCGATACAGCCGGCGTCGCTCCGACCGAAGTCTCTAATTTTTTCGATCCCGCTTATATTACCGAGGCCGCAGGAATGGGATGGACGATTTCCAAGGCACTGCAAACACGGCTGGGCCTTGCGCTTCGCGAGATCGTTACGAATCACTTCCCGCAATATGCCAGCGAGCCGCTGGAAACCGAAGTGAAAAAGGTGAGAATTCAAGGCGGTCTCGAATCCGAATCCGAAGCAGAAGTTCCCATCGATGACAACGTGCTCTTTCGTGCCAAAGTCGATCTCTTTTCGCCCTTTAATACGATGGACCGAATTGTCGTGCATGGGGAGGGAAGCATTATTGCGAAAGTCAGTAAGGTATTTAGTGCCGAGCTTTCCGCGCTCGTGATCGATGAACCGGATGTTTCGCCCTACCTGCAGATAAAACAGGGGCTGTCACTGGGAATCAGCTATGCGATCTTATAAGTTTTCCAAAGCGAGCGTGAATACTGTTTACCTCATATTAGTAATTCTCAGTTTTATCGTATTTGACCGAATCGTTCGGCACAAACCGCACTGAACCGCGCCGGTGCGGGTTCTTTTAGGCACCTTCAACGCATGGATTCCGTAAAGACCGAAGAAGCTGCCGAAGTCCGCCTCGCCCGGCACCGGTTCGATGGTGTAGCGATCGCCGTGGGCGGCGTGGCGCTCGTAGCGCTTGCCTGGGCAGTCCGCTCGATTCTTAATCCCTTTATTGCAGCGATTGTCGCGTATGCGGTCCTTGCGCCCTTCCGGAAATACCGTGCAGCCCGGAGCATGATGGTTGCCGGTTTTGTCCTCTTTGGACTATGGTTACTGTTTGAACTTGCGGGCATTCTGATACCCTTTATTATCGGATTGGTCCTTGCGTATCTCTTCAATCCGATGGTTTCGAAGTTGTATGAAAAACGGGGCGCAAGCCGCACCTGGAGTTCCCTCGTTATTGTTATTCTCTTTTGCGGTGTGCTTGTGGCGATCGGTTGGATTTTCCTGCCAAGCCTTGGTCAGCAGACGAAAGCGTTCATCGAACAGCTTACGCTCTTTGTTCGACAAAATGCGCATACCTTAGATGAGCCGCATCTCCGGCAATTGCTCCTCGATACCGGACTTCCGGCAAGTTTGGTGGACCAGGTTATTCTAACGCAAGCCGGCCCGGAGCTTCGCAAACTCGTCGCCGTGGTCCCTACGGTCGTAATGGATATTATCGCCGGGCTTCCCAAAATCCTGGAACGAACGCTAAACCTTATTATCGTTCCGATTGCCATGTTCTACTTTTTGAAAGACTGGCCGAAGCTGATGCCCATTGTGAACGATCTCTTTCCTTCCAAAAACCTGGCGCGAAGAATGTCGGTCCTGGAAGAGGTGGACCATGTACTCTATGGGTACGTTCGGGGTCAGGCTACGGTGGCATTAATGGTCGGAATTCTGGGGGCCATTGCTTATTCCATTCTTGGAATTCCTTATGCGGGACTGCTCGGAGTCATTCTGGCGGTCTCGGACTTAGTGCCGATCGTGGGAATGATCTTCAGCGCGTTTGTGGTCGAACTCGTTATCTTCCTGACCATGCAACTTAATTTTGCAGTAATAGCAAGCGGGATTCTCGTTATCGCGGGACTGCACATGCTGGAAGTGTATATCGTAGGTCCCCGCATTATCGGCCCGGGCATCGGTGTGCCGCCGATTCTTATGATCCTTGCCCTACTCGTCTTCGGATATTTCTTTGGATTCGTAGGACTCTTGATCGCTGTGCCGTCCACGGGTGTAATTCTGCTCTTTTTAAATGAGTATCGAAAGGGGAATGCCGCAGGCGCACGCTCGTAATATGGCTGGAATCCTTTCGATTGTTTCCGTTCCCATTGGACATCCGCGCGATCTTTCACTCCGGGCGATAGACGTTTTGCAAAGCGCAGATACAATCCTCTGTGAAGATTTAAAGCCAGCGCACCGTCTATTGCATTCCCTAAAGATCGAGAAACCACTCCTGCCATTGAACGAACATACGGAGGTTGCGGCGACTGACGAAGCATTGGCTCTTCTGGGGGAAGGAAAAGACCTTGCGCTCATTTCCGATGCCGGTACACCACTCGTGGCAGACCCGGGACAGCGGCTGGTATACAGGGCGATCGAAGCAGATATCGAAGTTACTCCGGTGCCGGGAGTTTCGAGTATTCTGGCGGCGCTGGTGGTGAGTGGTTTCCGGTCCGATACCTTTTATTTTGCCGGAATGTTGCCGCGAGAAAAATTCGAGCGCAAAACGGCAGCGGCACGCCTTGCCGAGCGGGAAGAGACCATCGTCCTGCTGGAAGCACCGTATCGCCTGGCGCAGCTATTGGACGACCTAGTCGAAGCCTTTGGCACGGCCCGTCGGGCCTGCGTGGCAGTGGAACTTACAATGCCTAAGGAACGTGTTCACCGTGGAACACTCTTAGCATTGCGTGATCGGTTTCTCGCGCGTCCGTTCAAAGGGGAATACGTCGTCGTCATCGAAGGACGACGAACAAGACCTCACTCTTCAATCCAGGGAGGGAAACGGAAATCTCACAGGCACGCGGACTAAATCCCTGCATTGCACGCGAGGGCGATTGCGTCATCTCACATTAGTCATTCTACTTTTGCTTGCTGGGAGCGCGTATGGCCAGTCTCGCTCGCTCTCGGTTGTTGTTCATTCGATGAATGATTCGACGATAGCCCTTTCCGATAACTTCCCGGATTTTTCGACGCTACGCATCCAGGTGGATTCCTCGTTCTTTTTGGAAACGCCAAAGGATTTTACTATCGATACGGCGGCCCGCGAAATAATGATAGGCCGAGAAATCCGGGCGCTTCTTTTTCCGCTCAATGCTGCACCGGGCGTTAAGCACACCCTAACCGTTCATTATACTGCTCTTCCGCTGAAACTCAATACCGTATATACGAAATATGAACTCGAAGCGCCACAGCTTGCAGATTCCATTCGCTCCCTGCTCGATACTTCCCGAACCGCGCTCCGGCAAATTGCAACGACCGCAGCCACAACCGAGCACACCGATTTCCTCAGTAATTTCCAGAAATCCGGTTCCATCAGCCGTGGATTTGAAGTCGGGTCCAACCGGGATTTAGGACTCACGAGCGGATTCAATCTACAATTTTCCGGCGATGTCGCAAAGGATGTTAATATTACCGGCGCGCTTACCGAAGATCAAACGCCCATCCAGCCCGAAGGTACTACACAGACATTGAATGAAATCGACAAGGTCTTCATCCGAATCAAAGCCACGGACCATTTTACTTCGACCTTAGGCGATTTCGATCTCGATATGAATTCACCGAAAGACCCAGCCCTGCTGTATCAATCGCCGGCCCCACTTGGGGTTTCTACAGGCCCGCCAGATGCCTTCCGGGCGTTTGGCCAGAGTACGCTCGATGTTATTTCCCGCAAGCTGATTGGCGCGGAAGCAACGGTAAGAACCAATGACGTATCGGCGACCGTGGCAGGCGCTGCGCCGCGCGGCGAGTTTACCACCAATACGATTCAGGGACAGGAAGCCTTTCAGGGGCCGTATCAGCTTACCGGGAAGAATGGAACTTCCGCGATTCTCATCGTTGCCGGGACGGAACATGTTTATGTGGATGGCGTTCTCCAGGTGCGGGGGGAACGGAACGATTATATCATTGACTATGCACTGGCGCAAATTACCTTCCAACCTCGACGATTGATTACCAGCGACTCCCGCATTACCGTTGATTTCGAATATTCCGATCAGCAATACAACCGCTCCTTTTTTGCGGCTAATGCCAAAGGCCAGCTGTTTAATGGAGCATTCCAAATTTCGACCACCTTTTTGCGCGAAGGCGATAATCAGGATGCCCCGCTCGACCTTTCGCTTTCCGATAGCGATCGCGCAACCCTTGCCCATGCCGGTGCCGACCCGACGAAAGCGAGCAAATCCGGAGTAGCCTATGCAGGTCGAAATGCGAGCGGTAACGCGCAGGGAAGTTATGTTTTGGCAGACACAGTCGTGAACGGCACTCGAACGATCTATTATCGCTATGCGCCACTCGATACCGTAAATGCTCTATATAATGTTACCTTCGGTTATGCCGGGACAGGGAAGGGGGATTACACTCGGCTTGCCATCGGGCAATTTCAATTCGTTGGGCAAGGGCTTGGAGATTACGATACGCTGGTGTTTCTCCCGCTGCCGCAGCTTCATCAGGTGATGGCGGTGAGCAGTAACCTTCGGCTAACGAAAAATCTTGCGCTGACGGGGGAATTTGCATCGAGTGCGCTCGATCCCAATCGCTTCGCAGCCATTCCTTCCATCACGGGGAATGCGTACCATTTTGGAGCGCTGTTCGCCGATACATTACCGGTTGCCGGCTACACCGAATTTCGTGCTACCGAGCGCAACCTCGGCTCACAGTTTACCCCGATCGACCGCATTCAAAGTGTGGAGTTCGAACGGCAATACGGGAACGATCAGCTCCCGGTGAATACGGATAATTCTACCCTTCCGGTGACGGGAAAATTGAATCAGGAGGCCGATCTTACCATTCACCCCTTGCGCTCGCTAATACTCGAAGGCGGCTATGGCGATCTCGAAGAGCAGCAGTTGGAGTTTTCTTCCAGCCGTGTGTTCGGCCATGCCGAATTGCTCCAGGATTCGGCATTCGTTCCGAATGCCTCACTGACCGTCGAGTACATCCCAACCCATGATTCGTCCACTCACGAACAAGCAATATGGGACCGGCTATCGAGTGAGATCAGCAAAACCTTCCCCATCGGCAAAAATGTGTTCTCGATTGGAATGCGATATGGCGCAGAAACAAAGCGTGCTACTCCATTTGAATTGCCTGGATTGCAGTTCGATTCGCTTACGGCCGAGAGCTTCCAATACCGAACGTTCAGCCCCATTGCATCGATTACGATTGGACCTCAGTTAAGAATTACCGGAGACTATGAATACCGTACGGAAGACAGCGCACGAATTGGGCTCCTCTCTCCAATCAGCCGGGCAAACACGGAACATGTGGCGGCTGCTGTAATGGACCTCGGCGGTTTTGGCGCTAACGTCGATCTCACGCTTCGGGATAAAAAGTACTGGGATTCCATTGCGTATGCCGAGAACGGAGGAGACCAGTCAACCCTGCTGCTCCGCTTCGAGCCGCGCTTTACGCTCGCGTCGCACGGACTTACAGCCGATGCACTCTACGAAATTTCCAACGAACGGACAGCGCGGCTTCAGCAGGTATTCGTTCCGGTCCCCCAGGGGCTTGGGAATTACTATTACGTCGGCGACCTGAATCATAATGGCAAGCCGGACCCGAATGAGTTTGCGCCGGCTACCTACGCCGATCAGGGAGATTTTATTCTCGTCACCGTACCGACGGAACAGCTCTTTCCGACGACGAACCTTCGTTCCAATTTTCGCGTGCATCTGGAACCGCGCGATCTGCTTGGGCTTCAACATGCCACCTCCTGGTGGCAATCGGTCCTGGCAAACATTTCGAGCGAGTCCTACCTCAAATTGGAGGAGACGAGTACGGACCCGAATCCGAATGATATTTATTTCTTCCATCTCTCCCATTTTCGAAATGATTCGACCACAATCAATGGATTGATGGAAATTGGGCAGGATTTCAACATCCTGGAAAATAATTCCAGCCAGTCCTATCTCGTGCATTATTTGGAGCGCGAATCGGCTGCGCAGTACAATACCGGCCTTCAACATGCGTATGAAGCGGAGTGCTCTATTCGCGGGCGGTTCCGGCCTTCCTTCGAATTTTCGAACGAAACAACGATTACATCAACGACGGACCAATCGACGGGCGACAGTCTTTCCGTAAATCCACCGCATAATACGGAGACGCTTGGCATTTCCACGAACTGGAGCTATCACCCCCTGGGCTCGCGATTCGATTATGGCGCAGCGCTTGCCGTATCACGCGGCATCGAGCATAGCACCACCCCGGAACTTATTGGAATCACCGATGCAGCCACGCTCCGAGCCAGCTATTCCCTCGAAACGCGTGCCCGGCTCCGCGCGGAGTTCGAGCGCGATGAACTTACGATCTCGCCTACGCCGTTGGATATTCTTCAACTGCCGTATTCGCTAACACAGGGCAAATCATTAGGTGTAACGTGGCTTTGGACTTTGGCGCTCGATTATCAATTCGGCAGCGGTATTGTAGCAACGCTCTCCTACGATGGCCGCAACGAAGCCGGGGACTTGCTTGGTAATGCGGGTCAGCGCGTGACGATCCATAATGCGCGCGTCGAAGTGCGAGCGACGTTCTAAACCTGGATTACGCGGATTGGATGGATTACACGGATTATTTTGTTTGAAGAACAAATCCAGAAAATCCATCCAATCCGCGTAATCCAGGTTCTATGCACTTTATAGACGAAGCCAAAATCCACATTGCTGCCGGCAAGGGCGGTAACGGTGTCATTGCATGGCGGCGAGAGAAATACGTTCCAAAAGGGGGGCCGGATGGCGGCAATGGCGGCGATGGAGGCAGCGTTTATTTCGAGGCCGATCCGCAACTGGGAACGCTACTCGATTTTCGCTACCGGCGCACGCATAAGGCCGAGGACGGAACGAATGGCGCCGGGAGCCTTTGCACTGGCAAGCGGGGTGAGAATGTTGTGCTTCGAGTTCCACCCGGAACGATCGTACGCGATGCTCACTCAAAAGAAATGCTTGCCGATTTGACGAAAGCCCACCACCGTGTACTCCTGGCGCGGGGTGGGAAAGGAGGGCTTGGTAATGCCGAGTTCAAATCGCCGACCAATCAAGCACCCCGGAAACAAACGAATGGCAAGCCCGGCGAAGAACGCGATCTGGAACTGGAACTAAAATTGCTGGCCGATGTCGCGCTGGTCGGCTTCCCCAATGCCGGGAAGTCCACGCTGATTTCCCGAATTTCGGCAGCCAAGCCTAAAATCGCAGACTATCCGTTTACCACCCTGGTTCCGAATCTCGGGATTGTGCAAGCCCCGGAAGAGCACAAGTCCTTTGTGGTTGCCGATATTCCCGGACTTATCGAAGGAGCCAGCGAAGGAAAAGGGCTGGGGCTGCAATTCCTCCGCCACATCGAGCGGAGCCGCGTGCTGGTATTCCTTTTGGATGGAACGGCGAGCGAGCCCGACCCGCGTGGAGCGTATCGGATACTCCTGCGGGAACTCGAACGCTATAGCCCGGAGCTGCTCGCAAAGCCACGCCTCATCGCAATTTCCAAAGCGGACGCGATGAGTGTGACCGAGCGGAACGCGCTCAGTAAAAAATCCTTCGACCGGCAAAAACCGATGATGATCAGCTCCGTTTCCGGTGAGAATGTTTCGGCACTGGTCCTTCGGCTATGGCAGGTGCTCTCGGAACTGCAATGATGTGAATCTTACGCGCTTAGCGTAAAATCATTGCGGAAAGGACTAAGAGAGCGGAAAGCAGGAATGCGATTTCCAGGAATAGTCTTCCGCTGGAAACCTCTGGTCTTCCAAACATAGGTTTTGGCAATGTTGCGGAAAAGGAACGATGGCCGAAACGATCAATTCCGGCAAAAGTGGCAAAATCCGCTTAAACTAAACTATTTATCTTGGCTTAACTATACTATGATCATGAGGCTTTTTCGAGAGTTACCCCTCAAAAATCCCTCACCACAAATATACTACATTCGAAGTCGAAATGCAAGAGCTAAGGAACTCAAAATAGGTTGCGATGAGAAAGCCCGATCAGGCTTCCTCCAGGTTCATTTCTCGTTGCTCCTTCTTGACTGCCTCCGATTTCAAATCGAGTTCCAGCAGGTCGTCATAAATGGGTTCCGTTCCCGTATGTTCCGCCACCAGATACGCCACAAGGCAGGTAAGGATGAGCGCAAATAATTGTTCCTGGTTCCCTGTCATCTCCAGAATCAGGACAATCCCGGTTAAGGGTGCCCGCACGATCGAGGTGAACATCGCCGCCATGCCGACGACCGCATACGCGGCGGACGTGGTCCCCACTCCGGGAAACAGCACGGAACTAAGATGCCCGAAGAGCTGACCGATAATCGCGCCGAGTACGAGGAGTGGTGCAAACAGTCCGCCGGGAAGCCCGGTGGAATATCCCACCATGGTCAGCACGAATTTCCCAAGGAGCAGGAGGAACAGAAAGCCCATAAAATTCGCGCTGGAAAGATCTCCGCGAAGAATCGTTTCGGCAATGGGATGACCATCGCCCAGGGCATCCGGAAGCCACCAGCCAATCAGGCCGGTGAAGGCGCCGACTGCGGCGGCCTTCTGCCAGAGCGGGTATTTCAGCTTGCGCGAGGTCCGCACCCCCCACATGAGCGTTCGATTATAGACTACCCCGGCGTACCCGGCCACGACGCCCATGAGCGCGAACAGAGGGAGCGCCGTAAGCGGCGGCAATGGGTAATCGGTGATTTGAAACGAAGGCAGTTGATTTGTAAAAAATCGGCTGACCGCGACAGAAAGCACCGAGGCAATAAGGGCACTGACGAGCGTGAGCGAAGAAATTTCCCGCTGCAGTTCTTCGATGACAAAAATAAATCCCGCCAACGGCGCATTGAATGCCGCACCCAGGCCGGCCCCGGCCGCCGAGGCAATGAGGTTCCGGCGCGAGTGCGATGAAAGTTTGAGTGTATCCGAAACGGCCGCGCCGGCACAGCCTCCCATCTGCACGGCCGGGCCTTCCGGGCCCAGCGAAAATCCGCCGCCCAGTGCGAGCAGCGATCCCACGAATTTTACCGCCAGCAATCGCTGCCAGTGCAAGGTGCGCTTCTTTTGCAGGACGGCCCGAATATGCGACACGCCACCGCCGCCTGCTTCCGGCGAATAACGCGTAGTGAGGAAACCCGAAAGCGCACCCAGGCCGGCGCCCACGGCCGGCAACACGAGCCAACCCCACCAGGGATACTCGTGGAGCAGCGGCAAAACATTGCCGCGGATCCGGTCCATCAATTGGTAGGAAACCGTGAAGGCGGTTACGATTCCGCCTGCCAGCAGTCCGACAACGGCGGCCCGCGTAAAATGGACCCGGCGGCTTACGCCGAGTAAATAATTACCTTCTTCGGAAGGTGAGAGCGCGTGTGCTTCCGATGCATCTGTCATGGTGAGTATCAAGCAACGATTATTTTTCCATTTGTGTCACCGCTGGCCTGAATTTTTTTAGCACAAAGTTCGCAAGTGCATGTTTCTTCGGAAGGGTTTTCACAATGATCGAGTAAAATAGTTGTATCTTTGTACCGAAAGTCATGTATTCCTCTTGCAATTTATGAAGCGTTCCCTTCCGATTCTCCTCGCGGTTACGACCGTAGTATTTGCAGCGTGTTCACAGTCCACTGCGCCGGCCACGGATAATTCCGGCGTTTGGAAATCCAATAATGGCCGGGCCATCCTCGTCTTTGACGAGACGTCGTGGGATTCCTCGGCATATTTGTATGATTCGACACAAGGCCGGGTTGTACCGACAGCGACCGTAGGCACGTTAAATTTCGAAATCGGCGATACTGGTCTTACATGGGGCGGCAAGCAGCATGTGGGCATGTTTTATGGACAGAATGGTTCTCAGTACGCAGCGTATGAGTCGAACGGTGATTTTTCCTTTGGTGATTCCTCCTATGATGGGATTACGTGGAAAACCTTTCCAACGGGAAGCCATCGGACCATTGCCGATCCGATTGTCGATTCCACGGATGCCTATGGTTATCATACCTTTGCATCGGATTTCCGCTCGTTCGTGGGTACGGAGTCTCTCACGTTGGCCACAGGCGAAACCTATTCCTCCGAGCATGTGCGGGAAATCTCGGTGAACTCCTATTCAAGCCCGAACAGCTATGCCGATTCCTCGCGCGATGTTGTGGATTATTGGTACGTTCCAACAATCGGTTTTTTTGCAAAAATGACCGATGATCATACCAGTTCTTCCATCTCGTCGAATGATACTTCGTTCGACCATTCAACGGGGACTCTAATCCTCACAATGTACGGCCCGAAGTAAGATTTTCGCATAGCTTCGTTCGGCATTCGGCTGCCCGGAAACCTTCATGGGTGTTCACGTATTAGTACAGTTCTCCCTCCCCTAACCACTCCCGCAAGCGGGCGGGGAATTGGGAGATCTATTTATGGCGCATATTCTTATAGTTGACGACGAAGCGGGCATTCGAGACACCCTCGCGATGATCTTCGAGTATGAGCAACACCAGGTAACAACGGCGGAAAGCGGGATCGAGGGACTGAAGCTTGCCCAAATGCCCGAAGCGGAATCGGCTCCCATCGACTGCATTCTTCTCGACGTGAAAATGCCGGGAATGGACGGGCTCGAGACGCTCGAAAAGCTGAAGGAGGTGCGTCCCGAGGTGCCCGTTATCATGATTTCGGGCCACGGCACGATCGAGACCGCGGTCGAAGCAACGAAGCGCGGCGCATTCGATTTCGTCGAAAAGCCTCCGGACCGCCAGCGGCTGCTACTGCTCGTGCGCAATGCCACCGAAAAGAAGCAGCTCGTCAGCGAAAACCGGCAGATGCGCGAGCGCCTCAAAGGCAAGGAGCGCATGTTGGGCACTTCCGCGGCCATGCGCAACATCCGGGCTATCATCGAGCGCGTGGCCCCGACGGAAGCGCGAATTCTCATCACCGGCGAAAATGGCTCCGGGAAGGAACTCGTCGCACGCGCCGTCCATCGCGCATCCAAACGCTCGGAGCGGCCGTTTGTCGAAGTGAACTGCGCTGCTATCCCTAAAGATTTGATCGAAAGCGAGCTGTTCGGCCACGAGAAGGGATCATTCACCGGAGCCTTCTCGCAGCGCATTGGTAAATTCGAGCAGGCCGATATGGGAACACTTTTTTTGGACGAGGTCGGGGATATGTCGCTCGAAGCGCAGGCAAAAGTGCTGCGGGTGATCGAGGAAGGCCGCCTGGAACGCGTCGGCAGTTCCACGGGCAAGCCGATCCCCGTCAATGTGCGCATAATTGCGGCGACGAATAAAAATCTGGGCGAGGAAATTCATCGCGGAAGGTTCCGGGAGGACCTGTATCACCGGTTGAATGTCATTCCCGTTTTCGTTCCGCCCCTCCGGGAGCGGCGCGAAGATATTCCACTGCTGGTCCGCGCCTTCAGTGAAGAATTCGCAAACGAGATGAACCGCAAGCCAATCCATTTCGAGGACCGGGCGATGAAGCTGCTAACGTCACTGCCATTTACCGGCAACATCCGCGAGCTGCGCAATGTGATCGAGCGCATTGTCATCCTCGTG
>JAKAIL010000283.1 GCA_021825235.1 Bacteroidota bacterium | reverse complement strand
GACCTATGATAAACGTATAAGAAGCAGGTCGCGCCGGGGCGGTATGCGGTGACGAATTCGATCGAACTCGATCCCGGCCAGCAGCTTCTGGTGCTGAACAAAGCGTTTGTGCTCCACTTTTATCAGATGCCGGACAGCTTCTATCATGCCGGTCATCCCGCTGGCGAGCCGCAGTTTCTCCGGATTTCCGCCGATACGCTGGACAAGACCGTCCATTGGACTGGTTCGCTCGATAGCCTGCATCCCTTAGGTTACCACCTGGATTCGCTGGTCCGGTATGTCGATTCCATCGTAAAATCGACGGATGCGTATCAAGCACTACCCGATAAGTAAGGGTATAGCGCGGAATTGCATTCCGCGACCGGCGGAATGCAATTCCGCGCAATACATCTCAGTCGCGAACTTTTTCGTCTTCCAAAGCATTTCACGCCGTTCCAATAGAGGGAAAAGAGGATGAGCGATCATCCACGTTACTCATTACTCGTTACGTATTATGCTGGCAATCGTCGAGATATCCGGAGAGCAATTCAAGATTACGGAGGACACCACGTCGCTGCGCGTCCCCTACATGGCCGATGCCACGGAGGGACAGGAAGTATCACTGGACAAGGTGCTCTTCTCCGATGGCTCGGCGAAGCCGCTTGCAACCGTCCGCGGGCATGTGCGGGGCGAAAAAGTGATCGTTTTCCATAAAAAGCGCCGCAAACGCTACCGGAAGACGAACGGGCACACCCAGCGATACACGGAACTGGCAATTAGCTGGTGAAAACCAGAGCCGGGATTACGCGGATTCTCAGGATTTGAAATTTCAGGTTTATTGGATTACAAAAAGTTTTTTAGCTCGCGACCGATAGCACTTCAGCACTCAGCACTTTAGCACTTAAAAGGATATGGCACATAAAAAAGGAATGGGATCGACGCGCAACGGGCGCGACTCGAATGCACAACGGTTGGGCGTGAAGAAATTCGGCGGCGAGTTCGTCAAAGCCGGCAATATCCTTATTCGTCAGCGCGGCACGAAGTACCATCCGGGCACGAATGTCCTCCGCGCCAAGGACGATACCCTCTTTGCCACCTCCGATGGCGTCGTCAAGTTCGAGCGCTTTCGCCTCGATCGGCAGCGCGTGAGCGTCTATCCCCGCGAAGTGGCAGCCTAACGCAATACCTGTATAGGAGCAAGCTCCAGCGTGCGCACGCCTGGCACGAGACTCCTTGTGGCTGGGTTGAAGAAAGGTATGATTCAGGAATATATCCGCGCGGCCATGCGGCACGCCAAATATGAAATTATCGAGGACGACGGGACTTTCTACGGTCACATCCCGGAATGCCCAGGAGTCTGGGCGAATGAAGATACGCTTGAAGCCTGCCGCACGGAGCTGGAAGAAGTTTTAGAAGATTGGCTTCTAATACGGTTCCGGCACAATTTGTCGATTCCCGAAATCGAAGGTATTTCACTCGATATTCCGGTTGAAGCCTAATGCCGCGATTAATTCCGGTTCGCCGTCCTGATTTCATACGAACGATGAGAAAGCTCGGCTTTGTGGGGCCACTTCCAGGCACCAAGCATCAAACGATGATGAAAGGGGAAAGAGTATTTGCCGTCCCCAACCCACATCGTAGCGATATTGGGATTGATTTACTCCGGCGTATTCTGAATGAAGCTGGCGTGACTGTGGAAGAATGGAGTAGGGCCTTGCACTCCTAACCCTCCGCGGAGGAGCGATCATCCTTGACCATCGCCAGCCGCTGCCAGAGTTCGGCGGCGTTGGGAACCGGAGGAGCCTGCAGGCCATAAATAACATCCTCCGCATAGTCCTCGGAACGCATCCCAACCAGCACCGAAGATACCTGGGGCAAACTTCGGATAAGCAGGACGGCCTTCTGTGATAGCGAAAGTTCCGCATAATCCGGACCGATGAGCGCATCCAGCGCATGATGGATTTTGAGCGATCGCGCCTGGCCGCGATTACCGTAATAGTTAGTAAGATGCTCGAACGCTTCATCCACCGCTTCGGCATAATTGGTAAGAAATGTCAGGAGCGACGGAACCTGTTGCGCAAGGGGCCGGAGAATGTTAAAGGCATATTGAATCCTCGGCGCCAGCACTTTTTGCGAAATGTCTTGCCATTCTTCGGTCGTCGCGAACTCGTGCCAATTGCCTTCATCGAGATTTCGCCCCAACGTAAGAAATTGCTCGACGGCCATGCGGGATTCCTGATCCAACCCAAGTTCTCGTAGCGGTTGCCCGGAAAATTCTTCTTCTTGCAACCGAATATCGTGGAGAAGATCGTCAATGTCCTCTTCCGGTGGTACCTCGCGTTCCGGGAAGTCAGTAAGACGGATCAACTGCTGCGGATGATCGCTCATCCGCCCAACAATGGCATTCAGTGGACGATTGGTAAGCACGCCGATATTCTTTTCGGCGCAATATTCCAGCACGGTTTGCGTACCGTGCTTCTGATTTTTTTCCGTTACGGCTCCGGACTCAAAAATATTAAGTGGTAGCTCAATGACGCCGAAGTGGTGATTTTCTCCGGCAATTTCTTCGGCCGATTGCCACGCGCGTTCGAGAGACGTGCGGTCGGGAGCATCCTCGGCTTTTGGGAACGTATTGGAACTAATGCCATACCACTGAATGCGGCCGCGCTCCACTTCCGACTCCAGATATTGAAATGCCTGCTTAATGCGCCGGTCATATTCATCGCGCGCTTCCCCGACCGTCATGCCTTCACCCAGCGCCCATTCAATGTAATATTCCGGGTTGTGGAGAAGATACACGTCTATGGTTTCCAATTGAAGTCGTTCGAGCGAATCGGTAATCTGGTCGCGTAGGAAATCCGGATGGATCGAATGCCAGAGGCCATCGGAGTGCCGCACGAGTTCCGAAAGCTCGGAACCGGCGGAGTAATCGGCATGTGCCGTATTGGCCCGGCGCTGCATTTCTTCGTAAAGCTCGCCCTGAATATAGCCACCCTTTGTGACAACCACTAATTCTTCCCGCATGACTCCCACTCCTCTGGAGCGAAGCGGAAGAGGAGGGGGTTGGGGGGTGGAGATCTTTTCAGCGGTAATCAGTCCGGCCAGCACCTCACCAATCATCCGCTCGGAATTTCCACCCGCATAATTGGAAGAAGAATCAATCAGGTTAACACCCATGCGAACCGCCTTCGCCAGCGCTGCCCGATGCGCCTGCACACTCCGATGGACGCGATAGCCGCCGAATCCCGCACTGCTTACCGTGAAACCTGTACGCCCTAATATGCGATATGCTCTGGACCACTCCGGGTGCTGCGCGAGAACGCGGGTGGTGGCGTCGGCCATGGCCTTGCCGGA
Organism: Bacteroidota bacterium; assembly: GCA_021825235.1. Taxonomy (GTDB): domain Bacteria; phylum Bacteroidota; class Ignavibacteria; order Palsa-1295; family Palsa-1295; genus PALSA-1295. The sequence goes on along the minus strand of JAKAIL010000283.1, from coordinate 997 downwards.
AAGAACCGCGGGATGCTCTTCGAGGGTGCCGTTCGATGTTACGATCATAAAAGTGGCTGCCTTTAACGGAGTTCCACGGGTTACGGTGCCGAAAGGCTGAATTCGATTGTTGGGCTCGTCGTCATTGCGAGGAGGATTTGACGACCGGAGGGAGTTAAATTCGACGAAGCAATCTCCTTCCGGAAGGGATTGCTTCGCCGCAAGATTCCCCTTCGGTCGAATCTCGCGGCTCGCAATCACCGTACTACAGTACTTTAAATAATTTCCTTTGAAATTTAGCCAACACATTGGGAAAGGGGCGTGGGCGTTTGCTTCGCGCGGACTGCCGCTCGTCTATGCTGTGGCGTGGCTGTTCGTCGCGCGGAAACTACCGGTTGCGGAGTTCGGAACGCTCGCCGTATTCCAGTCACTCTTTGCCATGCTGTTCACGTTTTCGGATGGCTTTGCCTTGCAGGCCATCGTAAAATTCGGAGTGGAACCCAATGTGAATCTGGAGGAATTGGTAACCGTTACGGTCTCGCTCTTCATCGCGTTCATCTCGCTGGCACTGACAGTTCTGCTGATTTTTCGAGCCGTAGTTGGCACCGTCCTCAATAACGCCGCGCTCCCGGACCTGCTGCCGTGGCTGGCCGTATTCGCAATCCTTACCATGCCGCGTGTGGTCTTTTCGAAAGTCCTGCAAGGCAACTTTCGAATGAAAGAAATCTTCTTTGTGGATTTCTCGAATTTCGGTGTCGCCTCGATTATCCTCGGGATCCTTCTTTTTCTCAACCGAATTCATTCGGCATTAGATGTAATCCAAATCACTGTGGCTACGGGATTTCTTTCCTCGCTGGTGGCGACGGTGCTGGTCCGCAAATTCCTGAGGTTCCGCCTCCAGTTCTCGCGCACGATGCTCTCGCGCATCTCGAGCTTTGTCCGCTACCAGGCGGCGATGGGGGTGGTATCCACTGCGCAACAGAACTTCGATACCCTAATCGTTTCAGGATTCAAGATC